>NZ_JBIVMI010000011.1:0-121876 GCF_044753005.1 Kitasatospora sp. NPDC088548
GCGGCTGGACCCGGGACGCGCTGACGGGCATCCTGTCCGCCCCGCTCCCGGAGAAGATCACCCGAAGTGTCGGCGCCGTCCTGGCGGCACGGCTGACGAAGGTGCCCCCGTTCCCATCCGCCCACCGGCCGGCACCGTCCGAGGCTGCTCCGGCGCCTCGCCAGGCGTCTCCCGAGTGCCAGGGCGACGACGGCCTGTGCCGTCGGCCGGTCCCGAGCGCGGACCGACTGTGCTCGGAGTGCCGGGACCAACTGTGAGGACGCCACTAGGGCGTGTATCGAAAGTGCCTAGTGAAGAGGGCGGAGAGCCCAATTGTGATCCAGAATGATTGGATGGTCACGCTTGAGACTCCCCGTTTGATCCTGCGTCGTTGGCGCGAGGAAGACGTTGCGCCCATGGCCGCCGTCAACGCCGACCCCGAGGTCATGCGGTGGATCCGCGACGGCAGCGTCCTTGACGAACAGCAGACACGCAGCCGGGTCCAGGCATGGGAGAGCGAGTGGGAGTCACAGGGCTTCGGCCTGTTCGCCGTGGAGATCCGGTCCACTGGCGAGCTGGCCGGGTTCACCGGCCTTTCGGTGCCCGACTTCTTGCCGGAGGTACTCCCGGCGGTTGAGGTCGGCTGGCGGCTGGGACGTTCACACTGGGGGCAGGGCTTGGCCACCGAGGCTGCTGCGGCCGCTGTACGGTTCGGGTTCGAAGAGCGAGGGCTGGAGCGGATCGTCAGCATCACGCAAGTGGGCAACGACGCCTCCGAACGGATCATGACCAAACTGGGGATGCATCCGGTCCGTGAGACCGTCAATCCCACCGGCGGTCGGCGAGTACGGGTGTTTGAGGTGTCGTCGGATCAGTACGTCACAACCACTCGTTGATGGCTGCGACGAGGGCGGTCGCCTCGTAGCGGACCGCGAGTTTGTCGTACCGTGTGGCTACAGCGCGGTGTCTTTTGAGCCGATTGATGCCGCATTCGACCGCGTGCCTTGCCTTGTAGTCTTCGGGGTCGAACTTCAGCGGACGACCGCCGCGTGAGCCGAGCTTCTTGCGGTTGCGGGCCTGGTCGGCCTTGTCCGGGATGGTGCAGCGGCTTCCTCTTCAGCAGTTGCCGGCGGTTGGCGAGGTACGCGACTCGCTCGGGGTGCCGGGACTGAAGGGTGCTGGAGACAGGGAGAGACCCCACCACATCGGGGAGAGGCGGTGGGGTCTCGGGTGGGGCGCGCTCAGGGCGCAGCATCAGATGGTGCCGAAGTCGCCCGACTTGACGCCCGCGACGAACGCGGCGAACGCGTCGGCGGGGAAGACGAGCGCGGGGCCTTCGGGGTCCTTGGAGTCACGGACGGGGACGACGCCGGAGAAGTGGGGGGCCACCTCGACGCAGTTGCCGCCGTTGTTGCTGTGCCGCGACTTCACCCACCGAGCGTCGGTCAGATCGATGTGTGTCATTCAAGTCCCTTTCTCACCGCGCGGATCATGGTGAGTGAGGCCACCTTCGACAGTGACTCCACCTGTAGTTGGTCGTAGTCTCTCTTCCACGCTGCGACCGCTCAAGATGGCCCCTGCCTGGGATTCGGCGTATCCGACGACCGTGTGGATGGCCGGTGGCGGCTTCCTCTTCAGCAGTTGCCGGCGGTTGGCGAGGTACGCGACTCGCTCGGGGTGCCGGGACCGAAGGGTGCTGGAGACAGTGAGAGACCCCACCACATCGGGGAGAGGCGGTGGGGTCCCGGGTGGGGCGCGCTCAGGGCGCAGCATCAGATGGTGCCGAAGTCGCCCGACTTGACGCCCACGACGAACGCGGCGAACGCGGCGGCGGGGAAGACGAGCGCGGGGCCTTCGGGGTCCTTGGAGTCACGGACGGGGACGACGCCGGAGAAGTGGGGGGCCACCTCGACGCAGTTGCCGCCGTTCTGACTGTGCGAGGACTTGAACCACTGGGCGTTTGGCAGCTTTACGGGATCGGTCATGTCAGGTCCTTCCAAGCAGCGCGGATCATGTCGAGGGACGCCACGTCGGACCGGGCTCCCACCTGTAGCCGATCGTAGTCCCTCGCCCAATTCCTCACGGTGTCTGTTTCCCGCGTCAGAAAGCCGCGTTCCTGGGATTCCGTGTACCCGACCATGGCCCGGTCTTGCATGGTCAGCAGGACGACCGGCAGCGCAAAGGGCCGCCGCTCACCCATGGAGAACGGCGCAACCTGGACAAGCATCCTTCCGGCGGCGGTGAGCTGCGCCAGGTGGTCGAGCTGTTCGCTCATGACCTGCGTACCCCCCACGAAACGACGTAGGCAGCTCTCGTCAAGTACGGCGTACACCAGCGGTGCCGTCGGCTTGCTGAGTCGCTGTTGCCGTGTCAGCAGATAGGACACCCGTTCCTCGGCCTGGGTGTCCGTGATCGTCCCGCGCTTCACATCAGCAGCGGCCAGGGCCTCGGCGTAGGCCTTGGTCTGGAACAGGCCCGGAATGACACCAAGCTCGAACATGCGTAGCTCGGCCGCTTTGGCCTCGTACGCCGCGTACTCGGGGAACCCCTCAAGTAGTGAGCTGTGCTTGAGATTCCACCACATCAGTTCAAGCGTTCCCCCAGTCGCCAGCTTCTCATCTGCACGGACCGCAAAGTCGAATGTAGGAGTGCGCATCGCCCGTTCGATGCACGAAACGAAGGAGTTGGAGAATCGAATCCGCTCGCCGAGCTCAGCCTGCGTGAGCCCGTGCGCCTCCCTTGACCTGCGAAGTTGGACGCCGAAAGCCGCGAGAGGAGATGCCGTTGGGTCAAGTGTCGTACGGCGCATGTCGATCAGGCTTTCGGTTCCGAGTCCTACACGGACCAAGTGTCGAGTCCAACAGCTTCCGATCGTAGCGCCGAATGCCGATCCTGGTAACGGAGCGACTACGGAAAGGAACGGCCATGGGCGCAACCGGATCGGGCGACTCCCTGCTCTCCCGCATGGTTGGGAAGCAGCGAAGAGCGGCCCGCAAGGCGTGTGCGGAGATGCGCGAGGCCACGGAAGAAGCCGGATGTCGGCTTCCATCACTGGGCCTTGACGCCCCGTCGGGCATCACCGGTGAAGTGCTGGTGGACATGGGGCGGGCTGCCCCGGACGTCATCACGCGCCTCGCGGAGGTCATCCGGGTGGGCGCGGCGGCCCTCGCCGCCGAGGCGCCAGACGACCCCGACAGCCCCGACAGCCCCGAGGGAACGGTGACGCACCTCTGGGTGCCGCGTGTCGGTGACCTGGTGGTGGACATCTCGGCCGGGCTGGTCGGTGAGTTCTGCGGCGAGGACGGCGACCGGTGGCGACTCGCCCCGCTGGCCGGCGGGGACGAGTGGACGGCCGATCCCGTCACCGTGCGGTTCACGACCCCGGCGGACCGCGCACGGGGCGGCCCGATCCCCTACGCGGCCACCTGTAACCAGCCGAGGGCGGGATAGTGGCCAGATCCGCCAAGGTGACTCGCTTCGGCGACTGGCTACTGCGCGAGGACACCGGACCCGACATCGACCCGCCGGCCTACCTCATGGTGTGCAAGTCCGAGGGCGAGGACGGCGCCCCGTGCGGGAAAGACTCCGGTGAGGTCAACTCCGTTGCCGAGTCCGCCGAGTGGACTCGCAAGCATGGGTGGGCGCACCCCGACCACCGGTCCTTCCGCCTGCTGGCCGACGTGCCGATGGTGATCGTTCCCGAGGTGGAGCCGCTCTGATAGGGCGGCCCCCGTTTCTCCCGTCCCGGGCGTTCTTCCGTTCCGCCCGGGACGGGGCACCGATCCCGGCACGCGGTGGCGCGCCGGGCAGCTCCGGGGCTTGATCACGCCCCGTGAGCCCCGCCCCGGTCGTTTCGCGCCGACCGGGGCGGGAACCCAAGACCCCCGCCCCGGTGCTGTCATGGCCGACTTCCCCGGGGCGGGCACCAGCCGCCGGCCGCCTGTGCAGGGCCGGGCGGAGCACAACCCCCGCCCCGGTGGCGTGACTTCGGATCCACGGACGACCGGGGCGGGGGCTTCTACGAGGAAAGGCGCCATGGCAAACGGGCCCGACACGAGTCCGGTTCAGTCGCAGATCATCGCGGCCACCGCGGACATGATCCTCGGCTCGTCCGACGACGATCTGCTTCCGGGCGCCGGGGGATGTCACTGCCTCCACCGGGCCGCCGGGGGCTGTGTCACGGACCTGCGTCCGGTGCTCCACACCATCCTGACCGTCTTCGGACGCACGGGTCTGGTGATCAGGATCAGACGGATCTACGACCCCGTGTCCCAGGTCCTCCGTCGCACGGAAATCCGTCTCCGAGGGGTTGCCCCGGACACCGGACGGCCGACCGAATGGATCGCCGAGTGCGCCCGCACGGCGCGGGCCGAAGGGGGGTCGCAACGTGCCGTTCGCTGAACTGGAATGGAGCCTGCCCGGCGGGGAGCGGTTCCCCGTGGCGTTCCGGATACCGGGCGAGCCGGCCCCGACCACGGCGCCCCGCCACTACCACCTGTTCCACAGCCATGCGGAGGAGCCCGTCGCCGGAGGGTACCGACTGGTCAGGGCGGCGGCATGGCGGTTGGACACCACCGTGCGGACCGCAGAACGGGCCGTCGAGTGGCTGGTGGCTGCCTGGGTGCGGGCCGGACGGCCGCACCCGGTACCGCCGATACCTTCGGCCGTGCGCACGCACCGCGCGCTGGTGTCCCTGGCAGCCGGCGTCGACATCGAGTGGGCCGGGTGGGTGCCCGGCGACCGGGGGCCCTACGTCCGGCTGGTGGCCGCGTGCTGTAGCCGTACGGGAATCCACCCCCCGGCACCGCCCCCGTTCTGATCCCGAGCCCCGGATCGGCGGCGCCGTGCGACCGCCGATCCGGGTGGCTCCGGGAGCACGCACCTGGCGGTGTCAGCCCGGGGCTCTGTACTGCTCAGCCCTCGGCGGGCTTGAGCGTCAGGGAGATGCTGTTGATGCAGTAGCGCTGGTCGGTCGGCGTGCCGTAGCCCTCGCCCTCGAAGACATGGCCCAGGTGGCCGCCGCAGCGGGCGCAGCGGACCTCCACCCGGCGCATGCCCAGCGAGGTGTCCTGGATGTACTGGACCCGGTCCTCGGCGAGCGGAGCGTAGTAGGACGGCCAGCCGCAGTGGCTGTCGAACTTGGTCTCGGAACTGAACAGCTCGGCGCCGCAGGCGCGGCAGCTGTAGACGCCCACCGTCTTGGTGTCGGTGTACTCACCGGTGAACGGGCGCTCGGTGCCGGCCTCGCGGAGCACGTGGTACTCCTCGGGGCTGAGCTGGGCGCGCCAGTCGGCGTCGGTCTTCTCGATCTCGTAGCTCATGTCGGCGGACTCCCGGTCGGGGCGGACTCAGACGTTGGTGGCAACGCTCGCGAGGTGCTCAAGGCCCTTCTCCAATTGTTCCAGGACGGCCGGCCCCAGGTTGGTGACATCGCCCGCGCCCATGGTGAGCAGCAGGTCGCCCGGGCGGGCCAGGCCGGCCAGCAGCGCGGGGGCGGCGTCGAAGGAGTGCTCGGCGGTGACCTCGGCACCGGCGCGGCGGGCCGCGTCGATGATCAGCTCACTGGTGACGCCGGGGACCGGGTCCTCGCGGGCCGGGTAGATGTCGAGCACCACCGAGGCGTCGGCGAGGGCGAGCGCCTGGCCCATCTCCTCGGAGAGCTGCTGGGTGCGGCTGAACAGGTGCGGCTGGAACACCACCAGGACCCGGCCGGCCCCGTCCAGGCCCTCGCGGATCGCCTCCAGGTCGGCGGTCATCTCGGTCGGGTGGTGGGCGTAGGAGTCGATCACCTGGACCCCGCCCGCCTCGCCCTTGAGCTGGAGCCGGCGGCGCACCCCGGTGTAGGCGCCGAGCGCCTTGGCGAGGTCGGTGGCCGGGACGCCGAGCGCGACCCCGGCGGCCAGCGCGGAGACCGCGTTGTGGGCGTAGTGCCGGCCGGGCACCGAGACGGTGAAGGCCAGCTCCGCGCCGTCCAGCAGCACGGTGACCTCGCTGGTCATGCCCCGGGCGACCACCGACAGGACCCGCACGTCGGCGTCCTCGGCGGCACCGACGGTGACCACGTTCAGGCCCTCGCGGCCGGCCACCCGGGAGGTCAGCTCGCGGGCGCCGTCGTGGTCGGCGGAGACCACCAGCGTCCCGCCGGGGGTGATCCGGCCGACGAAGGTCTCGAAGGACTCGTAGATCTCTTCGATCGAGGCGTAGTTGGCGTGGTGGTCCAGCTCCACGTTGAGCACGATCGCCACCTCGGGCGCGTACTTGTGGAAGCTGCGGTCGCTCTCGTCGGCCTCGGCGACGAAGATCTCGCCGCCGCCGTGGTGGGCGTTGGAGCCCGGCGCGTCGAGGTCGCCGCCGATCGCGTAGGACGGGTCCAGACCGACCTCGCCGAGGGCGACGGCGAGCATGCTGGTGGTGGTGGTCTTGCCGTGGGTGCCGGCCACGGCCAGCGCCCGGCGGCCGCCCATCAGCGCGGCGAGGGCGTCGGAGCGGTGCACCACCGGGATGCCGCGCTCGCGGGCCACGGCCAGCTCCGGGTTGTCGGCGCGGATGGCGCTGGAGACGACGACACTGCTGGTGCCGGCCGGCACGTGCTCGGCGGCGTGGCCGATCCGCACGGTGGCACCGAGGGCGCGCAGCGCGTGGACGGTCTCCGACTCCTTGGAGTCGCTGCCGGAGACGCTGGCGCCGCGGACCGCGAGGATCTTCGCCAGGCCGGACATCCCGGCGCCGCCGATACCGATGAAGTGCGGGGCGTGCAGATCGTGCGCGGCGTCGTTCAAGGCGGGACTCCGTACGGGCGGGGGCGGGACGGTGGAGGTGCGGACGATGTGCGAATCGTCCTCGCGGACGGGCCGCAAGGACGATTCTGCACCACCGGCGACGGGCTCCTCGCCCGCCTCCGGCCGGGAGCCACCCCGCCCGGGGGCGGGCGGGGAGCGACGGTCAGGAGTCGCTGGCGAACAGCCGCAGGACCGGGACACCCACCTTGTGCCGGGCCTGGGAGGCCCAGTCACGGTGGAAGAACTCCTCCACGAAGTGCGGCGAGGTGAGCACCACGACCTCGTCGGCCCGGTGCTCCTCGACCACCGCCCGCAGCCGCTCCAGCGGCTTCTCCTCGACCAGCTCGCCGACCGCCTCGGCACCGGCCCGGCGCAGGTGGCGCAGGCTGTGTTCGAGCGACTCGCCGGCCACCGTCGGCCCGCTCTCGGACTCGTCGTGCTCGTGTGCCAGCTTGTCGAGGTGGCCGAGGGCGACGTCGTCCAGCGCCCGCAGCAGCTCGTCCTGCTTGCCGCGGGGCTGCATCAGCACCACGAAGGACACCTTCTCCTCGCTGTGGAGCGTGGTGACCAGCTCCACATCGGCGTCCGAGAGCGCCTTTTCGATCATCAGTACCGTCTTGAACACGTGAGTCCCTTCCCATGGCCGGCCCCCGGGCTCCGGCGTCGCATCCCATACTGCCCGGCGGAAGCTTTCCGCACGCTGCTCACCCGGCACACGGGCCACGCGGGCGGAAACGCCGATGGGAGCAGGATCACCATCCGGAGGTCACGGGGTCGGCGGACGCAGGTAGCGAGTGAAGAGGAATCCTTTCTGCTCGATCAGTGAGACCAGCCTCATCCGCTGCACGTCAGGCATCCGCGCATGGTGGATGATGCGCGGCGCGTCGCCGGCCGTGATCAGCGGCGCCAGCGACAGGCACAGCTCGTCCAGCAGGCCGGCGGCGGCCAGCTGTCCCAGCAGCCGGGGGCCGCCCTCGCTCAGCAGCCGGGTCCAGCCCCGGTCGGCCAGCGCCGCCACCGCCGCCCGCAGGTCCACCGAGCCCTTCCCGGCCACCACCACGTCCGCCACCCCGGCGACCGCGCGCAGGTCCGCCGCCGGCGCGTCCTCGGTGGTGATCACCACCGTCCGCACCAGCGGCTCGGTGAACAGCGGTGCCGTCAGGTCCAGCGCCAGCGAGCGGCTGACGATCGCGATCGCCGGCGCCGGGGCCTGCCCGGCCGCCCGGCGCGCCGCGGCGAAGTCGGCGCGGGCCCGGGCCGGCCGGTACCCCTCGGCGCGGACCGTCTCGGCGCCCACCAGCACCACGTCCGACAGCGCCCGCAGCACCCCGAAGATCCGCTTGTCGGCGTCCCCGGAGAGCCCCTCGGAGAGCCCGTCCAGCCGGGCCCCGCCGTCGAGACCGGCCACCATGTTGGCGCGCAGCCACGGGCGGCCCCGGTTCACCTGGTCGGGGTACGCGTACACGGCGGCGAGCGACTCCAGCGAGGCCGGGTCGGCGAACGGCTCGCTCAGCGGGCTGATCAACTGTTGCATGTCAACCAGTCTCGTTGCATGTCAACCCGGGTTCCACCCCCGGCCGGCACCGAAGGTCCCGCCCTGACCGCTCCACGACCAGGCGTACCCTCTACTAACGTGCCCGCAGCCCCACACCCCGACGCCGCGACCGAGTCCATAGCGACCGTGAGCGCGGCCGGCGCCCCCGTCGCGCTCACCGACCGCCGCCCCGTCGTCCCCGCCGAGCGCCTGGTCGCCGAGATGGTCCCCCCGCCGCGCTTCTCCGACGTCAGCTTCGGGACGTACCTCCCGGACCCGAACCAGCCCAGCCAGTACGAGGCCGTCCAGGTCCTGGAGCAGTTCGCCGGCGCGCTCAACAGCGGAAACGGTTCCGCCCCGAAACGCGGCTGGTTCCGCCGCACCGCCCCCGCGCCCACCGGCCCGGCCGGCGTCTACCTGGACGGCGGCTACGGCGTCGGCAAGACCCACCTGCTCGCCTCGCTCTGGCACGCCGCCCCCGGCCCCAAGGCCTTCGGCACCTTCGTCGAGCTGACCAACCTGGTCGGCGCCCTCGGCTTCCAGCAGGCCGTGCAGACCCTCTCCGGCCACCGGCTGCTCTGCATCGACGAGTTCGAGCTGGACGACCCGGGCGACACCGTCCTGGTCTCCACCCTGCTCGGCCGCCTGGTGGCGAACGGCGTCAAGCTCTGCGCCACCTCCAACACCCTGCCCGAGAAGCTCGGCGAGGGCCGCTTCGCCGCCGCCGACTTCCTGCGCGAGATCCAGGGCCTGTCCGCGCACTTCCGCCCGATGCGGATCGACGGCCAGGACTACCGCCACCGCGGTCTGCCGGACGCCCCGCCGCCCTACCCGGACGAGACCGTGGACGCCGTCGCCGCCCGCACCCCGGGTGCCTCCCTGGACGACTTCGGCGCCCTGCTCGGCCACCTCTCCGCCGTCCACCCCAGCCGCTACGGCGCGCTGCTGGACGACGTGAGGGCGGTCTGCCTGCGCGGTGTCCGGCAGGTCGACGACCAGTCCACCGCGCTGCGCCTGGTCGTCCTCGCCGACCGGATGTACGACCGCGAGCTGCCCATCACCGCCTCCGGCATCCCCTTCGACCAGGTGTTCCCCGAGGAGATGCTGCGCGGCGGCTACCGGAAGAAGTACCTGCGGGCGATCTCCCGCCTGGTCGCCCTCGCCCGGGACAGCGCCCGGGGCGGGACGGAGTAGTCCCCGCTTGTCACTGGTGGGTCGTACGGTGGACCCGTGCGACCCATCACGAGCATTGAGCGGTCAGAGGCGCCCTTCGAGGTCGTCAGTCCCTACCAGCCCAGCGGTGACCAGCCCGCGGCGATCGCCGAGCTGGAGCGCCGGGTCAGGGGCGGGGAGAAGGACGTCGTCCTGCTCGGCGCCACCGGCACCGGCAAGTCGGCCACCACGGCCTGGATGATCGAGAAGCTGCAGCGCCCCACCCTGGTGATGGCGCCGAACAAGACCCTGGCCGCCCAGCTGGCCAACGAGTTCCGCGAGCTGCTGCCGAACAACGCGGTCGAGTACTTCGTCTCGTACTACGACTACTACCAGCCCGAGGCGTACGTCCCGCAGACGGACACCTACATCGAGAAGGACTCCTCGATCAACGAGGAGGTCGAGCGGCTGCGCCACTCCGCGACCAACTCGCTGCTCACCCGCCGGGACGTGATCGTGGTCGCCTCCGTCTCCTGCATCTACGGCCTCGGCACCCCGCAGGAGTACGTCGACCGGATGGTCCGGCTGAAGGTCGGCGAGGAGATCGACCGCGACGTCCTGCTCCGCCGCTTCGTCGACATCCAGTACACCCGCAACGACCTCGCCTTCACCCGCGGCACCTTCCGGGTCCGCGGCGACACCATCGAGATCTTCCCGGTCTACGAGGAACTCGCCGTCCGGATCGAGATGTTCGGCGACGAGATCGAGGCGCTGTACACCCTGCACCCGCTCACCGGCGAGATCATCAGCCAGGACGACTCCGTCCACGTCTTCCCCGCCTCGCACTACGTGGCCGGCCCGGAGCGGATGGAGCGGGCGGTCAACGGCATCGAGCGGGAACTGGCCGGGACGCTGGCCAGGCTGGAGAAGCAGGGCAAGCTGCTGGAGGCCCAGCGGCTGCGCATGCGCACCACCTACGACATCGAGATGCTCCGCCAGATCGGCACCTGCTCCGGCGTGGAGAACTACTCGATGCACTTCGACGGCCGTGAGCCCGGCTCGCCGCCGAACACCCTGCTCGACTACTTCCCGGAGGACTTCCTCCTGGTCATCGACGAGTCGCACGTCACCGTCCCGCAGATCGGCGCGATGTACGAGGGCGACGCCTCGCGCAAGCGCACCCTGGTCGAGCACGGCTTCCGGCTGCCCTCCGCGATGGACAACCGCCCGCTGAAGTGGGAGGAGTTCCTGGAGCGGATCGACCAGACGGTCTACCTCTCGGCGACCCCGGGCCCGTACGAGCTGTCCCGCGGCGACGGCCAGGTCGAGCAGATCATCCGCCCGACCGGCCTGATCGACCCCGAGGTGATCGTCAAGCCGACCGAGGGCCAGATCGACGACCTGGTGCACGAGGTCCGCAAGCGGGTCGAGCGGGACGAGCGCGTCCTGGTCACCACCCTCACCAAGAAGATGGCCGAGGACCTCACCGACTACATGCTCGGCCTGGACATCCGGGTCCGGTACCTGCACAGCGACGTCGACACGCTGCGCCGGGTGGAGCTGCTGCGCGAGCTGCGGGCCGGGCGGTACGACGTGCTGGTCGGCATCAACCTGCTCCGCGAGGGCCTGGACCTGCCCGAGGTCTCCCTGGTGGCGATCCTGGACGCGGACAAGGAGGGCTTCCTGCGCTCCGGCACCTCGCTGATCCAGACCATCGGGCGCGCCGCCCGTAACGTCTCCGGCCAGGTCCACATGTACGCGGACCGGATCACCCCCTCGATGGAGAAGGCCATCGACGAGACCAACCGCCGCCGGGCCGTGCAGCAGGCGTACAACACCGAGCACGGGATCGACCCGCAGCCGCTGCGGAAGAAGATCGGCGACATCCTGGACACCCTCTCCCGCGAGGACGTGGACACCGAGGAGCTGCTCTCCACCGGTTACCGGGGATCGGGCGGCAAGGGCAAGGCCCCGGTGCCGGCGCTGGGCGCGGACCGCAAGCCGGCCAAGAGCATGCCGGCCGCCGAGCTGGCCGAGCTGATCCAGTCGATGACCGACCGGATGCACACCGCCGCCGCGGACCTCCAGTTCGAGGTCGCGGCCCGGCTGCGGGACGAGGTCAAGGAGCTGAAGAAGGAGCTGCGGCAGATGCGCGAGGCGGGTATCGCGTAGGGGCTGCCCGGGCACGTCCGCGGCGCTCACCCCGGGCCGGCCGGGATCCGTCACCGGTCAAGCCCGGAGGTGTCTCAGCCCTGCCACAAAGGGGTAGACGTTGACCGATGCGCCCGGGGGGCGGCACCGCAGGCCCTAGGCTGGCCTGCGGTGCCGCCCCGGGCGGGCGGTGCGCATCAGGGGGCCTCAGCCGGGGGACGGCAACGGGGTGTTCCACCGTGGAGCCGGCGCGGCGAGCGGCCGCGTGGCTCGGGCAGAGAGGACAACGCCGTGTCGGTGAACCTTGCCAAGGGGCAGCAGGTCAGCCTGCAGAAGGGCGCGGGCGAGTCGCTGACGGTCGTCCGGATGGGGCTGGGGTGGCAGGCCGCACCCAAGCGCGGCCTGTTCGGCAGCCGGACCAGGCAGATCGACCTGGACGCCTCGGCCCTGCTGTACGCCGAGCGGACCCCGTCCGACGTGGTCTTCTTCCAGCACCTGGAGAGCACCGACGGCTCGGTGCGGCACACCGGGGACAATCTGGCCGGCGGGGCCGGCGCGGGGGGCGACGACGAGTCCATCCTGGTCGACCTGGCGCATGTACCGGCGCACATCACCCAGGTGGTGTTCACGGTCAGCTCGTACACCGGGCAGACCTTCGCCGAGGTGCGGAACGCGCACTGCCGGCTGGTGGACGACTCCACCGGGGTGGAGCTGGCCCGGTACGAGCTGGCCGGCGGCGGCCCGCACACCGGGCAGATCATGGCGAAGGTGTTCCGCGAACCGGCCGGCGGCTGGGGGATGCTGGCGATCGGCGCACCGGCCCGCGGCCGGACCTTCCAGGACCTGCTGCCGGCGATCGAGCCCTTCCTGTAGGCCCCGGTCTGTAGGCCCCGACCGAGAGGGTTCTTTACCTTCTTTACCTTCCTTTGGCCTTCCTGTTACTCTCGATGGCAGCGGAGGGGAGTATTCCCCCGCAGCTGTCCCGTCATCACGGGTGCCCCGAGCGGCGCCCCGGGGCGCTGGTCCGTGCGGCGCCCCGGAGCGGGCCCGGCGGGCGGAAGAGACCTCCGGCAGTGACGATGTCTGTCTCGCCTACCTGCCGGAGGAGCAGTAGTGGACGTTTCCGTAGCCATGTGGGTCTCAACGATCGGTGTGTTGATCGCACTGATCGTGGCCGACTTCTTCATCGGAGGGCGCAAGCCGCACGAGGTCTCCATCAAGGAGGCCGGTATCTGGACCGCGGTCTGGGTCGTGCTGGCGCTGATCTTCGGCGGGTTCCTCTGGTGGCACTCCGGCTCGACGCCGGCCGGTGAGTTCTTCGCCGGTTACATCACCGAGAAGTCGCTCAGTGTCGACAACCTCTTCGTGTTCATCCTGATCATGGGCAAGTTCGCGGTGCCCAAGATCTACCAGCAGCGTGTGCTGATGTTCGGTGTGATCATCGCGCTGGTGCTGCGCGCGGGCTTCATCGCCGGCGGCGCCGCCCTGGTCTCCACCTTCTCCTGGGTCTTCTACTTCTTCGGCGCGTTCCTGGTCTGGACGGCCTGGAAGCTCATCAAGGAGGCCCGCGCCGAGGAGGCCGACGAGGAGTTCGAGGAGAACCGCCTGCTCAAGTCCATCGAGCGGCGCTTCCCGTCGACCGACGTCTACCACGGCACCAAGCTGTTCATCCAGGAGAACGGCCGTCGGCTGATGACGCCGATGCTGATCGTCATGCTGGCGATCGGCACCACCGACGTCCTGTTCGCGCTGGACTCGATCCCCGCGATCTTCGGTCTCACCCAGGACCCGTACATCGTCTTCACCGCCAACGCCTTCGCCCTGATGGGCCTGCGGCAGCTGTACTTCCTGATCGGCGGGCTGCTGAAGAAGCTGGTCCACCTCTCGTACGGGCTGTCGGTGATCCTCGGCTTCATCGGCGTGAAGCTGGTGCTGCACGCGCTGCACGAGAGCGGTGTGCACGTGCCGGAGATCAGCATCCCGGTCTCGCTGGGCGTCATCGTGGTGGTGCTGGCCGTCACGACCGTGACCAGCCTGATCGCCGCGAAGAAGCAGGACCGCAGCGGCGACCACCCGGAGAAGATCGACGCCTGATCCACCGGCCCCGGCCGGACGAGCACGGCGGACCCGCGACCGAGCAGTGGTCGCGGGTCCGCCGCCTTTCCGCTTCCGGGAGCCCGTCGGGCCGGGGGGCTACCAGCCGCGCTCGCGCCACTCCTGGAGGTGCGGGCGCTCGGCGCCGAGGGTGGTGTCGTTGCCGTGGCCGGGGTAGACCCAGGCCTCGTCGGGCAGGACGTCGAAGATCTTCTCGTTGACGTCCCGGAACAGGCTCTCGAAGGCCGCCGCGTCGCCCCAGGTGTTGCCGACGCCGCCCGGGAAGAGGCAGTCTCCGGTGAACACGTGCGGGTGGCCCTGCGGGTCGTCGTAGACCAGCACGATCGCGCCGGGGGTGTGGCCGACCAGGTGCCGGACGGTCAGCTCGACCTGGCCGACCCGGACCGTCCCGCCGTCCTCCAGCAGCACTTGGGTCGGCACGTCGATGCCCTCGGCGTCGTACCGCCCGGCGGCGGTCCGGGCGCCGGTGGCCGCGACCACCTCGGCCAGCGCGCCCCAGTGGTCGTGGTGCCGGTGCGTGGTGACGACGGTGGCCAGGCTCTCGCCCACCGACTCCAGCAGCACCGGCGCCTCGGCGGCCGCGTCGATCAGCAACTGCTCGTCGGTGGCCCGGCAGCGCAGCAGGTAGGCGTTGTTGTCGTACGGGCCGACGGCCACCTTGGTGATGATCAGATGGGCCAGCTCGCGCACGTCCGGCGGTCCGCCGACCTTCACCGCTCCGTGGTACGTCATCCGTCCGCTCCTCGTCGTGTCGGGTCCGCCGGGCACCTCGCCCGGCCGAGTCGTCCCTGCTGCCAGCATGGTCGGCCGACCGCCCGGTGTCAGCCCAGGGGTGGGAGCGACGGCAGCGCGGTGCGGGCGTCGGCGAGCTGGACGCCGCCCCGGTGGACCTGGAGGCCGTCGCCGTCCGAGCGGCCGGCGAGCCAGGCGGCCAGCGCCCGCACCGGGCCCTCGGCGGTCAGCCCGGGGGTGTCCGGGGCCGCGCCGATCCGGGCCCGGTCCGCGGTGTCGTCGGCGATCAGCTCGACCGGGGGCAGTTCCGCGCTGTCGGCCAGCCGTGCGGCCAGGCGATGGAATTCGGCCACCGCGAAGGACTCCGGCCAGTGCGCGGGGGTGTGACCGGCGTCCAGGTCGACGTGGTGGTACTCGAGCTCCATCAGCCGCTTCCAGGGGATCTCCGTGGCCTCGAAGGTGTAGCCGGCCCGGTGGCGCACCTCGGCCGACCAGGTTTCGGCGGGCAGCTCCGCGGCCGCGGCGGCGAACCGCTCGGCGGACTCGCGCAGGTCGGCGAGCTGCGCGTCCAGCGGGCGCGGCGCGCCCTCCTCGATGCCCTGGTCGCGGGCCTCGGCGCTGGCGTACTGGGGGATGTCGGTGCCGGTCCGGGCGCCGTTCAGCAGGTTGACCAGGGAGTCGGCGTTGCGGGCGAGGTGGGCCAGCACATGCCCCCTGGTCCAGCCGGGCAGGGCCGAGGGCTCGGCGACCGCCTCGGGCTTCAGGCCGGCCACGGTGTGCAGCAGCCGCCCGGTGCTCTCGGCGGCCAGACGCAGCCGCTCGGCGGCCGTGGCTGCGGGGGTGGTGGCGGTGGCGGCTGCGGAGCCGGCGGTGTCGGTCTGCGGGTCGGTCATCGGTCGGGCCCTCCGATCGGCTGGTTCTCGGCGTTGCCCGCGCGGGGCTCCGCTCGTTGACCAGCCGACGCTACCGCTGATCCCGGCCCTGAGCAGGAGCTTTTTCGGACTGGGTGCGGACGCGCCAGGTCACGACCGCACTCGTTCGGGTGAACTCCACTGGACATGGTCGAGAATCGAACGCATGAGCTATAGGCTGGCTGCCGCATCCTGGAAGAAGTACACATCTCACCGCAAGCCATCTCGCCCCGGAGAAAGGCGCCAGAAGCAGTGGCCGACCGCCTCATCGTCCGCGGTGCTCGCGAGCACAATCTGAAGAACGTCTCGCTCGACCTGCCCCGCGACTCCCTCATCGTCTTCACGGGCCTCTCCGGCTCCGGCAAGTCCTCGCTCGCCTTCGACACGATCTTCGCCGAGGGCCAGCGCCGCTACGTGGAGTCGTTGTCCTCCTACGCCCGTCAGTTCCTCGGGCAGATGGACAAGCCCGACGTCGACTTCATCGAAGGCCTCTCCCCGGCCGTCTCGATCGACCAGAAGTCCACCAACCGCAACCCCCGTTCCACCGTCGGCACCATCACCGAGGTGTACGACTACCTGCGCCTGCTGTTCGCCCGGATCGGCAAGCCGCACTGCCCGCACTGCGCCCGCCCGATCGCCAAGCAGTCCCCGCAGGCCATCGTCGACAAGGTGCTGGAGCTCACCGAGGGCACCCGGTTCCAGGTGCTCAGCCCGGTGGTCCGCGAGCGCAAGGGCGAGTTCGTCGACCTGTTCGCCGACCTCCAGTCCAAGGGCTACGCCCGCGCCCGGGTGGACGGCGCGACGATCCAGCTCGCCGAGCCGCCCAAGCTCAAGAAGCAGGAGAAGCACACCGTCGAGGTGGTCATCGACCGCCTCACCGTCAAGGAGAGCGCCAAGCGCCGGCTCACCGACTCGGTGGAGACGGCCCTGCGGCTCTCCGGCGGCATGGTCGTGCTCGACTTCGTCGACCTCCCGGAGGACGACCCCGAGCGCGAGCGGATGTACTCCGAGCACCTCTACTGCCCGTACGACGACGTGTCGTTCGAGGAGCTGGAGCCGCGCTCGTTCTCCTTCAACTCGCCGTTCGGCGCCTGCCCGGACTGTTCGGGTCTGGGCAACCGGATGGAGGTCGACCCGGAGCTGGTCGTCCCCGACGACGAGAAGTCGCTGGACGAGGGCGCCATCCACCCCTGGTCCGGCGGCCACACCAAGGAGTACTTCCAGCGCCTGATCGACGCGCTCGCCGGCGAGCTGGGCTTCCGCACCGACATCCCCTGGGCCGGGCTGCCGGCCCGCGCCAAGAAGGCGCTGCTGTACGGGCACAAGCACCAGGTCGAGGTGCGCTACCGCAACCGCTACGGGCGCGACCGGTCCTACACCACGGGCTTCGAGGGCGCGGTCCCGTTCATCCAGCGCCGGCACACCGAGGCGGAGAGCGACAGCAGCCGCGAGCGCTTCGAGGGCTACATGCGCGAGGTGCCCTGCCCGACCTGCGAGGGCACCCGGCTCAAGCCGGTGGTGCTGGCCGTCACCGTCGAGGGCCGCTCCATCGCGGACGTCTCGGCGATGTCGATCAGCGACTGCTCGGACTTCCTCGGCGCGATGAAGCTCAACGCCCGGGACAAGCAGATCGCCGAGCGCGTCCTCAAGGAGGTCAACGAGCGGCTGCGGTTCCTGGTCGACGTCGGCCTGGACTACCTCTCGCTCAACCGGGCGGCCGGCACCCTCTCCGGCGGCGAGGCCCAGCGCATCCGGCTCGCCACCCAGATCGGCTCCGGCCTGGTCGGGGTGCTCTACGTGCTGGACGAGCCGTCCATCGGCCTGCACCAGCGCGACAACCACCGCCTGATCGAGACCCTGGTCCGGCTGCGGGACATCGGCAACACCCTGATCGTCGTCGAGCACGACGAGGACACCATCAAGATGGCCGACTGGGTGGTCGACATCGGCCCGGGCGCCGGCGAGCACGGCGGCAAGGTGGTGCACTCCGGCTCGCTGAAGCAGCTGCTCACCAACAAGGAGTCGCTGACCGGCCAGTACCTCGCCGGCAAGCGCTCCATCCCGATCCCGGCCGGCCGCCGCGAGCGGGACAGGAAGCGCCAGCTGACGGTGCACGGCGCCCGCGAGCACAACCTCAAGGACGTCACGGTCGGTTTCCCGCTCGGGACGTTCACCGCGATCACCGGGGTCTCCGGCTCGGGCAAGTCCACCCTGGTCAACGACATCCTCTACACCCACCTCGCCCGGGAGCTGAACGGCGCCCGCAGCGTGCCGGGGCGGCACACCCGGATCACCGGCACCGACCTGGTGGACAAGGTGGTGCACGTCGACCAGTCGCCGATCGGCCGGACGCCGCGCTCCAACCCGGCCACCTACACCGGCGTGTTCGACCACGTCCGGCGGCTCTTCGCGGAGACCCAGGAGGCCAAGGTCCGCGGCTACCTGCCCGGCCGGTTCTCCTTCAACGTCAAGGGCGGCCGCTGCGAGAACTGCTCGGGCGACGGCACCATCAAGATCGAGATGAACTTCCTGCCGGACGTCTACGTGCCGTGCGAGGTCTGCCACGGTGCCCGGTACAACCGGGAGACGCTGGAGGTCCACTACAAGGGCAAGTCCATCGCCGAGGTGCTGGACATGCCGATCGAGGAGGCGCTGCACTTCTTCGAGGCCGTCCCGGCGATCGCCCGGCACCTGAGGACGCTCAACGACGTCGGCCTCGGCTACGTCCGGCTCGGCCAGTCCGCGCCGACGCTCTCCGGCGGTGAGGCGCAGCGCGTCAAGCTCGCCTCCGAGCTGCAGAAGCGCTCCACCGGGCGGACGGTCTACGTGCTCGACGAGCCCACCACCGGCCTGCACTTCGAGGACATCAGCAAGCTGATCAAGGTGCTCTCCGGGCTGGTGGAGAAGGGCAACACGGTGATCGTCATCGAGCACAACCTCGATGTGATCAAGACCGCCGACTGGGTCGTCGACATGGGCCCCGAGGGCGGTTCCGGCGGCGGCACCGTGGTTGCCGAGGGCACCCCGGAGCAGATCGCGGCGGTCTCGGAGAGCCACACCGGCAAGTTCCTCCGGGACATCCTCCCGGGCGAGTTCACCGACGCCCCGGTCGCTCCGGTCAAGGCGAGGGCCCCGCGCAAGCGGGCCGCCGCCAAGAAGTAGCGCGCGACATCCCGCCCGGCCGCCCCCGTCGACGGAGGCGGCCGGGTAAGCGCCGCATAGACTTCCGCCGACGCGCGCAGCAGCCGATCCCAGGAGTGAACCACGATGTCAGAGGCCCCCGAGAGCCCCGCCACCTCCCGCCGCACCCTGCTCTGCGGGGCGGCGGCCGTCCTCGCGGCCGGCGGCGGCGCCCTGGCGGTCTCCGGCTGCTCCTCGTCCTCCTCCGACTCCTCCGGTGGCGCCAAGTCCCCGGTGGACGTCGGTCCGGCGGCCGGTGTGCCGGTCGGCGGCGGCACCGTCTACCGCGACAAGAAGATCGTGGTGACCCAGCCGACGGCGGGGGAGTACAAGGCGTTCAGCGCCAAGTGCACCCACGCCGGCTGCATCGTCGACCAGGTCAAGAACCAGCAGATCCAGTGCCCCTGTCACGCCAGCCGGTTCAGCATCACCGACGGCGCGGTGCAGGACGGTCCGGCCCCCACTCCGCTGCCCGCCTACACCGTCGTGGTCGAGGGCGGCAACCTCAAGGTGACCCCGAGCTGAAGCAGTTGATCTCCCCTCCGCAGCCCCGGCCCGACTCGGTACGGTGGACCCATGGCTGACCCGTCCACCTACCGCCCGGCACCGGGTGCGATCCCGACCTCACCGGGTGTCTACAAGTTCCGCGACGCCCACGGGCGGGTCATCTACGTCGGCAAGGCCAAGAGCCTGCGGCCGCGGCTGTCGTCCTACTTCCAGGACCTCGCCGGGCTGCACCCGCGCACCGCGACGATGGTCACCACCGCCGCCTCGGTGGAGTGGACGGTGGTCTCCACCGAGGTCGAGGCGCTCCAGCTGGAGTACTCCTGGATCAAGGAGTTCGACCCCCGGTTCAACGTCAAGTACCGCGACGACAAGAGCTACCCGGAGCTGGCGGTCACCCTCGGCGAGGAGTACCCGCGGGTCCAGGTGATGCGCGGGGCGCACAAGAAGGGCGTGCGCTACTTCGGTCCGTACGGGCACGCCTGGGCGATCCGCGAGACGGTCGACCTGCTGCTGCGCGTCTTCCCCGTCCGGACCTGCTCCAACGGCGTCTTCAAGCGCGCCGGCCAGGTCGGCCGGCCCTGCCTGCTCGGCTACATCGGCAAGTGCGCCGCGCCCTGCGTCGGCAAGGTCTCGGCGGACGAACACCGGGCGCTGGCCGAGGACTTCTGCGACTTCATGGCCGGGCGCACCGGCAACTACCTGCGCCGGCTGGAAGAGCAGATGCGGGAGGCCGCCGAGGATCTGGAGTACGAGAAGGCCGCCCGGCTGCGCGACGACATCGGGGCGCTCAAGCGCGCGATGGAGAAGAACGCGATCGTGCTCGCCGACGCCACCGACGCGGACCTGCTCGCCGTCGCCGAGGACGAACTGGAAGCCGCCGTCCAGATCTTCCACGTCCGCGGCGGCCGGGTCCGCGGCCAGCGCGGCTGGGTCACCGACAAGGTCGAGGACGTGGACACCGCGGGGCTGGTCGAGCACGCCCTCCAGCAGCTCTACGGCGGCGGCAACGAGGCGGTGCCGCGCGAGGTGCTGGTGCCCGCGCTGCCCGAGCCGGCCGAACCGGTCCGGGAGTGGCTGGCCGGTCTGCGGGCCGGCCAGGCGGGCAAGGCGGGCCAGGTGGACCTGCGGGTGCCGCAGCGCGGCGACAAGAAGGACCTGATGGCCACCGTGCAGCGCAACGCCCAGCAGGCGCTGGCGCTGCACAAGACCAAGCGCGCCTCCGACCTCACCACCCGCAGCCGCGCCCTCCAGGAGATCGCCGACGCGCTGGAGCTGGACTCCGTCCCGCTGCGCATCGAGTGCTTCGACATCTCCCACCTCCAGGGCGAGGACGTGGTCGCCTCGATGGTGGTCTTCGAGGACGGCCTGGCCCGCAAGAGCGAGTACCGCCGCTTCCAGATCAAGGGCTTCGAGGGCCAGGACGACGTCCGCTCGATGCACGAGGTGATCAGCCGCCGCTTCCGCCGCTACCTCCAGGAGCGCGAGCAGACCGGCGAGTGGGCCGTCCCCGAGGCCGACGACCCCGGTGCCGAGGCCGGTGCCGTCGACCGGGCGGCCCCGGGCCAGGAGGCCCCCGCAGGACCGGTCGACCCGGAGACCGGCCGCCCGCGCCGCTTCGCCTACCCGCCGCAGCTGCTGGTGGTGGACGGCGGCCAGCCGCAGGTCGCCGCCGCCAGACGCGCCCTGGACGAGCTCGGCATCGACGACATCGCCCTCTGCGGCCTGGCCAAGCGGCTGGAGGAGGTCTGGCTGCCCGGCGAGGACGACCCGGTGGTGCTGCCCCGCAGCAGCGAGGGCCTCTACCTGCTCCAGCGGGTCCGCGACGAGGCGCACCGGTTCGCGATCGGCTACCAGCGCACCAAGCGTTCCAGGCGACTCACCGCCGGAGAACTGGACTCCGTCCCCGGCCTCGGCGAGACTCGCCGCCGGGCGCTGCTCAAGCACTTCGGTTCGCTGAAGAAGCTCCGGGCGGCCACCGTCGACGAACTCTGCGCCGTCCCTGGCATCGGGCGGCGGACCGCGGAGACTGTTGCGGCAGCGTTGTCCTCCCGTACACCGGCGGCACCGGCCGTGAACACCGCGACCGGCGAGATCATCGATGACAGTGCCGACGAGGCCGCCGAGCCGGCGCCCGCCGCAGCCCAGACCGCACCATCCCGGGAGACGCCATGACGGCCGACGCCGACCGTCAGCCCGCGCGCCCCGCGTTCACTCGCCCGAGTGAGCCGGGGAAGCGCGGCCGCGCCACGCGCGTTCTCCTCAGCAGAACCACCGAGAGCGGGGAACCGAAGTGACGATGTCCGACGATGGGGGTACCCCCCGGCCGCCGGCCGCGGGGGAGAACACCCCGGAGCTAGTGATCATCTCAGGTATGTCCGGAGCCGGCCGCTCCACCGCGGCCAAGTGCCTGGAGGATCTGGGCTGGTTCGTGGTCGACAACCTGCCGCCCGCCCTGATCCCGACCATGGTCGACCTCGGCGCCCGTTCCCAGGGCAACGTCGCCCGGATCGGCGCCGTGGTGGACGTCCGTGGCCGCCAGTTCTTCGACGACCTGCTCACCTCGCTGGACGAGCTGGAGAAGCGCGGCGTCCGGCTCAGCGTGGTCTTCCTGGACTCCTCCGACGACGCGCTGGTCCGCCGGTTCGAGAGCGTGCGCCGCCCGCACCCGCTCCAGGCCGACGGCCGGATCGTCGACGGCATCGCCCAGGAGCGGGACCTCCTGCGCGAGCTGCGTGGCGAGGCCGATCTGGTGATCGACACCTCCAACCTCAACGTGCACCAGCTGCGCGCCAAGCTCGACGCCCAGTTCGCCGACCACGACGAGCCCGAACTGCGCGCCACCGTGATGTCCTTCGGCTTCAAGTACGGCCTGCCGGTCGACGCCGACCTGGTGGTGGACTGCCGCTTCCTGCCCAACCCGCACTGGGTGCCCGAGCTGCGGGCCCGGACGGGCACCGACGCGGACGTCGCCGACTACGTCTTCCAGCAGCCCGGCGCCAACGAATTCCTCAACGGCTACGCCGAACTGCTGAGGATCGTCACCGAGGGGTACCGACGCGAGGGGAAGCGCTACATGACCCTTGCCGTAGGCTGCACCGGTGGCAAGCACCGCAGCGTCGCGATGTCCGAGCGCCTGACGAAGCGTCTCATCGCCGATGGTGTCGAGACGGTGCTCGTCCACCGTGACATGGGACGGGAGTAGCCGCCGCGCCCCTGCCGGCCCGCCGGCGGAGACCGGCGGCGGGCGAGAGGAACGCGAGGTAGGTGTGACGGGATACGTGCCCGGGCGGCAGTTTCAGAACAAGACCGCCGACCGGACGGGGGGCCCGTCGCGCACCACGGCGCCCAGTCGGCCGCGGACCAGCCCGGCCCGCACCAACCCGGCACCCAGGATCGCCGCCCTCGGCGGCGGCCAGGGCCTGTCCGCCTCGCTCTCCGCGCTGCGCCGGCTCACCACCGACCTCACCGCCGTGGTCACCGTCGCCGACGACGGCGGCTCCAGCGGGCGGCTGCGCGAGGAGCTCGGGGTGCTGCCCCCGGGGGACCTCCGCAAGGCGCTGGCCGCGCTCTGCGGGGACGACGACTGGGGCCGCACCTGGTCCGAGGTGATCCAGCAGCGCTTCACCGGCACCGGCGAGCTGGGCGGCCACGCCGTCGGCAACCTGCTGATCGTCGCGCTCTGGGAGAAGCTCGGGGACCCAGTGGCCGCCCTGGACTGGGTCGCCCGGCTGCTGAACGTCCAGGGCCGGGTGCTGCCGATGTCGGCGGTGCCACTGGACATCGAGGCGGTCGTCCGGGGCCACGACCCGGCGCGCCCGGGCGAGCTGTCCGCCGTGCGCGGCCAGGCCAGCGTCGCGGTGACGCCGGGCACGGTGCAGTCGATCCGGCTGCTGCCGGACGGGCCGCCGGCCGTCCCGGAGGCCGTCACCGCCGTCCGGGAGGCGGACTGGGTGGTGCTCGGCCCCGGCTCCTGGTTCACCAGCGTGCTGCCGCACCTGCTGGTGCCCGAGCTGGCCAAGGCGCTCACCGAGACCCGCGCCCGCCGGCTGCTCACCCTGAACCTGGCCCCGCAGCCCGGCGAGACCGAGGGCTTCACCCCGCAGCGCCACCTGGAGGTCATCGCCGACCACGCCCCCGCCCTCGCGGTGGATGCGATCCTGGTGGACGAGCGCGCCGTCAGCGGGGGCGCCTTCGGTCAGGCGGACCTGGCCGGCCTGGAGAAGGCCGCCGAGCGGATGGGCGCGGCCCTGGTGCTCGACCGGGTCGCCCGCGCCGACGGCACGCCGCGACACGACCCGGAGCTCTTGGCAGCCGCGTACGACCGGATTTTCCGGACACATGGAAGGATCGGGCCATGGCGATGACTCCAGCGGTGAAGGACGAAATCAGCCGGCTCCCGGTCACGAGGGCCTGCTGCCGCAAGGCGGAGGTGTCGGCGATCCTGCGATTCGCGGGCGGGCTCCACATCGTGAGCGGCCGCATCGTGATCGAGGCGGAGCTCGACACCGGCGCGGCGGCACGGCGACTGCGCAAGGACCTGCTGGAGATCTTCGGACACTCCTCGGACCTGGTGGTGATGGCACCCGGCGGCCTGCGGCGCGGCAGCCGCTACGTGGTCCGGGTGGTCAAGGACGGCGAGCTGCTGGCGCGGCAGACCGGCCTGGTGGACGGCCGAGGCCGCCCCATCCGGGGCCTGCCCCCGGCGGTCGTCTCCGGCGCGACCTGTGACGCCGAGGCGGCCTGGCGCGGGGCCTTCCTGGCGCACGGCTCGCTCACCGAGCCGGGCCGGTCCTCCTCGCTGGAGATCACCTGCCCCGGCTCCGAGGCGGCCCTGGCCCTGGTCGGCGCGGCCCGCCGGCTGGGCATCCCGGCCAAGGCCCGCGAGGTGCGCGGGGTGGACCGGGTGGTGATCCGCGACGGTGACGCCATCGGCGCGCTGCTGACCCGCCTGGGCGCCCATGAGTCGGTGCTGGCCTGGGAGGAGCGCCGGATGCGGCGCGAGGTGCGGGCCACCGCCAACCGTCTGGCCAACTTCGACGACGCCAACCTGCGCCGCTCGGCCCGCGCCGCCGTCGCGGCCGGCGCCCGGGTGCAGCGCGCGCTGGAGATCCTGGGCGAGGAGGTCCCCGAGCACCTGGCCGCCGCAGGCCAGCTGAGGATGCAGCACAAGCAGGCCTCGCTGGAGGAGCTGGGCGCCCTGGCCGACCCGCCGCTGACCAAGGACGCGGTGGCCGGCCGGATCCGCCGGCTGCTGGCGATGGCGGACAAGCGCGCCTCCGAGCTCGGCCTGCCCAGCACCGAGGCCAACCTGACCGACGAGATGGCGCTGAACTAGGCCTGGCCGGCCCTGATCCGGCCGGTGAAACCGACGACCGGTGCCCCTGACAGGGGGCACCGGTCGTTTCGCGTTCGAACCGAGGGGACCAAGGGCCCGGCGGGCCTCCGGAGGGCGGGACCAACTGCCCGCAAGGCCAAGGACGGAAGCCCTGACCGCGCCCTCTTGACACGCCACGCCAAGGGCTCCGGCCCGGCCTGATGTGCCCTCCCAGGCCTTGGAGAGGTAGGGTCATGGGTGGTCGGGGACATCCCAAATTTCACCCCCGTCGGCATAGCTCCGGCGTACCTAACGAGGAGATCGGTTTCGTGACGATCCGGGTAGGCATCAACGGATTCGGCCGCATTGGCCGCAACTTCTTCCGTGCGGTTCAGGCCCAGGGCGCGGACATCGAGATCGTCGGTGTCAACGACCTGACCGACACCAAGACCCTGGCGCACCTGCTCAAGTACGACTCCATCCTGGGCACCTTCCCCGGCGAGGTCTCGCACACCGAGAACAGCATCACCGTCAACGGCAAGACCTTCAAGGTCATCGCCGAGCGTGACCCGGCCAACCTGCCCTGGGGCGAGCTGGGCGTCGACATCGTCATCGAGTCGACCGGTATCTTCACCAAGGCCGAGGCTGCGAAGAAGCACGTCACCGCCGGTGCGAAGAAGGTCATCATCTCGGCGCCCGCCACCGACGAGGACGTCACCATCGTCATGGGCGTCAACGACGAGAAGTACGACGCCGCGAAGCACACCGTCATCTCCAACGCCTCCTGCACCACCAACTGCGTGGCGCCGCTGGCCAAGGTGCTGAACGAGAACTTCGGCATCGTCAAGGGTCTGATGACCACGGTGCACGCGTACACCAACGACCAGGTCACGCTGGACTTCCCGCACAAGGACCTGCGTCGCGCCCGCGCCGCCGCCCTGAACATCATCCCGACCTCCACCGGTGCCGCCAAGGCCACCGCGCTGGTGCTGCCGGAGCTGAAGGGCAAGCTGGACGGCACCTCGCTGCGCGTCCCGGTCCCGACCGGTTCGATCACCGACCTGGTCGTCACCCTGGAGCGCGAGGTCACCGTCGCGGAGGTCAACGAGGCCTTCCAGAAGGCCTCCGAGGGCTCCCTCAAGGGCATCCTGCAGTACACCGAGGACCCGATCGTCTCCTCCGACATCGTGAACTCGCCGTTCTCCACGATCTTCGACTCGCTGATGACCATGGTCCAGGGCAACCAGGTCAAGGTCTTCGGCTGGTACGACAACGAGTGGGGCTACTCGAACCGTCTCGTCAACCTGACCACCCTCGTCGGCGGCCAGCTCTGACGCAGCGGGAGCTGACGTGATGTAGGGGTGAGGGCCCGGACGGCGTGTGCGGCCATCCGGGCCCTCGCTCTGCGCTCCCTCACCCCTCGGCGGCCCGGTGCAGTGCCGCCCCTCTGCACCACATCTCCCCAGGAGACCCGGAGACCTGTGAAGACCATCGAAGACCTCGACGTCGTCGGCAAGCGCGTGTTCGTCCGTGCGGACCTGAACGTCCCGCTGTCCGACGGCACGATCACCGACGACGGCCGGATCCGCGCCGTCGCCCCGACCATCGCCAAGCTCGTCGAGCGCGGTGCGAAGGTCGTCGTCGCCTCCCACCTCGGCCGCCCCAAGGGCGAGCCGGACCCGCAGTTCTCCCTCGCACCGGTGGCCGTCCGCCTTGGTGAGATCCTCGGCCGGTCGGTGTCCTTCGCGACCGACACCGTGGGCGAGAGCGCGAAGGCCACCGTCGCCGCCCTGGCCGACGGCGAGGTCACGCTGCTCGAGAACCTGCGCTTCAACGCCGGTGAGACCAGCAAGGACGACGCCGAGCGCGGCGCCTTCGCCGACCGGCTGGCCGAGCTGGCCGACCTGTACGTCGGCGACGGCTTCGGCGCGGTGCACCGCAAGCACGCCTCGGTGTACGACCTGCCGGCCCGCCTGCCGCACGCCGTCGGCGACCTGATCGCCACCGAGGTGGGCGTGCTCAAGCGCCTCACCGAGGAGGTCGAGCGCCCGTACGTGGTCGTGCTCGGCGGCTCCAAGGTGTCCGACAAGGTCGGCGTGATCGACAACCTGCTCGGCAAGGCCGACCGCATCCTGATCGGCGGCGGCATGGCGTACACCTTCCTCGCGGCCCAGGGCCACGAGGTCGGCATCTCGCTGCTGCAGAAGGACCAGATCCCGACGGTCCTGGACTACCTGAAGCGCGGCGAGGAGAACGGCGTCGAGTTCGTGGTGCCGGTGGACGTCGCCATCTCCGGGAGCTTCCCGGACACCAGGACGCACGCCCCGGTCGAGGACTTCGAGATCGTCGACGCGGACAAGATCCCCGCCGACAAGGAGGGCCTGGACATCGGCCCGAAGACCCGCGAGCTGTTCGCGGCGAAGCTGGCCGACGCCCGGACGGTGTTCTGGAACGGTCCGGTGGGCGTCTTCGAGCACCCGGCCTTCGCCGAGGGCACCAAGGCCGTCGCGCAGGCCCTGCTCGACAGCGACGCGTTCACCGTGGTCGGTGGCGGCGACTCCGCCGCGGCCGTCCGCATCCTGGGCTTCGACGAAACGAAGTTCGGGCACATCTCGACCGGCGGTGGCGCCAGCCTTGAGTACCTGGAGGGCAAGACCCTTCCCGGTCTCGCCGCCCTGGAAGGCTGAGGCAATGACTGAGCGTCTCCCGCTGATGGCGGGCAACTGGAAGATGAACCTCAACCACCTTGAGGCCATCCAGCACACCCAGAAGCTGGCCTTCGCGCTGGCCGACAAGGACTACCAGGCCGTCGAGGTCGCCGTCCTGGTGCCGTTCACCGATCTGCGCTCGGTGCAGACCCTGGTCGACGGCGACAAGCTGAAGATCAAGTACGGCTCGCAGGACATCTCGAAGCACGACTCCGGTGCGTACACCGGTGAGGTCTCGGGCCCGATGCTGTCCAAGCTGAAGTGCACCTACGCGGTGATCGGCCACTCGGAGCGCCGGCAGTACCACGGCGAGAACGAGGAGATCGTCAACGCCAAGGTCAAGGCCGCCTACCGCAGCGGGATCACCCCGATCCTGTGCATCGGCGAGCCGCTGGAGATCCGCAAGGCCGGCACCCACGTCGAGTACACCCTGGCCCAGCTCGACGGCGGCCTGCAGGACGTCCCGGCCGACCAGGCCGAGTCGATCGTGGTCGCCTACGAGCCGGTCTGGGCGATCGGCACCGGCGAGGTGGCCACCCCGGAGGACGCCCAGGAGGTCTGCGCGGCCATCCGTCGGCGGATCGCCGAGCTGTACAGCGCCGAGCTGGCCGACAAGGTCCGTGTGCTGTACGGCGGTTCGGTCAAGTCCTCCAGTGCGGCCGGCCTGATGGCCAAGCCGGACATCGACGGCGGCCTGATCGGCGGTGCCTCCCTGGACGCCGACGAGTTCGTCAAGATCGTGCGCTACCGTGACCAGGCAGTAGGCTAACGCCGCCGCAGCAACGTAGGCTTTGGGGCCGGACCGCCGTACGCGGCCCGGCCCCTTCGCCGAAGATACGAGAGAGTTGGTCCCGTCGTGGTTATCGGGTTCTCGATTGCCCTGATCATCTTCAGCCTGCTGATGATCCTCCTGGTGCTGCTGCACAAGGGGAAGGGCGGCGGCCTGTCCGACATGTTCGGTGGCGGCGCGATGTCCACCGGTGGCGGTTCGGCGGTGGCCGAGCGCAACCTCGACCGCATCACGATCATCGTCGGCGGCGCCTGGTTCGCCTGCATCATCGTGCTCGGCCTGGTGCTGAAGTACAAGAGCTGAGGTATTCCTGACGCCCCGTCGCCCCAGCGCCTATCCTGGGAGCGGCCGGGGCGGATGCGGTGGTGGTGGAACCTTAACTGCTGCTTACACTAGGACGACTTCGCCACCGACGCGCACCGCGGCGGGTCGGCGCACCAGCACGCAGGGAGTCAGACCGTGGCAAGTGGCAATGCCATCCGTGGCAGCAGGGTCGGAGCCGGCCCGATGGGCGAGGCGGAGCGCGGCGAGTCCGCCCCGCGCAACCGGATCTCCTTCTGGTGTGCCAACAAGCACGAGACCCGCCCGAGCTTCGCCGCCGAGGCCGTCATCCCGGACACCTGGGACTGCCCGCGCTGTGGCTTTCCGGCCGGTCAGGACGAGCACAACCCACCGGCTCCCTCGCGCAACGAGCCGTACAAGACCCACCTCGCCTACGTCCGCGAGCGGCGCACCGACGCCGACGGCGAGGCGATCCTCGCCGAGGCGCTGGCCAAGCTGCGCGGCGAGATCTGAGCCCGGGGCCGGTACCCGGTCCAACGCCGAAGGGCGTCACCGTCGAACGGTGACGCCCTTCGGCGTTTCCTGCCCGGCCGTCAGGCCGAGGCGGGCGGGTACAGCTGCGGCGGGATCTGCGCCGCCGCGGCGCGGTCGAGCAGCCACAGGGTGCGGCCCCGCCCGTACGCGCCGGAGGCGGGCGCCTGGATCTCGCCGGGGCCGGACAGCGCCACCGCGACGGCGTCGGCCTTGTCCTCGCCCGCCGCCAGCAGCCAGACCTCGCGGGCCTCCCGGATGGCCGGGAGGCTGAGCGAGATCCGGGTCGGCGGGGGCTTGGGCGCACCGCGGACGCCGATCACCGTCAGCTCGGTCTCCCGTACGCCCGGGTGCTCGGGGAACAGCGAGGCGACATGGGTGTCCGGGCCGACGCCGAGCAGCAGCACGTCGAAGCAGGGCACGCCGAGCCGGTCGCCCGGCCCGGCGGCCTTCGCCAGCTCCTCGGCGTAGCGGGCCGCGGCGGCCTCCACGTCCGAGCCGTCCACGCCGTCCGAAGCGGGCATCTCGTGCACCCGCGCCGGGTCGAGCGGAACGGCGTCCAGCAGCTCCGCGCGGGCCTGGACGGCGTTGCGCTCGGGGTCCTGGGAGGGCACGAAACGCTCGTCGCCCCACCAGAGGTCCAGCCGGGCCCAGTCGACCGCGTCCCGGGCCGGGGAGGCGGCGATGGCGGCCAGCAGGGCGTTCCCGTTGCGCCCGCCGGTGAGCACCACCGAGGCGGTGCCGCGGGCGGCCTGGGCGTCCACGATCCGGGTGATCAGCCGGGCCGCGGCCGCCTGCGCCATCAGCTCCTTGTCCCGGTGGACGACCAGCTGCGGGGTGGCGGCGGTCACGAGTCGCTCCGCTTGGTGGTGCGCTTGGCCGCCTTGGCGGGGGCCTTCTTCGCCGCCGCAGGCTCCGCGGCCGGGGCCGCGCTCTCCGCAAACGCTTCCTCCGCAGCCGCCTTCTCCGCGGTGAGCACCGCGGCCGTCACCCGGGCCGGGTTGGCGACGGTGGCCTCGGCGACGGTGGCCTCGGCGATCGCGTGGGCGACCTTCTCGGCCGCCGCCGTCTCGGCGTTGGCCGGCTCGCGCAGCCGCTCCACGGGGGTGCGTACGGCCGTGGCGTAGATGTCGTCCGGGTCGAGCCGGCGCAGCTCCTCGGCGATCAGCTCGGACGTCTCACGACGCTTGAGCGCCACCTGGCGGTCCGGGGAGCCGGGCATCGAGAGGGTGCCCATCAGGCCGTCCGGGCGGTCCAGGGTGATGTCCCCGTCCGCGGTGCGCAGGTGCACCGCGGTGATGCCGGGGCCGCCGGTGACGACCCGCTCGACCGGCACGTGCAGCCGGTTGTGCAGCCAGAGGCCGAGCAGTTCCACGCTGGGGTTGTAGGACTCGCCCTCGACCACCGCGGAGGTGATCCTGGCGGGCCGCTGGTCCAGCGCGGCGGCCAGCATCGAGCGCCAGCCGGTGATCCTGGTCCAGGCCAGGTCGGTGTCGCCCGGGGTGTAGCTCTGGGCCCGCTGGGCGAGCTGGCCGACCGGGGACTCGGCGGTGACGGCGTCGGTGATCCGGCGCTGGGCGATCGAGCCCAGCGGGTCCTGCGCGGGGTGCGCGGGGGAGTTCTCGGGCCACCAGACCACCACCGGGGCGTCCGGCAGCAGCAGCGGCAGGACGACCGACTGGGCGTGCGCGACGAGCTCGCCGTGCATGCGCAGGATGACCGTCTCGCCGGAGCCGGCGTCCGAGCCAGCCAGGATCTCGGCGTCCAGACGGGTCTCGGCGCGGGCCCGGGGCGAACGCCCGGCGCGCTTGATGACCGCCAGGGTGCGCGAGGGGTGCTCGCGGGAGGCGTCGTTGGCGGCCTTGAGGGCGTCGTACGCGCTGCCCTCGTCGGTCACGATCACCAGGGTGAGCACCATGCCGGCGGCGGTGGAGCCGCTGATCCGGCGCGCCTCCATCAGGGCTGCGTTGATCTTGCTGGACGTGGTGTCCGTGAGGTCGATCTTCATGGCCGGCGCCAGCTCCTGCCGTCTCGTGCGAGCATCTCGTCCGCCTCGGCGGGGCCCCAGGTCCCGGCCGGGTACTGGGCGGGCCTGCCGTGGGTGTCCCAGTACCGCTCGATCGGGTCGAGGATCTGCCAGGAGAGCTCGACCTCCTGGTGGCGCGGGAACAGGTTGGCGTCGCCGAGCAGCACGTCGAGGATGAGCCGCTCGTACGCCTCCGGGCTGGACTCGGTGAAGGACTCGCCGTAGGCGAAGTCCATCGTGACGTCGCGGACCTCGAAGGAGGTGCCCGGCACCTTGGAGCCGAACCGCACCGTCACGCCCTCGTCCGGCTGGACCCGGATGACCAGGGCGTTCTGCCCCAGCTCCTCGGTCGCGTAGGAGTCGAACGGCAGGTACGGGGCGCGCTGGAAGACCACCGCGATCTCGGTGACCCGGCGGCCGAGCCGCTTGCCGGTGCGCAGGTAGAACGGCACACCCGCCCAGCGGCGGTTGTTGATCTCCAGCTTGATGGCCGCGTAGGTGTCGGTCTTGGAGTCCGGGTCGATGCCGTCCTCGTCGAGGTAGCCGCCGACCTCCTCGCCGCCCTGCCAGCCGGCCGCGTACTGGCCGCGCACGGTGTGCCGGCCGAGGTCGGTCGGGAGCTTGACGGCGCTGAGCACCTTGAGCTTCTCGGCCACCAGCGCCTTGGGGTGGAAGGACGCGGGCTCCTCGATGGCGGTGAGCGCCATCAGCTGCAGCAGGTGGTTCTGGATGACGTCCCGGGCCGAGCCGATGCCGTCGTAGTAGCCGGCGCGGCCGCCGATGCCGATGTCCTCGGCCATCGTGATCTGGACGTGGTCGACGTACGACCGGTTCCAGATCGGCTCGAACATCTGGTTGGCGAAGCGCAGCGCCAGGATGTTCTGGACGGTCTCCTTGCCCAGGTAGTGGTCGATCCGGAAGACCTCGTCCCGGGGGAAGACCTCGTGGACGATCCGGTTCAGCTCCTGGGCGCTCTCCAGGTCGTGGCCGAAGGGCTTCTCGATGACGGCGCGCCGCCAGGAAGCCCTGCTGGGCCCCTCCTGCCCGTTGGCGGGCGAGGAGGGCGGATCGGCCAGACCGTGCTTCTTCAGCTGCTGGACGACGGTCGGGAAGAACTTCGGCGGGACGGAGAGGTAGAAGGCGAAGTTGCCGCCGGTGCCCTGCGCCTTGTCCAGCTCCTCGATGGTCTCGCGGAGCTTGTCGAAGGCGTCGTCGTCGTCGAAGGTGCCGTGGACGAAGCGCATGCCCTTGGCGAGCTGCTGCCAGACCTCTTCGCGGAACGGGGTCCGGGCGTGGTCCCGGACGGCGTCGTGGACCTCCTTGGCGAAGTCCTCGTCGTCCCACTCGCGCCGGGCGAAGCCGACGAGCGAGAAGCCCGGCGGCAGCAGACCGCGGTTGGCCAGGTCGTAGATGGCCGGCATCAGCTTCTTGCGGGACAGGTCGCCGGTGACTCCGAAGATGACCAGACCGGACGGCCCCGCGATGCGCGGGAGCCGTCGGTCGGCGGGGTCACGAAGCGGGTTGACGGGGGCCGGCGGACCATCGCCGGCGTCCGATTCGGACGTCAACTCGGGGTAGTCAGTGCTCACTGAAGGGGCTCCGCTTTCGTGCGCTGGCTGTGAGCGGGGGTCACTTCTCGTCGGCGAAGGAGGCGAGCGAGGCGGTGACGGTGTCGAGCAGCTCGTTCCAGGACTGCTCGAACTTCTCGACGCCCTCGTCCTCCAGCACCTGGACCACGTCGTCGTAGTCCACGCCGGCGGCGGCGATGGCGTCCATCACGGCCTTGGCGTCGGCGTAGTTGGGGACGATGGTGCCGCCGGTGATCACGCCGTGGTCGCCGGTGGCGTTCAGGGTGGCCTCGGGCATGGTGTTGACGGTGCCCGGGGCGACCAGCTCGGTGACGTACAGGGTGTCCGGCAGGGCCGGGTCCTTGACGCCGGTGGAGGCCCAGAGCGGGCGCTGCGGCTTGGCGCCGGCGGCCTCCAGGGCCGTCCAGCGGTCGCTGCCGGCGGTCTTGCCGTCGACGCTGCCGAAGACCTCCTCGTACGCCTGGTATGCGAGGCGGGCGTTGGCCAGGGCGGCCTTGGAACGCAGCTGCCGGGCCTCGCCGCCGATCTTGTCGAGGCGCTTGTCGATCTCGGTGTCCACGCGGGAGACGAAGAAGGAGGCGACCGACTCGATCTGGGAGAGGTCCAGGCCCTTGGCCTTGGCGGCCTCCAGGCCGGTCAGGTAGGCGTCGATGACCGCGCGGTAGCGCTCCAGCGAGAAGATCAGCGTGACGTTGACGCTGATGCCCTTGCCGATGACCTCGGCGATCGCGGGCAGACCGGCCTTGGTGGCGGGGATCTTGATGAACACGTTCGGGCGGTCGACCAGCCACCACAGCTGCTTGGCCTCGGCGATGGTGGCGGCGGTCTCGTGGGCCAGCCGCGGGTCGACCTCGATGGAGACCCGGCCGTCGCGGCCGTTGGAGGCGTCGTAGACCGGGCGCAGCACGTCGGCGGCGTCGCGCACGTCCGAGGTGGTGATCATGCGGACGGCCTCGTCGGTGGTGACCTTGCGGACGGCGAGGTCGCGCAGCTGGCCGTCGTAGGAGCTGTCGCCGCCGCCGATGGCCTTCTGGAAGATGGTGGGGTTGGTCGTGACACCCACCACGTGCTTGTTCTGCACCAGCTCGGCGAGGTTGCCGGTGTTCAGCCGCTTGCGGCTGAGGTCGTCCAGCCAGATCGCCACGCCTTCGTCGCTGAGGCGCTTCAGTGCGTCAGTCATGGTGCTTCAGTCCTTACTTCTCTTTGTCTGTCTGTCTGTGGGGTCGTCAGACCGGCCGGGGGGCCCGATGTGCGGTCGGGCACCCCCGGCCAAGGGCCGTCAGCGGTTGACGGCCTCGAGCGAGCGCAGCGCGTTGTGCGCCTCGGCCACCACGGCCTCGGCGGTCAGGCCGAACTCCTGGAACAGCACCTTGTAGTCGGCGGAGGCGCCGAAGCGCTCCAGCGAGACGATCCGGCCGTGGTCGCCGACCAGCTCGCGCCAGCCCTGGGCGATGCCGGCCTCGACCGACACCCGGGCCTTGACGGTGGGCGGCAGCACGCTGTCGCGGTAGGCCTGGTCCTGCTCCTGGAACCACTCGAAGGACGGCACCGAGACCACGCGGGTCGCGATGCCCTCCGCCTCCAGGACCTCGCGGGCCTTGACGGCCAGCTGGACCTCGGAACCGGTGCCGAGCAGGATCACCTGCGGGACGCCGTTGGAGGCCTCGGCCAGGATGTAGCCGCCCTTCGCGGTGCCCTCGGCGGAGGCGAACACCTCGCGGTCGAAGGTCGGGACGTTCTGGCGGGTGAGCGCCAGGCCGACCGGGCCGGGGTGGCTGGTCTGCCGCTCGATGACGGTGCGCCAGGCGACGGCCGTCTCGTTGGCGTCGGCCGGGCGGACGATGGACAGGCCCGGGATGGCGCGCAGCGAGGCCAGGTGCTCCACCGGCTGGTGGGTCGGGCCGTCCTCGCCGAGGCCGATCGAGTCGTGCGTCCAGACGTAGGTGACCGGCAGCTTCATCAGCGCGGCCAGGCGGACGGCCGGGCGCATGTAGTCGGCGAAGACCAGGAAGGTGCCGCCGAACACGCGGGTCCGGCCGTGCAGCGCGATGCCGTTCATGGTCGAGCCCATGGCGTGCTCGCGGATGCCGAAGTGGATCGTCCGGCCGTACGGGCTGGCGCTCTTCAGCGGGTTGCCCTCGGGGAGGAAGGAGCTCTCCTCGTCGATGGTGGTGAGGTTGGACTCCGCGAGGTCGGCCGAGCCGCCCCACAGCTCCGGGATCACCGCGCCGAGCGCCTTGAGGGTCTCGCCACTGGCCTTGCGGGTGGCGACCTCCTTGCCGGACTCGAAGACCGGGACGGACTTCTTCCAGCTCTCGGGCAGCTCGCCGGCCTGGATGCGGTCGAACTCGGCGGCGCGCTGCGGGTGGGCGGCGCGCCAGGCGTTGAACGACTGCTCCCACTCGCCGCGGGCGGCCTTGCCGCGCTTGATCACCAGGCGGGCGTGCTCGATGACCTTGTCGCTGACCTCGAAGGTCTTCTCCGGGTCGAAGCCCAGGACCTTCTTGGTGGCGGCGATCTCGGCGGCACCGAGCGCGGAGCCGTGCGCCTTGGCGGTGTTCTGCGCGTCCGGGGCGGGCCAGGCGATGATGGTGCGCATCGCGATGATCGACGGGCGGGAGGTCTCGGCCCTGGCCGCGTCCAGCGCCTCGGCGAGGGCGGCCACGTCGATGTCGCCGTTGGACCTCGGGGTGACCCGCTGAACGTGCCAGCCGTACGCCTCGTAGCGCTTGAGGACGTCCTCGGAGAAGGCCGTCTCGGTGTCGCCCTCGATCGAGATGTGGTTGTCGTCGTAGAGCGCGACCAGGTTGCCGAGCTTCTGGTGGCCGGCGAGCGAGGAGGCCTCGGCGGAGATGCCCTCCTCCAGGTCGCCGTCGGAGACGATGGCCCAGATGGTGTGGTCGAAGGGGGACTCGCCGGCCGGGGCGTCCGGGTCGAACAGACCGCGCTCGAAACGGGCGGCCATCGCCATGCCCACGGCGTTGGCGATGCCCTGGCCGAGCGGGCCGGTGGTGGTCTCGACGCCCGCGGTGTGGCCGTGCTCGGGGTGGCCCGGGGTGCGGCTGCCGGCGACCCGGAAGGCCTTGAGGTCGTCCAGCTCCAGGCCGTAGCCGGAGAAGTAGAGCTGGGTGTAGAGGGTCAGGCTGGTGTGCCCGGGGGAGAGGACGAAGCGGTCGCGCCCCACCCAGGCCGGGTCGGTCGGGTCGTGGCGCAGGAAGCGCTGGAAGATCAGGTACGCCGCGGGGGCCAGCGACATGGCCGTCCCGGGGTGTCCGTTGCCGACCTTCTGGACCGCGTCCATGGCCAGCACACGGGCAGTGTCCACCGTCCGCTCGTCCAGCTCGGACCACTCGAATGCATTCGTCGGCGTCGTGCTCACCCTGTCTCAGGGCTCCTTCCGTTGTGAAGAGTGACCCCGTGAAGGGGACCGGGTCGGCCACGTCGCTGTGGCCCGACGCTTGGGTGGTGCCGGTCACGGAGGGTAGATCCCGCTTCTTCGTGCGAGCCTACCGTCCGGGCCGGGGCTCACCCTCCGTGGTTGCACAACCCACGTGTCCGGGCCACCATTCCCCGTCCGGGTGGACAGAGTCTTTGTCCAGCCTCGCCCAGGTTCGGGCGGTTTGCCTCCCCGGCGCGCGGACGGGGGAGTTCCGGCCTCCGGAGGGCCGCGGAGGCATCCGTCCAGGCCACCGCGGCGGGGTTCACCCGGGGGTGTGCGATCCGCCCCGCCGGGGGACCCCGGAGCCGGTGGGGAGATATGGAGCGTCTAAGGTGGCGTGGTACGCGCAGGGCGGACGATTCGGGAACTTTGTTCCGGTGGACGCCTGCGAAGGTTCATCTTCAGTTGGGGTGTTAGTGACCGCCGTCGAATCCCGTCCCGCCGGGGTCACCGGGGCGACGCCTGCGCACCGGCCGTTCGGGGCCCGTGTCGGCGCATTCGTCGCTCTGACCAAGCCTCGGATCATCGAACTGCTGCTGATCACCACCGTGCCGGTGATGTTCCTGGCGCAGCGCGGTGTTCCGGATCCGCTGCTGGTGCTGGAGGTCGTCATCGGCGGCTACCTCTCGGCGGGCGGTGCCAACGCGCTGAACATGTACATCGACCGCGACATCGACGCGGTGATGTCGCGGACCGAGCGGCGGCCGCTGGTCACCGGCATGGTGTCGCCGCGCGAGGCGCTGGTCTTCGGCATCGCGCTGGCGATCGGCTCCACGGTCTGGCTGGCCTACTTCGTCAATGCGCTGTCGTCGCTGCTGGCGCTGTCGGCGCTGCTGTTCTACGTCTTCGTCTACACGCTCGGCCTGAAGCGGCGCACCGCGCAGAACATCGTCTGGGGCGGGATCGCCGGCTGCATGCCGGTGTTCGTCGGCTGGGCGGCGGTCACCAACTCGGTGTCCTGGTCGGCGCTGGTGCTCTTCCTGGTCATCTTCTTCTGGACGCCGCCGCACTACTGGCCGCTGTCGATGAAGGTGCGCGAGGACTACGAGCGGGCCGGCGTGCCGATGCTGCCGGTGATCAAGGGCAACCTGGCGGTCGCCAAGCAGATCGTCATCTACTCCTGGGTCATGGTCGCCGTCTCGCTGGCGCTGTGGCCGCTGGCGGAGACCAGCTGGCTGTACCCCGTCTCGGCGGTGCTGCTGGGCGCGGCCTGGCTGAAGGAGGCGCACGGGCTGTACGCCCGCGCCAAGGCCGGGGTGGTGGGCGCCAAGCTGAAGGAGATGCGCCTGTTCCACTGGTCGATCACCTATCTGACGCTGCTGTTCGTGGTGATCGCGGTGGATCCGTTCGTGAAGTAGAAGTAGGAGCCGCACCCGAAGGGCCCCGGTCGTCGACCGGGGCCCTTCGGCGTTCTTGTGCGGCCGTTCGGCGGCCCGTTCAGCGGCGCGGCAGACCACTCGGCCCGACGTGGCCGTCCAGCCAGTCCTTGAGGGGCTGGGAGGCGCGCAGGAAGCCGGTGATCCGGCGGTGGGCGGCCCGGGTGCCGAGCCACTCGGCGGGCGGCCACTCCTGCCAGGCGATCAGCCCCTTGTGGCGCAGCAGCTCGATCCTGGGGTGGTCCCTGGGGTAGCCGCGCGGGGCGGACTTCAGGCTGTCCCGGCCGACGACCTGGGGGCCGGCCGCGCGGACCCGGGCGATCACCCGCTCCAGCTCGGCGCCGCCGACGTCCTCGGCGACGGCCGCCCGGTAGCGCTCCAACTGGTCGGCCGCCAGCTGGTAGAGGCCGTTGCCGCAGGCCAGGCCGTCGGCGGAGAGCTGGATGTAGCCGCCGGCCGCCAGATGGGCGCCGATGTGGGTCTTGTACGGGGACTTGTCGGCGCTGAACCGGACGTCGCGGTTGGGCCGGAAGATCTTTCCCGGTCCGAACTCGGGTTCCAGCTCGGCCAGCAGCCGCTCCATCGGCTCGCGGACGGCCTGCTCGTACCGGGCCTTGTGGGACTGCCAGAAGGTCTTGGAGTTGTCGGCCTCCAGGTGCTCGTAGAAGTCGAGCGCCTCGGCCGGCCAGCCTTGGAAGGTCACCGTTCCAGTATGTGGCCCGGTGCACAGTCCGCTCCCGTCGCCAGCTCCGCTACCGATGGGTAGCATGCGGGCATGAGCAGCGCAGAGACCGCCACCACCGCCGCGCCGGACGCCCGCGCCAAGCGCCGCGCCAAGCGCATCGCCAAGCACCTCAGCAGCTTCGCCCGGCAGCACGGCGGCAGCGCCGACGGCGTCGTCGAGTACATGGGCTCCATCGGCACCCGGATCGTGGTGGTCGGCGCGGACGGCGCCTGGGGCGACCAGGTCGCCCCGAGCTACGCCGTCGGGCGCCGGGCCGCCGAACTGGCCGGGGTGACCCTGCACGACAGCTTCGAGGGCGAGCTGGGCCTCCGGGTGAAGACCGGCCCGTACGAGTGGAAGCGGATGGCCGGCATCCAGCTCGGCTGATCCCGCGTACGGCGACTGATCCCGCGTACGGCGACGGCCCGGCCCCCCGCTTCGGGGGGACCGGGCCGTACTGCCGTTCCGGCCGCTCGCCGTCCGCCTGTCGTCCGCCTGTCGTCCGCCTCAGACCGTGGCGGCCTGCGGGGCCTGGGTCTGGGTCTGGGCCGGCAGCGGGGTGGCGGGCGCGTCCTCGCGGACCCGCAGCGCCAGCGGGATGCGCAGCGCGGCGATCCAGGTCAGCGTGGCGCCCAGCATGTGCAGGCCGACCAGGATCTCCGGCACGTCGGTGAAGTACTGGACGAAGCCGAGCACGCCCTGGACCAGCAGCACCGCGAACAGCTCGCGGGCCCGGGCGCGGGCGGCCGGCGGGGCCTTCACGGCGGCGAAGACGAAGATCACCGCGATCGCCAGGCCGACCGAGACGAACGCCAGGTCGGCGTGGACCTGGGTGAGCCGGTCGTAGTCGATCGGGATCCGGGGGACGAGCTTGTTGTCCTTGGGCGTCCCCGGGTGGTGGCCTGCGCCGGTCACCAGCGTCCCGGCCGCCACCAGCAGGCCGATCACGGTGACCAGGACGTGCGACAGCTGGACGATCGGGCGGGCCACCGCCGGCCGCGGCGGGCCGTCGCCCTCCTTCGTCCGCTCCCACATCAGCAGCGCGACCCAGACCAGGCCCATCGCGGCGATCAGGTGCAGCGCCACCGTGTACGGGTTGAGGCCGGTCAGCACGGTGATGCCGCCGAGCACGGCGTTGCTCATCACCAGCCAGAACTGCGCCCAGCCCAGCTTGGTCAGGCTGCGCCGCCAGGGCCGGTGACAGCGGGCGGCCAGGATCGCCCAGCCGACCGCGGCGCTCAGCACATAGGTGAGCATCCGGTTGGTGAACTCGACGATGCCGTGGAAGCCCATCTCGGGCGTCGGCGTCAGGCTCTCGTCGGTACAGCGGGGCCAGGTGGTGCAGCCGAGGCCGGAGGCGGTGAGCCGGACGGCGCCGCCGGTCACGACGATCACCACGCTCATCACCAGCGCGGTGAACGCGGCGCGCCGGACCATGGCGGCGGACGGCTGCCAGCGTTCGGCGAGCAGGGAGAAGGGGGTACGCACGGGGTCAATCGTAGGCGGCCTTACAGGCGATCTTGGGGCGGGGCGGTGCCGCGCGGCCGGTTCTTTCCGGGTTTGCCTTCGAGGCAAGGCCGGTGGGCGCAAACGGGACTGTTCGGACATGGTGGTCATTGGTCTTGACCAATCACCCGTTTGGCCGAAAGAGTGCGGTTTGGTCCATACCTTTTTAGGGACCACTCCCACCCCCCGCACCTCAAGCGGAGATCCTGCACATGCGCATACACATACCCGCCGCTGCGCTCGCACTCGGCGGATCCCTTGCCCTGGCCGGTCTCATCGCCCCGGCCGCCCACGCCACCGGCTCCGGCGAGCAGTGCCAGAGCCTCGGAGTGGCCAATCTCTACGGGGAGTTCATCGAGGGCGACGACACCCATACCCCCGACGCCGAAGGCGCGGTGGCGGTCGGCGGCAACGCCAACTTCACCGGCGGCTTCTCGGTCGGTCAGGAGCTCACCCCCGGCCAGATCGCGGCCCTGCCCGGCGGCAACGCGCTGGTCGTCGCCGGCAGCATCACCGGTCACAACACGCAGGTCATGAAGGGGAACGGCGTCTTCGGCTCGAAGGCCAACGCTGCCGTCATCGACGCGCACCAGGGCAAAATCAGCCAAGGTGCCTCCCCGATCGACTTCAAGGCCGAGTTCGCCAAGCTGCGCTCCGCCTCCTCCTCGCTCGCCGCCGCGCCGCAGACCGCCGGTGCCAAGGTCGAGGCGAAGGGTGCGGACCTCTACCTGAGCAGCGGCGACGCCAAGCTGAACAGCTTCACCGTCAGTGCCGGCACGCTCCAGGGCGCCACCAACGTCTTCATCAAGGTGCCGGCCGGTTCGGTCACGGTGATCAACGTGACCGGTGACGCGTACGACATGGCCGCTGCCAAGACCACCGGCTTCCACCTGTGGGACGCGGCCAAGGAGTCCTACGTCCTGGACGACAAGCTCCAGAGCGCCTCCGGCGGGGCCGTCCGGGCCAAGCTGCTCTGGAACTTCCCGACCGCCACCAAGGTGGTCAAGAACAGCCAGGCCGCCTGGGCCGGCACCGTGCTGGCGCCGAACGCCGCGTTCGACCTCGGCAGCGCCGGACCGGTCAACGGTTCGGTGATCGCCAAGTCGCTGACCGGCAAGGGCGGTGCCGAGACGCACCACTACCCGTTCACCGGCTGCCTGCCGACCGTCGTCCCGCCGCCGACCACCGTGCCCACCGTTCCGCCGGTGGTGCCGAGCGGTACGCCGTCGGCGACCACCACCCCGAGCACGCCCGGCACCCCGGGTACGCCGGAGGCCTCGGCGACCCCGGGGGCCTCCGGCAGCCCGTCCGCCCCGGCGAGCGGCCAGCCCAGCCCGGGTGCCTCGGCCAGCCCGTCGGCCTCCGTCTCGGCGGTGGCGAGTGCCGGAGCCTCGGCCAGCCCGTCCGCGGAGGCGAACGCCGGCGGCGGTCTGGCGCACACCGGCTCCGGGCCGGTCGTTCCGCTGGCGATCGGCGGGGCGGTCGTGATCGCCGCCGGTGGCGCGATCGTGGTGGCCACACGTCGCCGGGCGGCCAAGAAGGCCTGACCGCATGCCGATTGATCGTTCATGTTGCCCTCGGTGGTCGAATCGGACCGCCGGGGGCAACACTTTTTGGCCGGTGTGACGGAATCCATTCAAGTTTGCCGAATCGGTGTTGTGCGAGGTGACGGGTGTGATGGGCTGGCCATGCACATCCGGGGGCGGACGGACAGACGAAATCCGGCCGTACGACGGGGTGTGGTGAGGTGCGGGGGTGCCGGTAGAGTCCCCCCGGACAGCCGTAGCGGGCCACCGCCTGACCACTCAACAAGCCTGCTGCACAAGACCGTTCGGAGGGGACAACGAAATGGCGCGACAGCAGCGGCAGCTCGGCATCAGGAGCGCGGCACTCGCGGGAACGGCGGCGGCCGCCGTCCTCCTGCCCGTGGCCCTGGCGACCAACGCCTCGGCGCACATTCCCACGTGGACGACGAGCTGCGACAAGGTCGTGATCGACCTGACCAATTACAGCGACACGAACGGTGTGAAGAACACCGTCAGCCTCACCATCGACGGCGAAAAGGTGCTCGACCAGAAGGAGTTCGGCAAGGAGTACCACGGTGCCTTCCCGGTGAAGGACCACTCCGCGCCGGTCACCGCGACCTTTGTGGTCACGACCACCGAGGACCCGAAGAACAGCGACTGGAACAAGACGGAGACCAGGACGATCGAGGTCTGCCACACCCCGACTCCGACCCCGACCCCGACTCCGACTCCGACCCCCACGCCGACGCCGACGCCTACGCCCACCAAGACCCCCACGCCCACACCGACACTCACCCCGACCCCCACGCCCACGCCCACCCGGACCCCGACGCCCACGGCGACGCCCACGCCCAGCCGGACGCCCACCCCGGTGCCCACCACCCCCGGCCCGGTGCTCGCCCAGACCGGTAGCAGCGACGCCACCCCCGCCATCGCGGCGGCCGGCGGCGGTGTCCTCCTCCTCGGCGGCGCCCTCGTCCTGATCACCCGCAAGCGGCGCGGCGGCAACCACAACTGACGTCACGTCGTAACAGGGTGGCCCCTCGCTCGGATGAGCGAGGGGCCACCGGCGGAACTCCGCGACGCCGCGCGCCCCGGGTCTCGTCATGACCCATGGTGCGCGCCTTCGCACCCAGGGCATCTCGGGGCCGTACCGGTCCGCGGCCACGTCCGCGCCGAGGATCCACGCTGCGGGAGCCGGCCGGGCACTGACGAAGATCAGCGCGCGATCGCCGACCACTTCTGGTTGGCGCCGCCGGTGGACGCCCACTGATCGGCGGTGGCACCGTTGTTGGTGGCCCAGCCGCCCATCTCCAGCACGAGAACGCGGTGGCCGTTGGTGATTCGCCAGCCCCCGCTGGGGCTGTTGCGCTCCCAGCTCCAACTCTGCTTCATACCGCGGGTGCAGTCCCACTGGCGGACCGGTGCGCCGTTGTCGGTCCGCCAGTCCGCGACCTCCAGGCACTTTCCGCTGTGCACGTTTACCGAACCGGATGACCATGGCCTCGGGCGGTCGCGCGGCGGGCTGACCACCAAGCTGCACCTGGCTGTGGAACGGGGGCAGAAGCCACTGTCGCTGCGCGTCACCGCCGGCCAGCGCCATGACAGCCCGCAGTTCCAGCCGGTCCCGGAGGGCATCCGGGTGCCCCGCACGGGTCACGCCTGGGCGTGGACCTGGATGATGCCGTACTTGCCGCTGGTCCGCCACGGCTCCCCCGTGGCCTCCAGCCCGGCGACCACCGGTCCGTCCAGACCGACGATGACGTCCGACTTCAACGTGCGGAGCGCTGCCACAGGGGAGGGGAAGTGGCCGACCCGCTCGGCGAACGGGACCGTGGCGTCCCAGAGCTGGTCCCCGACGAGGCGGCGGTAGTTGAGGTCGCCCTTGGTGATCGTCAGCGTGGCGCCGGAGAGCTCGCTGCTGAGATCGGCGGGCATGTCGTGGAACGGCAGCGGCGCGCAGAAGAACTGGTGCGTGCGGACCGTGAGGGTGCCGCTGTTCATCGCCTGCCAGAGCCGGCGGCCAATCAGTTCCGCTTCCCGGCCCGGGCCGCTGCGGAGTCGGTCGACGGTCGCGAGGACGTCCGCGGTGGTCGCGTCCGACACGTAGTAGGGGAAAGGCTTGACGTACAGGACGACCTCGGCGGCGATCCCGCTCGCGAGGAGGTGGTCGATCAGGACGAGGTCGGGCAGCAGCTCCCGGCCGGCGTTGTCCGCGACGACGCAGACCCTCGGGTCGCGCGCGGCCGCGAGCATGGACCACAGGAGCGGGCCGTCGTCGGCGATCAGCGCGGGCAGCAGGGCGTCGTCGGCCGAGGCGGTGATCTGGAAACCGAGGTCGGCCCGGTTGCCCCAGAGCGCCGACGCGAGCAGCACCTCGCCCCGCTTCTCGGTGGCCAGAGAGGGCAGGCCGCTGAGGGCCGCCAGCTCGGCGTCGACGGCCGGGCCGGCGAGTTCGGCGTGCTTGAACGGTGCGAACGGGTCGATGCCCTGCCAAGTCCCGGGCCGGAAGAAGCCGGTGGCTTCGAGCAGCCTGCGGTAGAAGTAGCTCTCGGCCCACAGGAACGGCGCCTCGCTCCACGGCCGTCCGAACACGCCCTCGCCGCCCCACTCCAGCCACTGCTGGTGATCGTGGGCACTCTCGTCGAGCGGCTCCAGCACACCGCTGGTGCTCTCGGCGAGGAGTTCTTCGATCGCGGTTCGCTCGAACGGCCCGTAAGGCAGTGCGTCGAGCACCTGCTGGATGAGCTTCGGGTGCCGCTCGTGGAAGACGCCCCGGGCGAACGAACCGGGGGTGCCGCTCAGGATCACGGGTGCGGTGGGCATGTTCGGACTCCGGGTCGTGGGGATGGACATCTCGGCGGTCATCCTCGCGGAGGCGGAGGGCCCCGCCGTGAACCCCGGCTCCGAGGAGCCCGGAGTCGCATGCCGGGGTACCGTTGTTCGTTTCCGTCGTCGTCGCGACCGACGCAGGCGAGCCGGCGACCGCGCCCCGAGTTTCGCGAGATGGAGTCACCGTGTCCTCGAACGTCTTCCGCAGCGGCATCGGACGGCTGCTCTTCGACCGGGGGCCCGATGAGCTGAGGGTCTGGAGTGTGGCACAGGTGCCGAGGAGCACACTGTACGGTGCCCCCGTCGAGGCCAACATTCTGCTCGAAGGTACCGACGACATCGACCAGGCCGATCTTCTCCTGGTCGGCGAGGTACTCGGCAGGCTCGACCACTACCTTGAGACGGGGCTCCGCTTCGTGCGCGAGGCGTTGGAGGCCGACCCGGCTTTCTTCGGTCTCACCGAAGCGGAGTCGGAGTCCTACCGCGGCCTGCCTGTCGCAGACTTTCCTCTGGATTCCCCGCAGCTCAACTTCTACATCGACGAGTGGCACCTGCGTTTCGCCGAGGGGCGTATGCCCATCTGCGACCCCTACGGTCTCGTGATCGTGTTCAACGGGCAACGGCCGTTGAAAGTGGAGGACTTGAGCGACGCCACTGCCGTCGACGCCGATGGCACCGACGGCACCGACGGCACCGACGGCTCGGGGCGACAGGATTCCTGAACCACCGGCAGGTTCTTCACGGAGTGCGACTCCGCATGATGTGGCCCGATGCCCTGGTCGAGACGGCGAAGCAGATCACCGTCCCGATCGAGTTCGCCATGCCGTGGGACAACGAGCGCATCCCGCGCGAGGCCGGCCTCGCGCTGTTCGACGCCTTCGCCTCGAAGGAGAGGACGTCGCACGCCAACGCGGGCCAGCACTTCGACATGCCCAGGTTCGGGGCCGACAGCGCGGTCCGGTTCCTCGCCCGGCACCTTGGCCGGACGGTCACCTCACCGGCCCGAGGTGAGCGGCAGCGGCGTCCGGTCCGCCGACCGGGCGCCGCGACCGCGGCCCGGGAGTCCTTCGGCCAGGTGGTGTCCTGGTCGTCTCGGCCAACAGCGACACGGACAAGCGCGGGTTGGACCAGCTCTGGGCCAGTACTCCGGTGACCGGGCGACCGGCCCGCGAGGGCGTCACCCCTTCAGGTCGAGGAAGTCGGCCTGAAGGGGGCGCCGACGGCGAAGCGGCGTGCTCAGCGGGCGCCTGGGGCGTCCGGCAACCGCACGACGGCGGTACCGGCCTGGGACTCGCCGAACCGCCGGCTCCGCACCCCACAGCTCCATCTGATCCGACGTCACCACGCGACGATCATTGCGGGCAGGATGACCCACGCGGCGAGTGTCGCCGCGACACCACGGGAGACCCGCATGGCTGACTACTTTCCGTACCGCATCGTGACCAGGAGAGGGGACCTGACGCTGATCTGGCGGCCCGGCGAGGGCGATGCACCCGATGAGCTCCTCGTTGACGACCTCGGAGGACTCCTCGCGTTCCAAGACCTCAAGACGCTGCGGGAATACTGTGAGCGCAACGACCGGGAGCTCATCTGGGAGGGCGAAGGCACTCTCGATCTGGCCGTCGTACGGCGATGGGTCGAGCACCCCGACCTTGACTCGGTGTCGGCAGGACTGCTGTTGGAGGCGTGGAACTTCTTCGAAGACCTCTCCCGCAGCCTGAAGGCCGGCCCGCCCCTTCCCTCCCAGGGATCAATCCACGACAGCGCCTACGAAAAGATATTCGGCGGTGACGCTCTCGAACCGACCGCCGGCGAGGGAGCCTGGACGGACGAGGAGACCGCAGCCGTGCGCGAACTCCTCCGAGCCGGGCTGGACCTCTGGGAGCATGCCGTGCGTGGGTCCGGCACCGGCTGATCGAATCTCCGGGTCTTTCCGCGCACCCAGCTCAAGTGCCGCTGGACACCAGTCCTGTCGGCATGCGAGATCGACTGCGCTGGGCGAGGCTGGGTGAAGCCGTCCGTTCGACCACCGATGACCCAGGAGGTGCTGAATGAGACGCACGCACTATGCCGCGATCGCGGTCACCGCCGCTGTGCTGTTCACGGGAACCGGAGCGACGTACGCGGCCGGAAGCGACGTACGGCCTGCCGTGACGCACAGTACTCTGGCAGGCACCGCGCAGCCCGCCACCGTCACGCCGCCCACTCCAGGGCAGATCGCCGCCCTGTTCGACGGCTGGAACGCGGCACTGGCCACCGGCGACCCGAACCGTGTCGCGGATCTCTACGCCCCGGGCGCCGTGCTGCTGCCCACCGTCGCAAGCATCCGCACCACCCGCGCCGGGATCGTCGATTACTTCACGAAATTTCTGGAGAGCAAGCCCGTCGGAAAGATCCAGGAGCGGTACATCAACATCCTGAACGATACGAGCGCCATCGACACGGGCCTCTACCAGTTCACGCTGACCGACAAGGACGGCAGCAAGAGTACGATCAACGCCCGCTACACCTACGTGTACGAGTTGCGTGGCGGCCACTGGCTGATCATCAACCACCACTCCTCGAAGGTGCCTACGGGCTGAGATCCGTCTCCTGGCCTCCGCCCCTTGTTCCATGCGGGTGCTGCGAGGCTCGCCCCCACAGCCTCGCAGCACCCGACGTCGAAAATGTCCGTTTCGGTGGTCATCACCACGATCGTCAAGCCGCAGCAGCGTGTCTCAGCGCGCATTCACCCGCGCGGCCCCGGCCATCGGTCGGTACACAAACGGAGCCGGACGCGGCCGCTGCGTGCCGTTGACGCAGCCAGGGATGAGCGGCTATCCGCAGGGCGGAGACCGGTGGCCGCTGCGGCCTGACTACAGCGACGCCCGCGAGGCTGCCCCCGCGAAGGCGACATGCAGGTCGATGACGACCTCCTCGCCCTCCCAGCGGCCGCGCTCCGAGATCTCAAGGCCGATCAGTGCCAGATCACCAGCCTGGCCCCGCAGCTCGTACTGCTCATGGGTCTCCTCACCGAGGTCACCCAACTCGTCACGCTCCCAAGCGGCCACCGCGGCCTCGGCCACAGCCCTGGGCAGTCGCACCGTGACACGGCCGACCTGGGCGTCGACATGCTCCCCGATCGCTGCCAGCACCTTCGAGTCTTCCCGATACCGGACGTACTCCTCTTGATCCACCACAGGGCGAGGCTACTCGGACTGCTGGACCGGTCCCGACTGAATCAACCCGGCGTCTATGCGGTCAGAGCACTGGCCCTCAGCGGGCCGGGTCTCCCGGGTGATCCACTCAAGGTACGGCAGCGGCCCGGACAGGATCGGCAGTGCGATTACCTCCGGGATGAAGATCCAGGAGCGGTGCTGCCAGGGTTTGAGCGCGTCCTGGGCGAGCCGGCGGCGCACGGTCGACGCCGACATGAACGGGGCGATGCCCCGCCGGGCGGCCTCGCGGGCCAGTTCCGGGCACGACCAGCGTGAGAGCGGTACTTCACTCTCGGCAGGCAGCCGGCAGGTCGGCGCCCTGACCTCAGCGGCCTGCAGCGGTGTGAACGAGGCGGGACGGCCGCAGCGTTGACGGTCTTCGAGCCCGGGCAGGCCCGCCTGGGCGAACCGGCCACGCCAGCGGCGCACGGTGTCCAAATGCAGCCCCGTCTCCCGGGCGATGCATGCGTTGGAGCGTCCACGCGCGGCGTGCAGCACCACTGTGCCCGCACCCGCAGCCTGCCCCGCCCGTCACCGCCCCAGCCCCCGTAATGACCGGTGCAAGAGGCCACTTGGGCAGGAAAAACGCAACTTCGACATGGGCCGCAGAGGCAGCTATCTTCACCTGGTCTTCGGCGATCGCCCACGGCCGCACAGGAGTTCCTTCAGGCCGAGCCACCCGCGACGGGACGAGTCGGTCACGCCCCACGAATCCTCGCCCCCATGCCCAAGCCACCGAACCAGGTCCACACCAGGCACCCCCCCAACCAGGGAGAGACGCATGCCCCGTCTTGCGCTGTACACATTCGGCGTCCTGCAGTCACCTCTCGCCGATCCCGCACCTCTCACACGCGAACTCCACGACAGCGGCGAGGCCATCTACCGGAAGATCAGCCGGCACCCCGGATACCTCGCTCATGCCGAAGCGGCGGACGGCGGCCAGGGCACACACTTCGACCTGGACTGGGGTGCGTGGGGAGAGTTCGTCGTACCGACCTGGTACGGCAAGGGCCACACGGTGGAAACCATCGCCCTGGCCGCGACACTCTCACTCTGGGCCGACCTGCGCCCCGCCTTCGACGCCATCTACACCGGTCTGCACCGTGAGGCGCTGAACAGGCGTTACGACTGGTTCGAGAGGACAGGACACCCGGCTTACGTGTTCTGGTGGGTCTCCGACGGCGTGACACCCACCTGGCAGGACGGGGTTTCCAGGCTGGAACACCTCCACGACCACGGCTCCGCGCCGCACGCCTTCACCTTCCACCACTCGTTCGCCCCGGACGGAACTCCGACCAGGATCGAAGGCATCGGGCCGAAGAGCGACCGGTTCGCTGACAAGGAAGCCTGAACGACTGGGTTCGCTGTCAAACGCCTCGATTGAATGACGGCGAACAGATGCGTCTGCGCTACGGCGGATCCGCCAGTACCTGGGGCTTCGCCCTCTACCTCGCGAGCACCGACGAGCACCAAGACGCCATCCTGCCCACCAGCGGCTTCGCCGGCACCCCCGAAGACGCCCTCGACTGCGCCTGCGGCCTCTACCTCACCGACCCCAGCATCTGACCCCGCACCACACACAACACAGGCTCCACAGTCAACCCCCGAAGGATTTACGGAGCCGACCACTAGGCGCGTATTTGATTGTGATCAAGAGGCGGTCCGGGTGAGGTCTTTGATCCAGATCATCGAGGCGTGGAGGTGGAGGCCTGCGAGGTAGCTTTCCGGGGTCTTGTCATATCGGGTGGCGATGCCTCGCCAGGTCTTCAGCTTGTTGATCAGGCGCTCGACGGTGTTCCGGTCCTTGTAGAGCTCGGCGTCGTGGCCGACGGGCCGGCCGCCCTTGCCGCATCTCCCGCCACTGCCCGCCCGTCCGGAATCGCCAGATCACGCCCTCGAACTGCTGCCGCAGCCGCTCCGGGTACGGGCCGTACTCGCCGATCAGCAGGTACGGCTCGATGAACTCCCACTCCGCATCCGTCAGTTGCACTCGCGTCACACAAAACGATCTACCAGACCAGGGCCCGCCACGAGGGTGAATCCCGCAGATTGATTACAATCAAATACGCACCCTAGGCCGTTGTCGACTCGGTGTAACTGGGTGGAGGGCGATCGCCAAGCATATCTATTTGATTATGTGACCATGAGTGGCAATTCATTCGGAAATCACCCGTATGGATCGCGTGCAGATCTTCGGTGTCGGCTAATATAAAGTCGAACCTCTTCCCTGGGCGAATGAGGGATGGGTCGTCGAAATCTACGATGCCTGCCGACGGGAAGGGAGTGTCAGGTCGTCGGAGATCGATGATCGCGAACCTGCCATATTTCCCCACAGAAATAGGCTTTTAGATGACACTGAACATCTCTGGCGCGCTTAACTGGCGCGCAATTTCGACTTGGGTCGCGACGGTCGTGTTCATCGTCGCTGCCGCAATCACGACATCGCTGCTGCCGGCTCATGCCATTGCCACGGCCGTTCCCCTGGGGACGGCGAGCAGCTTCGCGGTTCTGGGTGGCCAGTCCGTCACCAACACCGGTCCCTCCGCCATCACCGGAGACCTCGGAGTGAGCCCGGGTTCGTCAATCACCGGGTTTCCGCCTGGTTTGGTGAGCGGGGCCATTCACCAGGCGGATGCGGTCGCGCTTCAGGCCCAGACCGATCTGACCACGGCGTACAACAACGCCGCGAGCCAGGCCACGAATGTCACCCTCACCTCCCCTGGAGACCTCGGTGGCCTGACGCTTGTTCCGGGTGTCTACACCGCCTCTTCTTCCATCGACCTCACGGGCACCCTCACGCTTGACGCGCAGGGTAACCCCAACGCGGTCTGGGTCTTCCAGGTCGGATCGACCCTGACGACGGCATCCGCCAGCCGTGTGCTCCTGATCAACGGTGCTGCGCCGTGCAACGTCTACTGGCAGATCGGAAGTTCTGCCACGCTCGGCACCAACACCACCTTCGTAGGCAACATCCTGGCACTGACCTCGATCGGACTTAACACCAGCGCGAGCATCGATGGCCGAGCGCTGGCTCGCAACGGCTCCGTGACGCTGGACACCAACCGGATCACCCTGCCCAGCTGCCCAACGACCACCACTGGCGGTACAACTGCCGGTACTACCACTGCCGGTACCACTGCCGGTACCACCACTGCCGGTACCACTGCCGGTACCACCACTGCTGGTACCACTGGCAGTACCACAGGCGGTCTCCTCGGCGGTGTGCTCGGCGGTGTGCTTACCACGGGTGGCACGACAAGCGGTCTCCTGGGCGGCGCGGTCGCCGGCAACACCACTGGTAGTACCACGGCGGGTGGCATCACCGGCGCTTCCGCGATCGGTGGCATCACCGGCGCTACCACAGGCGGTAACCACGGCGAGCACGGTGACCACGGAGGGCATGGTGACCACGGAGAGCACGGAGAGCACGGAGAGCACGGCGAGCATGGTGACCACGGAGAGCACGGCGAGCAGGGGTGTTCTCCGTGCGACGACAAGTGGGGCGAGCCCGTGAACTCGTAGCTGATTCGGGAAGTCAGGTGGGCACCACGACAGGCGGGCCATGAGCAGAGGCCCTCGTGCGTGAATGCGGCTCCGGAGTGCGGCCCTCGGGGGCTGCGTCCGAGGTGGCAGCCTGCTTGACAGACGCAAAAACTGGTGGCGCGCGGCGGATCGTCATGGACCCTGTCGCGCGCCCCAAGACGCTCAAGGCAAGCAGAGTCTAGGGAGCAGTCACAGTGGTAAGGACGGGGCCCAGTCGTGCGATGGGCGGCACAGAGTCCGTGAAGACGAAGGAAGCGGGCCGCCAACCGGCCGACGACGGCATCCCCGCCGACGTGGTGCAGGGCACGCAGCCGTCCGTCACCGAGTCCGGCGAGCAGCTTGCCGGCCTGTCAGGACTGTCGCGCCCGTTGGGGGCGGCCGCAGTCGTCGCTGTGGCTCTGTGCCTGGCAACATCCCTCGTCCACGTGCTGCTGGTATTTCTGTATGTAGCTCCCTCGAACCAACTGTCCCAGTACTACGGCAGGCAGCTCAATGCGTGGATCTTCCCGTTGTTCGAGCAGAACTGGCGGCTGTTCGCTCCGGACCCGGAGTCCGTGACTCGGCAGATTTCCGTGAGAACCGAGCGGACCTCAGCGGATGGTAACCGCGAGGTCAGTGACTGGTTCGACCTGACCGCCGTCGACGACTCCGACGTCGAGCACAACGTCTTCCCGAGCCATACAACGCAGAACATGCTGCGTCGATCCTGGATCGCTTATCTCGAAGCGTATGGAAGCGACGACCAGCCGCACTCCGAGCGGGCTGTGATGTTGCGGAGATACCTTCGCAACATTGCGGTGGAGCGACTCGCCGTCCATCAGAACGTTACGTATGAGGCCATCCAGTTGCGGGTGATTACTCGGCCCATCGCGGCGCCCACCACGCCGGGCGGTCCGCGCCCGACCGCACCAGCCTCGGTCGACACCAGGTACCTGCCCTGGTGGAAGGTGGCATCCAATGGAAACTGAGCAGACTCCAGTTCCGGCGCTCTCTCCGCGCCACACGGCCCTGCGGAACGGTGACGCCGGCAGCCAACGGATGCCCCGCCGAATCGGCGCGCTGGGCAGCGCCGTGACCGATCGACCGATGTCCCTGTACGCGGCGGCAGTGCTGCGCATCGGGTACGGCCTGCTCTACCTGGCCTTCCTGCTGAGGGAGTTCCCGCACCGCGACGAGATCTGGGGTCCTGGTTCGCCGTGGACGCCCGCCCTGGCGAGGCAACTGTTCGATCAGACCGGCTGGTTCAGCATTCTTACCCTGTCTGACAGTCAGGCGTACTTCGAGATCTGCTATGCGACGGCTGTCGTCACGTCCGTACTGTTCGTCCTGGGTTGGCGGACCAGGATGGTGTCGCTCCTGTTCGCGGTCGTGGTGACCTCGTTCCATGCGCGGGCCATCTTCATGACGGACGGGGGAGACAACCTCATCCTCCTCATGGCCGTGTACCTCTCCTTGACTGCCTGCGGCCGACGCTGGTCCCTCGACGCGCGGAGGACACGCCTCGTAGCCTCGGGCGATGCAGAGCACTCGGTGTCAGGTCCGAGAGCGCCTGGCTTCTGGTATCAACTCGGCGTCACACGCAAGCTGTTGAGCACGGTGCTGCACAACTGCGCCATGGTCGTCATCGCGGCTCAGGTCTGCATCGTCTACGGATCCGCAGGCTTCTACAAGGTGCAGGGCGGCTCCTGGGGAAACGGGACTGCCCTCCACTACGTCATGAACCTCGACCTGTTCCGGCCCTGGCCGGCGTTGTCACTCATGGTGGACAGCCACCCCATCCTGATCGCCGTCGCCACCTACATGACGGTGCTGTTGCAGGTGGCCTTCCCGTTCGTGCTGTTCGGCAGGCTGAAGTACATCGTCCTGACAATGCTGCTCGGGATGCACGTGGGCATCGCCGTTCTGATGGGTCTTCCGCTCTTCTCCGGAGCCATGATCGTCGCGGATGCCGTATTCCTGCCGGACCGCTTCTACGCATTCCTGGGACAACTGTGGCGGCGCACCTTTCAACGGGCAGTTGCCGTGGGAGCAGGGGAACCATCCCAGAGGGAGAGCCCAGTCGTACCGGCGCAGCCCGGATCGGCCGGCTGAGGCCAAGATGTGCGAGGAACTGTTCCAGCCGTGGACGGAGACGAGATGAGCGGCGCGGCCGCCAGCACAGAACCAGTGCTGGCGTACGACGGGGACTGCGGCTTCTGCCAAGTCACGATCGATCGGATCCGCCGGCTGGCCGGTCCGCAGATCGAAGCCGTACCGTGGCAGGTTCTGCCGGAGCAGCTCACCTCCCCACACCTGGCGCGGCTGGACCGGGAGGTGCTCCTCTTCCACAACGGCGCGGTCCGCGCGGGCGGGGCAGACGCGTTGGCTCGATTCGTCGGATCCTCATCGGCCCGCCGGTACCAACTGGCAGCCGCCGCGGCCGGCCTGCCCGGCGTACGAACCTGCGCCCGTCAGGTCTACGCCCTGGTGGCGAAGAACAGGCGGCACATGCGCGGCAGTACGGCCTCCTGCGCCCTGCCCCGGCCCTGAGTCACCCCAGCACGAACACATTGGCCCTTCGCGGGGAGTGCGTTGAGGTCGCTGTCCTCGGACCGGGCTGGGTCACCGGCTTGATCGAGGAACTCCGGGAGATGGCGGTGAGCTTCTCAGAGTCCCTCGCCAAGGACCGGGCATCCGTCTACAACATCATCACCCGCCGCGCCGCCTGAGCCCATCACCTGCGACACCGTATCCGGCGTCGGCGCAGGCTCCGGCTGAAGGCCGCCCTGCTCGGACGCTCCAGGGGCGGGCAGACCAGCAAGGTTCATTGCGCCGGTGACCGGAGGTGCCGCCCGCCGGCGTTCGTCCTGACCGAGGGGCAGACCGCGGACAGCCCGCAGTTCATCCCCTACGAGTACGGCGGAACCGTTGTCAACCTCGCGTCCGGGGAACAGGTCCGGTGGTTGCCGAGGCGTCAGGCGTCGGACCTGGCACTTCCGGGAAACGACTTCTGGGTCTTCGACGGGGGGACGGTTGTCTTCAACCACTTCACCGGTGACGGGGACTGGGCTGAACCTCCGAAGGAGCTCCGGACCGAACCGGCTGTGGCGAAGCTGTGCGTGGACGCCTTCGAATCGGTCTGGGAGCGGGCCACCCCGCACGACCGGTACAACGTCTGACCCTCGCCGCAGCAGCTACGAACACCGGACAGCCGGCTCATGCCGTCAGCTTCCCCGTCATCCAGCGCTCAAGCCGCACGGAAGGCACTCACTTCAAGCGGTTCCGGCTCAACTTCTGTGGCGGGCTCACCAGCCGTGATGTCGGTGGCAGGTGGTGGGATGGCCGCACCCTGAAGGACGCCTGGTGGGAGATTCCGATGCCCGTGTACCCGTCGCTTACCCGTGCTCTGGCGGAGGCGTTGATCGATGTTCTCTGGTTCATCGAGGGCTGCGAAGACGAGCAGATGGATCCGGACGACGCTGTCAAAGTCCTGGAGGGCGTTGCCCACCTTGTGAGCCGGTTGTCGAGTGATCAGCGCAGCGAGTTCATCCACCTACTCGGGACGATGGCTGAAGAAGAGGCCAATCCTTCGCGCCGCGAGTTCCTGGAGGGCTTCCCAGAAGGTTGCGGGCTTGTGGAGGATGCGGGGTGACCTGGGCTCTATGAGCGGAGCAGCACCCGCTTGCGGAGGAGGTCGAAGCCAGCGCGGCCAACCATCCGGCGACGGCCCGGGGTGAGGGCGGTCGCGCGGTGGTGCATCGGAGGATGCATTTCACCTGAGTTGGTCAATATTTAGGAGTGTGCGGTCCAAGGCCTGCGGTCGACGACAGTCGATCCGACCAACTGGCTCACCAATCGGCGCTGATCTGATCAGCGACCGAGAAGTCGGTCTCGCAGTCAGGGCAGGTTGCGTTTCCGAAGACGTAGGTCAGCGTCTGCGCGACCTCGCGTTGCCCGTCCGCGAGCGCGATGTCATGGAGTCGTTGGCCGATGCTGTCCAGCTCTGCGGGAGCCGCTGGTCGTAGGGCTCTTGTCTCGATGTCGCCGTCCGAGAGTGCATAGTCGTCGCTGGTGGAGAAGAAGCCACGCTCGCCGAGGACGATGAACAAGCTCGCGTCGCAGCCTGGGCATGAGATCTCGTATTCCTCGTTCCCGAGCCCCCAGGCCAGGTCTTCACTCCAGCCCACGACACCTTCGAAGCCCAGCATGGCTTCCATGAGGTGGATGTACTCGGTGCGGTCCGAAGCGGTTCGACGGTACTGATTCACAGTTCTCAGCAGTGCCGCGATCTCCGCCGCATGCTCTGAGAGGATGTCGCCGGCCCCGTGCAGCTGACCGGCGCCGGCCGTGATCGCACCCGCCAGGACGAGGGCGTTGACCGCCTGTTCCCGGTTCCTGCTCTCCGCCGTGCCGGCCAGCCAGGGCAGTGCTGCGAAGCTGGCCGAGTAGACGCTGCCCTGGTGACACAAGGCCGACCACAGGTCGTGCCAGAGCTCGGCGCTCGGCTCTGCTGCGATCCGGTCCAGCAGGGGCGGTATGTCCTCGGCGGCACCGTAGGCATGGCTGAGTTGCGACCAATCCGTCATGCCGAGATCCAACCAGGCCGATGGGCTCCTTGCCGAAGCGGGATGGCGCTCGCCGGCTTCGAAGAAGTCCAACTCGGACGCCGGTAACGCAGCATGTCCGCAGGCTGCCACAGCTGTCCGTCCGGAGTCGCGCCGATATCCGCCCGAGGCCCCTGATACCCGGAGCCTCGGACGCGCGACTCAACCAGCGGTTACGGGACAACCTTAGCGATCGACGTCCGTCGGGCTCGCGCTGATCACTCAGCGCGAGCCCCAGTTGGACTCGGCCGCGAACAGGCGACACCTGAACACGCGAGCCCACCAGTCCCGGGGGCCGAACCGGCCTGCGATCGCTCCCCGGTTGTCCTGAGTCTCCGTGTGAATGTGCGGGAAGCGCACTCTCACCCTTCGAGTGCGGAGACTGCCCGGCGTCAGCGAGGTCGCCGATCCCGCGCCGATTGTTGTTCACCTCGGCTCGTGCGAGGCCTGGGCCGAGCAGTGTGGTGTGCCGCTTCGGGAGACCGTTGTCCGTGCGGGCGAGATCGTTGCTGATGTCATCGAGGCACGGGGGTCGTTCGGGATGACCTGCCTCGGCGGGATTCTGGTCTGCGGGGCGTAGTTGTCGGTGGCCCCTTGCGAGGCGCAAGGGGCCACCGAAACGATTCACTGCGCGCCGCCGCCGAAGTGGTCGAACTCGCCGGCCTTGATGCCTTGGAGGAACTTGGCGAACTTGGTGGGGGTGGTGCGGACGATGATGTCGCCGGTGTCGGACTCGCGCAGTTCGACCAGCCCGTTGGCGGTACGTACCTTGACACACGTGTCGTTCGCGGCGGAGCGGCTGGACTTCTGCCAAACGGAGCCGGCCATGATTGCTTTGCACCTGTCGGCTCCTCCGGCAGTTGCGCGACTGCCTGAACCGGGAGATCGACGAGGAACTGCTGGTTCGGTATCGAGTGCTTCTTCGGGCGCGGGGCGGGCATCAGGTCGTTTGAAGCTCGGTGAGCAGCCGTGCGGCCTCCTGGCGCGCGGGCTCGACCCGGGGGTCCTCCGGATGAGCGTCGGGCTCGGCGAATTTCGCGAACACGAACAGCTTCATCACCTTGCCGTCCCGGCTCTCCAGATCGTGGTGTCGTTCCCGCCGCACGCGCTCCGCGAGAGCCGGGACGGCCATGGAAGCCGCCAGTAGTGAGGCGGCGTCCAGGCCGCGTGGCGCGTTACCCCAGTCCTCCCAGTCGAACAGGCAGAAGCACGGACCGGTGACGTTCGCCCAGTTGAGGTCGGCGTGAGCCGGAAGCCACTGGCGGACGGCCGCGTCGGCCCGGCCCGGAAAGGCGGTCCGGATCGTCTCGGTGACGAGAGACTGTGTGATCGGTTCGGTGTCGGGTGTCGCGATGCGCGTCCGCTGCCTTCCGAGCGAATCCAGCGTGGTGCCCAACTCCTTCCACCACGCGTCCGGAAGGCGCGGATCGGCGGAGAGCACGCTGGTACTGACCGGAGTCCCGGGCAGCAGGGTGGTTTCGTCCGCCCGCCACAGCGCGGCGTCCACGGAGTCGCGCCAGGACACGGACTGCCGCCAGTAGGGCTTGGCGATGCCGGTCAGCGTCTCGGCACACTCGGTGCCGTTCCAGCCCTGCCCGAGAACCTTGTGCAGAGGTCGTCGCTCGACACGAACCCAGGTCTCGCGGCTCGTCCGCGCCCCGACCGAGCGTCGCTTGCGTACCACCGTGTCCGTGTCGAGCCGGACTTGAAGCGTCCGTGCGACGCGATCGAGCACCTCATCGATCGGTTCGACCCGCAGATCCACGACGCGGCCATTGGCTACCGAGGGCGTCATGCCGGTGACCGTAACAGCGGAGTCGGCTCCGTGGAGCGACTTCGTCCCCGAGCATTCCGGACGACCAAGAGCGGAGTCTCGTCGTCGGGACGGGCGACGACGACGAGCAGGCGGGCGGCCATTCGTCGTGACGCGGCGGCCCCTCGCTCGGATGAGCGAGGGGCCGCCTTCGTATGCGGCGCGGGCGGTTGTCCGTGGGGATTCGGCTGCCGCGACGGTCGGAGTTGTGCACGATCACGTTATTCCCCACGGCTGCGGTCACGTAATTCCCCAGGATCTGGTTGGGACTGTATACCCATGCCTGTCGGGTGATCATGAGCCGTGCGATGATGTGGAAATGAGCATTTCTCGAAGGGGCCGTGCCTCGTAAGAAGCCTGTGTCGCTCCGGACTCACGACGTCCCGCGGACGAGTCCCTGGGTGCGCTACCGCGATGTCCGCGGCCTGTCCGGGGCGGCCAACGCCGCCATCCGGCGGCTGGAGAGCCAGCGGTGGCTGCCGGGACATCTATCTGCTGCCGTCAGCGTGTGGACTGCCCACGTCCACGGCACTCAGCGCCGCTGGCGGCCGTGGGAGGCCGAATTCACCTGCCCATGTTGCGGCGAGGAATGGGCCCGAGACTCTCTGGCGGATGCTCTCACCATGCTGCCACCACGATCTGCACGTGAACTACGGCGGGTGGTCGACGCATTGGATGAGGTTCTGCACCGGCGAACCTGCCACGATCCCCATGCACCGTCGGAGTTGCCCTGGTGGCGACGTCGATGCTGAACGTGTCCGTGCTCGATGTCGACTCGATGCGCAGAGGCCTGCGGCGGGGCCAGCTGTTTCCTCGGCGCCGTCACCGCCGCAGCCCTTCTTAACTGGCCCCGATCATGATCGCCCGGACTGAGTCTGGCTGATCGGCGGCTTGTCGGTGGGGTTCTTGGGGCGTTTGTTCGGCCTGTAGCTGGGGCCGTTCATGATGACCTGGTGACTGGTGTTGATGAGCCGGTCCAGGAGGGACTCGGCGACGACGGGGTTGGGGAAGAGCGGATACCAGTCGCTGGGTGCCCGGTTGCTGGTGATGATCAGGGACCGACCCTGCCGCTCGCTGACCAGCTCGTAGAGGTCGTCGGCCCGGGCCGCGGTGAGCTGGCGCATCGCGAAGTCGTCGAGGATGAGGACGTCGGGTCGGATCAGCTCGCGGATCCGCTTCTCCCAGGTTCGGTCTGCGTGGCCGCCGGCCAGGTCCGCCAGGATCCGGCTGGTCTTGGCGAAGCGGACGTTGGCGCCCTGGCGGACGGCCAGGTGGCCTAGGGCCTGAGCGATGTGGGTCTTGCCGACGCCGACCGAGCCGAACAAAATTACGGACTCGCCGGCGTGCAGCCAGCGCAGGGCGGCGAGGTCGCGGATCTGGGCTGCGGGCAGCTTCGAGGAGGCTGCGAAGTCGAACTCCTCCAGGGTGACCTGCTGCTCGAACTTCGCTCTCTGCAGACGCCGTTGGAAGGCGACGGTCTCACGGCGGGTGATCTCGTCCTGGCAGAGGACCTGTAGGAAGTCCAGGTGCCCGAGCTCACCGCCGTGGGCCTGAAGCAGGCGGGCGTCGAGGGTCTCCAGCATCCCGGATAGCCGAAGCGCCTTGAGTGACTCGCGAAGGGCCGTGTTCATCACGCTCATCGGGCGGCCTCCTGACTGTCGTCGCGACCCTGGTCGTCGCGGAGTTCGCCCTGCGTCTGGGTGGGGATGGCGGAGGCGAACAGTTGCTGGGGCCCGTGGAGGAAGGCCGCCGCTCCGGCGTTGCCCGTCTCTGGCTCCGGGTCGGTCTCGGTGTCGGCGATCAGGATGCCTTTGATGGTGCGGTAGGACGGGTCGCCGACCGTCATTGCCTTGGCGCAGGCCGCCTCCAGCCTGCTGTCGCCGTACTTCTTGCGCAGGGCGATCACCCCCTGGGCGGCGCGGAGCCGGTAGATCGCGTTGACCTCCAGCAGCTGGCCGATCACCATGCCGCAGGCGTCGCCGACCTCGGCCGCCTGGGTGCGGCACCAGATCGGCGTGCGCATCTGGAAGGCGATCTTCTCCGGCGGGTAGTCGCTCTTGTCGGTGCGCTTGCCCTGTTCGAGGGCGGCGTGGGTCTTGACCAGCTCGCCGTCGTGGAAGATCTGGACCATGGCGGCGGTGGAACGGACGTCGCCGCACCGACCGATCAGCTTCCAGGGCACCGAGTAGAGGGTGCGGCCGACCTTGATGTGGATGTCCGGGCCCACCGTGGCGGTGGACCAGCAGGCCAGGACGAACGGTGTGTCCGGCAGTGGCAGAAGGGCCTGGACCTCGATGGCCTCGAACACCGACAGCGGGGCGGCCCCGCCCGGCGGCCGGCACTGCCGCCCGCCGGCGACGCCCTTCGCCCGGGTGACGGCCTCGGACTGCATGTGCTCGACCGAGGTGAACTGGCGCCCGCTCCAGAACGAGTCGCGGAGGTAGGGCATGGGCCGCTCGACCCGCGGCTTGCCCTTCGGACGCAGGGCTCTCGCCGGGTCCACCAACGCCCCGTAGTAGGTGGCGAGTTCGGCATACGCTCTGTTGATCTTCGGGTGGTAGAGGTCGGGCTTGTCGACACCCGTGCGCAGGTTGTCCGGCACCAGCCGACGCGGGACGCCGCCGAAGAACCGGAACGCCTCGACGTGGGCCTCGGTCCAGGCGTGCTGGTTCATGTGCAGCACCGGGCGGACGAACATGTGCCGCGAACATGGCAGCACCATCACGAACGCCCAGACCCGGTGCCGCTTGCCGGTGCGCGGGTTCGTCCACTGCCCCATGAACCCGTAGTCGATCTGGGCCTCCGAGCCCGGCTCGACGACTCTCCTGAGGTGGAGCAGGGGGTTGGCGCTCGCGGGCCGACCCCACGCGGTGCGCTCACCAGTGTGTCTGGGCCGCGGGCCCCGGGGCGATGGATGACACGGCCGGCAGCCCACGCCCGGACAGGTTTCGGGGCGAGCTGGGCACTGACGCGAGGTAGGTCAGTGCGAGATGGCGTCGATCAGGTCGCGGGCACCGTCGCGGATCAAGGTGGCGGCGACTCCCATGCCGAGGGCCTCCGGGCTGAGCCGGCCAGCCGATTGCCGGGCCTCCAGCACGGTGGCGCCGTCCGGCGAGAAGACCATCGCGCGAAGGCCGAGGCGCCCGTCTGCGAAGGACCGGGCGAACCCGGCGATCGGACTGTTGCAGTGCCCGCGCAGGACGTTCAGCAGGGCCCGCTCGGCGGTGATCTCCCGCGTTGTCGCGTGGTCGCCGAGCGGGGTGAGGAGGTCGATCAGCTCGGTGTCGTCCTCGCGGCACTGCAGGCCGAGCACGGCGGCGCCGAGCGGCGGGCACATCTGCTCGACGGTCAGGATCTCGCTGATCCGGTGCTGTTCGCCGATGCGCTCCAGCCCGGAGGCTGCCAGCACCAGGGCGTCGACCTCCCCGGCGTCGAGGGCCGCCAGCCGCAGGTTCGCCGTCCCGCGGATCGGCACCAGGTCCAGGTGGGGGTGGCTGCGGGTGAGCTGGGTGATGCGCCGCACCGCCGAGGTGGCGACCCGGGTGCCGGGCGGCAGCTGGTCGATGGTGAGGCCGCCTGGGTGGATCAGGGCGTCGCGGATGTCCGCGCGGGCGGGGTGGGCGGCGAAGACGGTGCCCGGGGTGACCAGCGGGTCGCCGGCCACGTCCTTCATGCAGTGCACCGCGAGGTCGCAGACGCCGGTCTGCAGGGCGTCCTCGATGTCGCCGGTGAAGGCGCCCTTGTCGTGGAGCTTGGCCTGTTCGCCGGGCTCGCGATCGCCGGCCGCGACGAACGGCACCAGCTCGGTGGCCACGTCAGGATGGAGGGTGGCCAGGTCGGTGCGGACCTGGGCGACCTGGGCGAGCGACATGGCCGAGGCGCGGGCGCCGATGCGGATGGTGCGGCGGGTGGAGGGCATTCGATCTCCATTCATGATTCCGACATACCGTCGGAAAAAGGTCGGGCCATGCTCAAGTAACATGCGGTCAACATCTGCTCAGATGCTTGGAGTTGGGGAATGCGGACGCTGATTGTCGGATCGCGGGCCAGTCACCTCGCGCGAGCGCAGGTCAGGGAGTTCCTGGCGCCGCTGCGGGAGCGCTTCCCCGACGTCGAGTTCCGCCACCAGGTGATCCTTGAAGGCGGTGACCGGGACCGGAAGGCGGCCCTTTCGCAGGTGTCGGCCCGCTCGGGTGGCAGCGCGTTCTCCACCGAGCAGGAAGCCGCGCTGGCGCGGGGCGAGGTGGACGTGATCGTTCACTCGCTGAAAGACCTGCCGACCAGCAACCCGCCCGGCCTGGTGCTGCTGCCCCCGCCCGGCCGCGAGGACGTGCGGGACGCGCTGTGCGGCTCCACGCTGGCCGGCCTGCCGCAGGGCGGGCGAGTCGGCACCTCCGCGGCCCGCCGGATCGCCCAGTTGCTGCACCTCCGTCCGGACCTGGCGTTCGTGCCGATCCGCGGCAACGTCCCGCCGCGGCTGAACAAGCTCAAGACCATGAACCTGGACGGCGTCGTTCTGGCGGCGGCCGGGCTGGTGCGGCTCGGCCTGGACGACGCGATCGGCGAGCTGCTGCCGCTGGACCAGTTCCCCCCGAGCCCCGGCCAGGGAGCGCTGGGGATCCAGATCCGCGAGGACAACGAGTCGGCCCGCGAGATCCTGGCCGGCACCGGGGACGCAGTGGTGGACGCGGAGGTGCGGGCCGAACGGGCGATGCTCGGCGAGCTGCACGGCGGGTGCTCGGTGCCGGTCGGCGCCTACGCGAAGGCCACCGGCGAGACGCTGTCGCTGCACGCGCAGGTCACCTCCCTGGACGGGACGAAGCAGGTCGAGGCCCGCCTCTCCGGCCCCGTCTCGGAGCCGGAGAAGCTGGGCATCCAGGTGGCCGGCCTTCTCCTGGACCAGGGCGCCGAGGCGATCCTGGCGGAGATCCGCCCGGCCGGTTAGCCGGTCAGCAGCCGGGCGAGGTCACCGGCGGCGTAGGTGATGATCCGGTCGGCGCCGGAGCGCTTGAGCATCGTGAACAGCTCCAGCAGTGGCCGGAAGTCCCGCCGCCCGGTGCCCGGGTCGATCGGGGCCAGACGCGTGTACTCGCCGGAGACGGAGAACGGCACCAGCGGCGCCGACGTCTTCTGCTTGAGGCTGGTGAGCACGTCCACCGAGAACATCCCCGGCTCCAGCAGCAGCATGTCCGCCCCCTCGCCGACGAAGGCCAGGCCGGTGTCCACCGCGGTATCCGGCTGGCGCGGACTGATCTGGAACGGCCGGTGGGTGCCGGAGGCGGGGGTGGCCCGCATGGTGGCCCGGTAGCCCTCGTAGAGGGCGGAGTCGAAGATCAGGTGCGGCATGGTCGCCACGTCGCGATGGCCGTGTTCGTCCAGGGCCTGACGCACGCAGGCGGTGGTACCCCGGATCATCGCGGCCGGTCCCACGATGTCGGCGCCGGCCCCGGCCTGGATGACGGCCTGGGCGGCGATCATCGCCGCCGTGCGGTCCAGGTCGATCCGTCCGCCGCTGGTCAGGTGGCACTCACCGGTATCGGTGTGGCCGCACAGGCAGTTCTCGGTCATCACCGCGATGCCCGGCTCGGCGTCCTTGGCGGCGTGGATGGCCCGCACCATCAGGCTGTCCGGTGCGCCGGCCCCGGACGCCTCGGCGTCGCGATGCAGGCTGTTGGCGAACACCTTCACCGAGCGGATGCCCAGGGCGGCGAGGTCGCGCACCGTCTGTGGGATCTCGGCCACCGTGACGGTCGGCATCGGCCGGTCGGCGTCCTCGTTGCCCTCGCGGACCAGCAGGACCATCGACAGGTCGGCCGCCGTCAGCGAGGGACCCTCCAGGAAGCTGCGGACGGCGGCCCGGCCGTGCAGCCGGGCGACGTCCGTGATCGCTGTGCCGTGCTGGGTGGTGGTCATGTCGTCCTCTCGATCGTGGCTGCGGGCGCGTGAATCAGCGGGCGCCGGAGGCGGCCAGGGCGGGCGGGTGTATCGGTGGGCGGCGCGGGCCCGGCAGGCGGCGGATCGCCGTGCGGGCCGCCCGGCGGGGGTGGACGAAGAGCCGGCGGCTGGTGGGAACGGAGGCGGGGTCGCGGACCAGGAAGAAGCTGCTGCTGCATACGCGCATGTCGAAGGAACCGGGCGTCAGGCCGGTGCTGGGGGCTTGGATGTGCCGTGCAGAGGGAAGGGACCGATCTCGCCCGGCCGCCCGCTTGGCTGGTACATAGTCAACTACCTTCCGTAGTGATACCGGTGGTGCCAGCAGGGGGTGCATTTCTCGCGCGGGGGGCCGCTTTGGGGGGCCAGGATCGGGCACCAGTCAGTCAAAGGTTTGGGGGACGGGCATGATGGCACCAGACGGCATCGGCACCGTGCTGAGGCGGATTCGGGAGGCGGCCACACTCACCCGCGAGGAGCAGGCCCTGCTCTTACAAGCGGCTCCGCAGGCACCCCGAGTGGGGCTACCTCACGCCACTCGAAATCCGCCAGCGGCGCCAGCAAGGCCACACCCTCGCGGCGTAGATGGAGAGTGTCCGAGCCGAGGGTGGAACTTCAACGCGCACCCATGGTGTGTGCAGTGTGGTCGTACTGCTGTCGTTGCCGCCCCCTTCCTGAGTCGCGCCGCTGTCGGTCACCCGGAGGGTGCCCGATCCTGAAGCCCGGATCGGGCCAACGTAGTTGTGCGCGCAGTGCCGCGGTCGGGAGGCCACCGTTCATCGGTCCGGAGGCTGGGCAGCGGGGTGCGTCAAGCCCATACGTCGCTTCGACCCGGACATCTTGGAGCGGACGCAGGATGCCATCCGAGCTGCCGGCTTCGAGGTCGCCCCGGACCCGAGCCCGCTGGTCGCTTCTCCAAGGCCGTGTCGGGTTGTTGCCGCGGTTACCAGCGAAGGTGGACCGGCCGTGCCACGAGGCAGTGTGTCGCGTCATCAGCTATTGGGTAGTGCCGACAAAGCGCGAGTACCCGCAACCGGCTCGACACAGGAGATGGCCATGAGCCTAGAGTTCTTCGGGATCGACCCTGAGACGGAGAAAGACGGCTCGCCCACGGTGTGGGTCGAGGACGAGACGGCGGATCTGATCTTTCAGGGCGAGACAGCAGATGCGTTGCTGGCCGCTGAAGTTGGCAGCAAGAGCTGGGCACCCGGCCACTCGGCAGGGATCCCCGTTCACGAGTCGGTCATTCGGATCCCGGCACGTATGGTGCCGATCATCAGGGAGGCGTGTTGTGTCGCAGAACGCAGGGCAGCCGGTGGTGCCCGGCTTTGATGACCTGCTGGCCGGGGCTCAACGGTCGGCGGTGCATCTGGAGATGCGAGACGCCTACGGCGTGGGTGGCGAGTCCTCCGGTTTCAGGCGGTGGCAGAAGACCGGCGAGCGGGACAACGACCCGAGCTCGGACTACTGGCGGCCGTGGGTCGAGCAGATCGCGGCGACTGTTGCCCGTGGCGTGGTGATCCGCCGCGCCCGGATCGTGTCGGAGCCTGTGACCGACTACATCCGGTACGAGTACGGCGGCACCGTTGTCAACCTCGCGTCCGGGGAACAGGTCCGGTGGTTGCCGAGGCGTCAGGCGTCGGACCTGGTACTTCCGGGGAACGACTTCTGGGTCTTCGACGGGGGGACGGTTGTCTTCAACCACTTCACCGGTGACGGGGACTGGGCTGAACCTCCGAAGGAGCTCCGGACCGAACCGGCTGTGGCGAAGCTGTGCGTGGACGCCTTCGAATCGGTCTGGGAGCGGGCCACCCCGCACGACCAGTACAACGTCTGACCCTCGCCGCAGCAGCTACGAACACCGGACAGCCAGCTCATGCCGTCAGCTTCCCCGTCATCCAGCGCTCAAGCCGCACGGAAGGCGCTCGCAGATCGACTTCAGGGCATCCGGAAGGATGCGGGGATCAACGGGCGTGAACTGTCTGCCCGGTGTGGCTGGCACCCTGCCAAGACCTCACGCATCCAGGATGGCCAAACCGCCCCGTCCGAAGCCGACATCAGGGCGTGGTGCGAGGCGTGCGGAGCCGGAGATCAGGTGGACGACCTGATCGCGGTGTCAAGGGCCGTCGAGTCCATGTACATGGAGTGGCGAAGGCTTCGGGCCGGCGGCCTTCGGAACCTCCAGGACTCGTACGCCAAGCTGTACGAGGAGACCAAGGCGTTTCGCTTCTACACCTCGGACGTGATCCCTGGTGTTCTCCAGACCTCGGCTTATGCGACAGCGATCATGTCCCGCTTTGTTGATGCGAGCCGGACGTCCGATGACCTGGAGCGGGCTGTCGCGGCCAAGATGGAGCGGGCGAAGGTGATCCATACTGGTGATCACCGCTTCGTTTTTGTCGTTGAAGAGTCCGTGCTGCGCTACCGGCTCGGGAACGCGGAGGTGATGGCAGGTCAACTTGGGCATTTGCTCGCCGTCATCTCACTGCCGCGTGTCAGCCTGGGGATCATTCCATTCACCGCTGAGCGGACCATATGGCCCGTGGAGTCCTTCCGGGTCCACGACGATCAGCGAGTGCAGGTCGAACTCGTCTCAGCTGCCGTGAACGTGACGACGCCCGGTGAGGTGCGCGAGTACGTACGAACGTTCGCTGAGCTGCAATCACTTGCCGTCTATGGGGCAGAGGCTCGGGCTCTTATCGTGGCGGCGACAGAGGCACTGGGCTGATCAGAGCGCAACTATCCGCAACTTTCTTGAGGCCGGCTTCTGGCTCTTCCTACGCTCGTCACGAGAGGTGAATCCCGAGCGAAGAGGAGCCGGCTATGTCTGGCTGAGTACGACTCCAGCGTCGCCGCTGCTGTGTGCTCGAAGCCGTGTTCGTCCGGCTGGCCGTTCTGCGAGTGAGGCGAAGCGAAGTGCCTGCGCAAGGGGCCGGCCGAGGAGCACGCTGGGTGGCTGCTGTTCGATCTCTGCACCCCGGCTCTCTGGGTCGTCCACCGCCCCAGGAGCGTAAGTTCCCGTAGCTGCCGCCGCAGCCGCGCAAGCGGTCGCGCATACGAAGCGCGGGCGCTATCGGCACCGCCGCTGACATTACGTAGGGTGATCAGAATATCACGGATTTGGTGTGCGGGTCGTCGGGTGCGGGATGGTGGGTCGACCGCGCGAGCGGCGTGCGGACGTGGAAGGGGCCGAACGTTGAAGAAGATCGCTGCGAAGCTCTGGCGGATCATCAGGGGTCCGATGCAGTGGCGCGTTCTGTGGCTGTGGCACTCGAAGTTCATGGTCGGCGTGACGGGCATCGTTCGTGACCAGGACGGCCGAGTGCTGCTGCTGAAGCACCGGATGTGGCCGGAGGGTCGGCAGTGGGGCTTGCCAACCGGCTACGCGAACGCGAAGGAGACCTTCGAGGACACCATCGTGCGCGAGGTCCGCGAGGAGGCCGGGCTCACGGTGAAGGTGTGCGAGCTGGCGCACCTGAAGAGCGGTTACAAGCTGCGTGTCGAAGTCGCCTACGAGGCCCTGTACGTCAGCGGCCGGATCAAGGTGGCCTCGTTCGAGATCCTGGAGGCTCGATGGTTCTCACCGGACAATCTTCCCGAGGGAGTGCAGGAGTCGCACCAACAGTTGATCGGACGTCGGCGGTTCTGACCCTCGGTCGATCGCTCACGCCCTCGTGCCTGGGGCCGAACGAGCACCTGGCCGGCGACCTGGCCGAGCAGTCCGAGCTGGCGTATCTGCTGGCCGCGCGACGGGCGACGACGGCGCTCGACCAGGCGCACCCGCACGTGACGTTCTCGCTGCTGCACTGGGTGCTGGACACCTGGGTGGATGACGCGGCGCGGGAGGTGTTCCGGCAGGGCGCGTATCTACTGGCCGACCGGTACCGGGAATTGGGATTGAGTCAGCTGTTGCCGATTGATCGGGTGTGGGTCGGGGTGCGCTCGATCCGGTCCGATGCGTTCGGCGGGTTTCACCACCCGAACCAGGGTTACCGGCATCTCCAGTTGGCGTCGGTGATCACGCGGTACGGGCGGCTGAGCGATCCCCGGTTGGCCTCACCGGAGCTGGTGGCGCTTGACTTGCTGCGGTCCTACGCTCATGACTGCCTGCACTTCGGTTCGTTCCGTGAGTACCGGCTTCACGAGGGGCAGGTGATACGCAGCCGGTACGGGATCAACTGGCGTGACCTACAAGGGCGAACGTACTCCGCCCGCGATAGGGACGACGCCACGTCGACGCGGAATCTGGGCATCGTGATGGAGGGGGCCACTGATCGGGAGGCCCGGACGATCGCAGCTGCGGTGGCCGACCGCCTGGGCCTGGCCGGGCGCGTCGCCGTGCATGACCGCCTGGCTTTCCGCGATACCACGGGGCGGCTGGAGCCGGCCGACTTCGACCACGTCGAGCCCGGTGTTGCGACCCTGTTCCACCTGGCGATGGCCGGATACGAACACGGCGTCGGGGCTCGGTACCAGTGCTTCCTCGCAGAGATGGGCGGGGCCGACGCGGAGACGTTGCACGAACTGATAGTCGGGGCCGTGATCACCGGTGATCTGGCCAAGCTGGCGGGGTGGCTCGATCAGCGGCACGGTTCACGAGCGTTCCCCCGTATCTTCCGCTCGCCGGCCTACACGGGACCTGACCCCGGAGAGTAGGACCGGGACAGACCCTCGGTACGCCGGGCTGGTCGACCGATACCGGAGGGACCTGGAATCACCGGGCTCGACCCCTGTCTATCCCGCGTCTCTTGGCCCGTCTCACTGTCGGTTCGGACCAGCTTTCGGCGCTAGGTTCCGCGGACACCTTTCCGGCGGCCACCTTGGCCGCGCTGAGCTCTTCCTCTGTCTGACGGCTGGCGATCAGGGGCCCCGGTGTGTCGGACTCGCTGTTGACGCGTGCGGTCACGGCGGCCCCTCGCTCGGGTGAGCGAGGGGCCGCCGGTGGGTGTGGGGGTCAGGCGGTGGGTCAGGCGTGGTGGTCGAATTCGCCGGCTTTGGCGCCTTGGAGGAACTTGGCGAATTTGGTGGGGGTGGTGCGGACGATGATGTCGCCGGTGTCGGATTCGCGTAGTTCGACCAGGCCGTTGACGGTACGCACTTCGATGCAGTTGTCGCTTGCGGCGGAGTAGCTGGATTTCTGCCAGTTGGTGTTGAACATCTCAGCCCCAGGTCGTGAGGGGTGTTGCTGGTTGGCGTGGGTCAGGCGTGGTGGTCGAATTCGCCTGCCTTGATGCCTTGGAGGAACTTGGCGAACTTGGTGGGGGTGGTGCGGACGATGATGTCGCCGGTGTCGGATTCGCGTAGTTCGACCAGGCCGTTGGCGGTACGCACCTCGACGCATTCGTTGGTCGCGCCGCTGTAGCTGGATTTCTGCCACTTGGATTCAGACATACCTGTCTTCCACTTCTTTTTTGATGAATCGAATGAAGTCCCGCGACTCTTCATCAGAGAGTGCAATGGAGTCCATACGGTTGAAGATGGCGCGGTGCTTGGCCAGGTCTGCCGGGGCGTCGAAGAACAGTACGCCGTGGGCGACGTCCAGCTGAACGGTATCCAATTCGGAGACACTCGCCTCGGCGAAGGTAAGATTCTCGGCCGCGCCAGGGAACGTGTCGACGGCGAAAGGCATCACGCGGATCGAGATGCCGGCCTGCTCCGAGTCTTCGACAAGGGCGTCGAGCTGATCGGCAAGTACTTCGGGGCCGCCGAACTGCATGCGCAATGCAGCCTCGTGGATGAAGGCGCGGAGAGGCGTCGTGCCGGAGCGGACAAGCTGCTGGCGTTGCACACGGAAGGCGGTCCGGACGTCGATGTCCTTGCGGGGCAGAGGCGGGTAGACCCGAGTGAAGACGGCGGAGGCGTAGGCGCCGGTCTGGAGCAAGCCGGGAATGTAGTTGGTGGTGCATGTCGAGAGCTTCTTCGCGAAGCTCTCGATCTCCGCGACTTCAAGGAAGTGTGTCGTCAGGACCTCGCGGTACTCCTCCCACCAGCCCTTCCCGCGTTCCGTGATGATGTTGGCGAGCGCATCGATCAGCGGCCGATTGTCGCAGTTGCACGCTGCGGCGATGGTGTGCAGACGGTCGACACTGATGCCGATCCGCCCTGATTCCATCTGGGTGACCTGCGCGGGACTCATTCCGACGATGTGGCCGAGTTGAGAGCCTCCGAAGCCAGCCTGCTCGCGCATCCTTCGTAGTTCGATGCCGAGCCTGCGCTGGCGGAGGGTTGGGCTGGGGCGCGGGGGCATGGCTTCCTTCCAAGCGCGCAGTCCAGACAAGTGTGCCGCGCTGACTGAGTGAAGGTCCATCTTGGGCGGCTGCGTACCACCATAGAGTGAAGAAAATCCACAAGCACAAAAACTGGATACTGACGTGCGCTATGGTCGTCTTCACGGTCGGTCCGACGGATCGTCAGTAACGCCTGTTTCCCGGGCAGTAGGCGCCTGCTGCCCCCGCACCGCAGAGCAGCCATGCGTGGCGTCACCAGTCCCGTTCTGGCCTGGCTCACGGCGATGTTTCCGCCGGTGAACGACGAACCCCACACCCGCACCCTCACGGAGGTTCCCCTCATGTGTGCCTTCAGCCTGCCCGAAATCCCCGACTGGTCCGCTGCCCGTGCGGAGCTGAGTGACGCGATGTCCCTCGCCGGATGGCCGGACGACGCCATCTACGACGCCGAACTCGCCCTCCATGAGCTGTACTTCAACGCCTGGAAGCACGGCGGGAGCCCCGCGCCGACCGTCGTCATCCTCCTCCTCGAAGGCCGCAGCCTGCGTGTCTGCGTCAGCGACGACAACCCCGTGCTGCCCGAGCCGCGCGAGTGCGCCGACCCCTACGCGCAGTCCGGCCGGGGCCTGCACCTGGTCCGCGAGCTCACCCACCGCTTCGGCACCACGCCCCGCAAGAACGGTAAAATCGTATGGTTCGAGCTGGACGCCGCCGCGTGAGCGCCCGCCACCGGCCCCTCGCCCCGGACGACCCCCGGATGCGCGAGTACACCGAGGCCCAGGTCACCGCGCTCCTCGGCGAACTCCGCGAGCGAGGCCGCCCCCACGGCATCCTCTGGGGCTCCGCCACCACCCACAACGGCACCGTCGACGGCCGCGTCCTGATCGACTTCGGCAACGCGCCCGTCAGCACGCTCCTCAACCTCCTCCACCTGCTCCGCGAAGCCGGGCGGGGCGGTGACCCGTGGGAGTCGTGATCCCCCTCGCCACCAGCTCCACCCAGCCGGCCCACGTCGAGCGCACCACCGTCCCCTACCTCACCGTCGAACACGTCCCCGACGCCACCGTCCAGCTCCGCCTCGCCGTCGACCTCGACGTGGCCGCCGGACCGGGGGAGCAGCTCGCCTTCCCCCTCACCCGCGACCAGGCCGAGGAACTCCTCCACGGCCTCGCCGCCCACCTCGGCACCCGCGTCCTTGGGATCCGCCGATGACACCCGGCACCGTCAACTTCCTGATCGGCGCGGCGTTCGTGGCCCTCCTCGCCCTCGCGATCGCCACCGTGATCCTCGGCGTCCTCGCGACCCTGAGGATGCCGCACCCCGGCGAACGGGCAGCCACCCCGCCACCGCCCCCGATCACCCGCCACGGCCGCTGGGAACTGCGCCAACTCCCCGACGGCACCGCCGAATACGCCTGGATCGCCCGCCAGGCCGGCCACTACGGCCCCGAAACCCACAACCCCACCCCCCAGGGGCGTCACCGCATACCCGCCTGACCCCGCAGACAGCGAACGGGCCCTCGCCGAAGCGGCGAGGGCCCGTCTGCTCTGTGTCCGGCGACCGGTCGCCCGTCGTCGCCCCCGCTCACTCCCAGCGGAAGAAGCGGGCGGCCGCGGCCAGGGCGAGGACGGCCCAGCCGGTCAGGATGCCGAGGTCGGCCCAGGGGACGCCGGCGCCGGTCTGGAGCACCGAGCGCAGGCCGTCGGAGAGGGCGGCGATCGGGAGGAGTTCCAGCACCGACTGGACGGCGGACGGGAACTTGCTCAGCGGGACGATCACCCCGCCGGCCAGCAGCAGCAGGATGAAGACCAGGTTGGCGGCGGCCAGCGTGGCCTCGGCCCGCAGGGTGCCGGCCATCAGCAGGCCGAGCCCGGAGAAGGCGGCGGTGCCGAGGACGAGGAGGGCGAGAACGGCGAGGGGGTTGCCCTGCGGGGACCAGCCGAGGGCGAGGGCGATCACCGAGAGCAGCGCTACCTGCAGCGCCTCGGTGACCAGCACACAGCCCGTCTTGGCGGTGAGCAGCGCCCAGCGGGGGAGCGGGCTGGCGCCGAGCCGCTTCAGCACCCCGTAGCGCCGTTCGAACCCGGTGGCGATGGCCTGCCCGGTGAAGGCGGTGGACATCACGGCGAGCGCGAGCAGCCCGGGTGCCAGGAAGTCGACCCGCTTGCCGGGGCCGTCCACGGCGACGATGTCCACCGAGGAGAACAGCACCAGCAGCACGGTCGGGATGATCACGGTGAGCAGCAGCTGCTCACCGTTGCGCAGCAGCATCTTCGTCTCGAAGGCGGTCTGGGCGAGCAGCATCCGGCCGACGGGGGCGGCGCCCGGCCGCGGCGAGTAGTCGGTGGTCGTGGTCACGAGCGGAGGTCCCGTCCGGTCAGGTCGAGGAAGACGTCTTCGAGGCTGCGCCGCTGCACGGTGAGGCGCTCGGGGAGGATGCCGGTGGCGGCGCACCAGCCGGTGACGGTGGCCAGCAGCTGCGGATCGACGGGGGCCTCCACGCGGTAGCTGCCGGGGGCGGTCTCGGCGGCGGTCGCGCCGTCCGGCAGTTCCTTGAGCAGGGTGGCGAGGTCGAGGCCGGGCGGGCCGTCGAAGCGCAGGCTGCTCTCGGCGCCGCCGCGGCAGAGCTCGTCGGGGGTGCCGGTGGCGATGACCCGGCCCCGGTCGACGATCGCGACCTGGTCGGCGAGCTGCTCGGCCTCGTCCATGTGGTGCGTGGTGACGACCACGGTCACGCCGTCCCGGCGCAGGTCGCGGACCAGGTCCCAGGTGGCGCGGCGGGCCTGCGGGTCGAGGCCCGCGGTGGGCTCGTCCAGGAAGACGAGTTCGGGGCGGCCGACCACGGCCATGGCGAGGGCGAGGCGCTGCTGCTGGCCGCCGGAGAGCCGGCGGTAGGTGGTGCGGCCGCAGGAGTCGAGGCCGAGGCGTTCGACCAGGGCGTCCACGTCCAGCGGGTGGGCGTGCAGCTTCGCGGTGTGCCGGAGCATCTCGACGGCGCGCGCGCCCGCGTAGACGCCGCCGGACTGCAGCATCACGCCGATCTGGGGCCGCAGCCGCGCGCTCTGGGCGACCGGGTCGAGGCCGAGGACGCGGACGGTGCCGGCGTCCGGGCGGCGGTAGCCCTCGCAGGTCTCGATGGTGGTGGTCTTGCCGGCGCCGTTGGGGCCGAGGACGGCGGTGATGGCGCCGCGTGCGAGGGTGAGGTCGAGACCGTCCACCGCGGTCTTCGCGCCGTAGCGCTTGACCAGCCCGGTGATCTGGACCGCGGGTCCGGAGTGCATACCGGCGAGTGTAAGAGGCACGCACGCCGCACCCCGACGGCGGCCTCTTTGATCGTTTTTCCAGGCCAGGTAAGGCTTGCCTGCGTGACAGATGCCACCGATGAGGCATCGGTCACGGCTTGTCCCGACGGAAGTAATTACGCAACACTGGTGTTGTGAAAAACATGCGCGAGCACACCACGCACCAGGAGGCCGAGACGGCCCCCGGCTGCGCCGTGCCCGCGACGGCGGCCGAGGTGCTGCTGGACGGCCACCGCGCCACCCGGGACCGGGTCGCGCGGTCGATCCTCGACCACGGCCCCTCCTCCGCCGCCGACCTGGCGAACCGGCTCGGTCTGACCACCGCCGCCGTCCGCCGCCACCTGGACGGCCTGACCGTCGCCGGCCTGGTCGAGTCCCGCGAGCAGCGGGTCTACGGCAGCCGCGGCCGGGGCCGCCCGGCCAAGGTCTTCGCCCTCACCGACGGCGGGCGGGACGCCTTCTACCAGGCGTACGACCAGCTCGCGGCCGACGCGCTGCGCTGGATCGCCGACTCGGTGGGCGGCGGCAAGGCGGGCGAGGAGGCGGTCGCCGCCTTCGCCCGGGCCCGGTTCGGCAAGCAGGGCGAGAAGTATCTCGAAGCCCTGCGGCAGGCGGCGGCCGGCGAGCGCACCGAGGCGCTCGCCCAGGCGCTGAGCGCGGACGGGTACGCTGCCACGGTGCGGCGGGTCCCGTCGGCCGCGGCCAAGGCCCCGGCGGGCGCCCAGCTCTGCCAGCACCACTGCCCGGTCGCGCACATCGCCGAGCAGTTCCCCCAGCTCTGCGAGGCGGAGACCGAGGTCTTCTCGCGGCTCCTGGGCACCCATGTGCAACGACTGGCCACCATCGCCCACGGCGACGGGGTCTGCACCACCTATGTGCCGGCACCCGGTGCCGCATCGTCGTCCACCCCGCGTACCGCAGGCGAGGACTCCGATGCAGTGCCGACTGCCGGTACGTCCACCGAAGATTCAGCGTCCGCGCGTTAGGAAGCTCGCATGACTGACACCGTTTCGCACCCGGAGCTCGAAGGCCTGGGCACCTACGAGTACGGCTGGGCGGACCCGGACACCGCCGGTGCCACCGCCAAGCGAGGGCTCAGCGAGGACGTCGTCCGCGATATCTCGGCGAAGAAGAACGAGTCCGAGTGGATGCTCAACCTGCGTCTCAAGGGCCTGAAGCTGTTCGGCAAGAAGCCCATGCCGACCTGGGGCTCCGACCTCTCCGGCATCGACTTCGACAACATCAAGTACTTCGTCCGCTCCACCGAGAAGCAGGCCGAGTCCTGGGAGGACCTGCCCGCGGACATCAAGGCGACCTACGACAAGCTGGGCATCCCGGAGGCGGAGAAGCAGCGCCTGGTCGCCGGTGTCGCCGCGCAGTACGAGTCCGAGGTCGTCTACCACCAGATCCGCGAGGACCTGGAGCAGCAGGGCGTCATCTTCCTGGACACCGACACCGCGCTGCGCGAGCACCCGGAGATCTTCAAGGAGTACTTCGGCACCGTCATCCCGGCCGGTGACAACAAGTTCGCCGCGCTGAACACGGCGGTCTGGTCCGGCGGGTCCTTCATCTACGTGCCGAAGGGTGTCCACGTCGACATCCCGCTCCAGGCCTACTTCCGGATCAACACCGAGAACATGGGCCAGTTCGAGCGGACGCTGATCATCGTCGACGAGGACGCCTACGTCCACTACGTCGAGGGCTGCACCGCGCCGATCTACTCCTCCGACTCGCTGCACTCCGCGGTCGTCGAGATCATCGTCAAGAAGGGCGGCCGCTGCCGCTACACGACCATCCAGAACTGGTCGAACAACGTCTACAACCTGGTCACCAAGCGCGCCGTGGCGTACGAGGGCGCGACCATGGAGTGGGTCGACGGCAACATCGGCTCCAAGGTCACCATGAAGTACCCGGCCGTCTACCTGATGGGCGAGCACGCCAAGGGCGAGACCCTGTCGATCGCCTTCGCCGGTGAGGGCCAGCACCAGGACGCCGGCGCCAAGATGGTCCACATGGCGCCGAACACCTCCTCCAACATCGTCTCCAAGTCGGTGGCGCGAGGCGGCGGCCGCACCTCCTACCGCGGCCTGATCGAGATCGGCGAGGGCTCCAAGGGCGCCAAGTCCAACGTGCTCTGCGACGCGCTGCTGGTCGACACCATCTCCCGCTCGGACACCTACCCGTACGTGGACGTCCGCGAGGACGACGTGTCCATGGGCCACGAGGCGACGGTCTCCAAGGTCAGCGAGGACCAGCTGTTCTACCTGATGAGCCGGGGCATGACCGAGTTCGAGGCGATGGCGATGATCGTCCGCGGCTTCGTCGAGCCGATCGCCCGCGAGCTGCCGATGGAGTACGCGCTGGAGCTGAACCGGCTGATCGAGCTGCAGATGGAGGGCTCCGTCGGCTGACGAACGGCCGCACGCAGTCCAGTCCGCACTTTTTGAGGAAGAGAGCACCACGACAGCCATGGCTGACGTCAACACCCCCACCGGCTCCACCACCGCCGGTTCGATCGAGGTCGGTACGGCCGGCGCGGGCGCGCAGCTCGCCGGCCCCGGCACCGGCCGCGCCACCGTCCAGCAGCCGATCGACGCCCGCGTCGCCGTCGAGCCCTCGTACGAGGTCGGCGACTTCCCGGTGCCGACCGGCCGCGAGGAGGACTGGCGCTTCACCCCGCTGCACCGGCTGGGTGGCCTGCACGACGGCTCCGCGGCGCAGGCCGCCCAGGGCGAGGACAAGGTCGAGCTGAGCCTGCCGGACGGCGTCACCGCCGAGACCGTCGGCCGCGACGACGCCCGCCTGGGCAAGGCGGGCAAGCCGGTCGACCGGGTCGCGGCGCAGGCGTTCAGCGGCTTCGAGCAGGCGCTCGTGGTCACCGTCCCCAAGGAGACGGTGCTCACCGAGCCGGTGAAGATCGACGTGCACGGCGAGGGCGGCACCCGCTTCGCCCACGTGGTGATCGACGTCAAGCCGTTCGCCGAGGCCGTGGTCGTGATCAACCACACCGGCACCGGCACCCGCGCGGCCAACGTCGAGCTGCTGGTCGGCGACGGCGCCAAGCTCACCTTCGTCTCCGTCCAGGACTGGGACCGGGACGCGGTGCACGCCGCCCAGCAGACCGCCCTGATCGGCCGGGACGCCTCGCTGAAGTCCGTGGTCGTCACCTTCGGCGGCGACCTGGTCCGCATCCACCCGCGGGTCAGGTACGCCGCGCCCGGCGGCGAGGCCGAACTCTTCGGCCTCTACTTCGCCGACGCCGGCCAGCACCTGGAGCACCGTCTGGTCATCGACCACGACACCCCGCACTGCCGCTCCAACGTGGTGTACAAGGGCGCGCTGCAGGGCCAGGACGCGCACGCCGTCTGGGTCGGCGACGTGCTGATCCGCGCCGCCGCCGAGGGCACCGACACCTACGAGCACAACCGCAACCTGGTGCTCACCGACGGCGCCCGGGTCGACTCCATCCCCAACCTGGAGATCGAGACCGGCGAGATCGTCGGCGCCGGCCACGCCTCCGCGACCGGCCGCTTCGACGACGAGCAGCTCTTCTACCTGCAGGCCCGCGGCATCCCGGCCGGCGAGGCCCGCCGCCTGGTCGTCCGCGGCTTCTTCGCCGAGCTGGTCCAGCAGATCGGCGTCGCCGAGATCCAGGACCAGCTGATGGAGAAGATCGAGGCCGAGCTGGAAGCGGCGGTCTGATGAGTTTCCTGCGTGCCTGCGCGCTGAGCGACCTGCAGGAGGACGTGCCCAAGCGCGTCGACCTCAACGGTGTGCCGGTCTCCATCGTCCGTACCGACGAGGGGGTGTTCGCGATCAACGACACCTGCTCGCACGCGAACGTCTCGCTCTCGGAGGGCGAGGTCGAGGACTGCATGATCGAGTGCTGGCTGCACGGCTCCAGCTTCGACCTGCGCACCGGCAAGCCCTCCGGCCTGCCCGCCACCAAGCCGGTCGCTGTCTACCCCGTAAAGATCGAAGGGGACGATGTGCTCGTCTCCGTCAACCAGGAGTCCTGAGTACACATGGCAACCCTTGAAATCCGCGACCTGCACGTCTCCGTCGAGGCCGAGAACGGCCCCCGGGAGATCCTGAAGGGCGTGGACCTGACCGTGAAGCAGGGCGAGACCCACGCGATCATGGGTCCGAACGGCTCCGGCAAGTCCACCCTCGCGTACTCGCTGGCCGGTCACCCGAAGTACACCGTCACCAGCGGCTCGGTGCTGCTGGACGGCGAGGACGTCCTGGAGATGTCCGTCGACGAGCGCGCCCGGGCCGGCGTCTTCCTGGCCATGCAGTACCCGGTCGAGGTCCCGGGCGTCTCGGTCAGCAACTTCCTGCGGACCGCCGCCACCGCCGTCCGCGGCGAGGCCCCGAAGCTGCGCACCTGGGTGAAGGAGGTCAAGGAGGCGATGGCCGCCCTCCAGATGGACCCGGCCTTCGCCGAGCGCAACGTCAACGAGGGCTTCTCCGGCGGCGAGAAGAAGCGCCACGAGATCCTCCAGCTGGAGCTGCTCAAGCCGAAGATCGCGATCCTCGACGAGACCGACTCCGGCCTGGACGTCGACGCGCTGCGGGTCGTCTCCGAGGGCATCAACCGGGTCCGCTCGACCGGCGAGGTCGGCACCCTGCTGGTCACGCACTACACCCGCATCCTGCGGTACATCAAGCCCGACTACGTCCACGTCTTCGCGGCCGGCCGCATCGTCGAGTCCGGCGGCGCGGAGCTGGCCGACAAGCTGGAGAACGAGGGCTACGAGGCTTACGTGAAGGGCGGCGCTTCCGAGTGACCAACCCCCTGTCGGGCCTGCTCGACACCGACGCGATCCGCAAGGACTTCCCGGTCCTGCAGCGCGTGCTGCACGGCGACAAGCCGCTGGTCTACCTGGACAACGCGGCCACCTCGCAGAAGCCGCGCCAGGTGCTGGAAGCCCTGACCGCCTACTACGAGCAGCACAACGCCAATGTGCACCGCGGGGTGCACGTGCTGGCCGAGGAGGCCACGGCGCTGTACGAGGGCGCCCGCGACAAGGTCGCGGCGTTCGTCAACGCGCCCAGCCGCAACGAGGTGATCTTCACCAAGAACGCCTCGGAGTCGCTCAACCTGGTCGCCAACATGCTCGGCTGGGCCGACGAGCCCTACCGGGTGGACGCCGACTCCGAGATCGTCATCACGGAGATGGAGCACCACTCCAACATCGTCCCGTGGCAGCTGCTCTCGCAGCGCACCGGCGCGAAGCTGAAGTGGTTCGGGCTGACCGACGAGGGCCGGCTCGACCTGTCGAACATCGACGAGCTGATCACCGAGAAGACCAAGGTGGTCTCGTTCACCCTGGTCTCCAACCTGCTGGGCACCGTCAACCCGGTCGAGACCATCGTGCGCAAGGCCCAGTCGGTCGGCGCGCTGGTCGTCATCGACGCCTCGCAGGCCGCGCCGCACATGGTGCTGGACGTGCAGGCGCTGGAGGCCGACTTCGTCGCCTTCACCGGCCACAAGATGCTGGCCCCGACCGGCATCGGCGTGCTCTGGGGCCGCCAGGAGCTGCTGGAGGACCTCCCGCCGTTCCTGGGCGGCGGCGAGATGATCGAGACCGTCACGATGGGCTCGTCCACCTACGCCCCGGCGCCGCACAAGTTCGAGGCGGGCACCCCGCCGATCGCGCAGGCGGTCGGGCTCGGGGCGGCCATCGACTACCTGTCGGGCATCGGCATGGAGAAGATCGCCGCGCACGAGCACGCCATCACCGAGTACGCGGTGGAGCGCCTGCTGGAGGTCCCCGACCTGCGGATCATCGGTCCGCGCACGGCCGTGGACCGGGGCGCCGCGATCTCCTTCACGCTCGGCGACATCCACCCGCACGACGTGGGCCAGGTGCTGGACGAGCAGGGCATCGCCGTGCGCGTCGGCCACCACTGCGCGCGGCCGGTCTGCCTGCGGTACGGAATTCCGGCGACCACGCGGGCGTCGTTCTATCTGTACTCGACGCCGGGCGAGGTCGACGCGCTGATCGACGGTCTGCACCACGTCCGGAACTTCTTCGGCTGACGGGACTGGGCCCACCACATGAAGCTCGACTCGATGTACCAGGACATCATCCTGGACCACTACCGCAACCCCCACGGCAAGGGGCTGCGGGACGGCGACGCCGAGGTGCACCACGTCAACCCGACCTGCGGTGACGAGATCACCCTGCGGGTGCGGCTCGACGGCGCCACGGTCGCGGACGTCTCCTACGAGTCACAGGGCTGTTCCATCAGCCAGGCCAGCGCCTCGGTGCTGAACGACCTGGTGGTCGGCAAGACCGTCGGCGAGGCGCAGGCCGTCCAGGAGGCGTTCCTGGAGCTGATGCAGAGCAAGGGCCAGGGCGAGGGCGACGAGGAGGTGCTGGAGGACGCGGTCGCGTTCGCCGGTGTCTCCAAGTACCCGGCCCGGGTCAAGTGCGCCCTGCTCAGCTGGATGGCCTGGAAGGACGCCACCGCCAAGGCGCTCGCCGGGCAACCCGCCGTCAACGACTGACACCGCAGAGGAGGACAGAACCATGAGTGACACCGACACCACCGACATCGCCGACATCGCCGGCACCACCGGCGCACCCGCTTCCCCCGCTGCGGAGGAGGGCCAGGGCCTCATCGCCGGCACCACCGCCGGCACCGTCTCCGTCGAGGACCTGACCGAGGCCCTGATGGACGTCGTCGACCCCGAACTGGGCATCGACGTCGTCAACCTGGGCCTGATCTACGGGATCCACATCGACGAGTCCGACGTGGCCACCATCGACATGACGCTCACCTCGGCGGCCTGCCCGCTGACCGACGTCATCGAGGACCAGGCCAAGTCCGCCACCGACGGCCTCGTCCAGGACCTGCGCATCAACTGGGTCTGGATGCCGCCGTGGGGCCCGGACAAGATCACCGACGACGGCCGCGAGCAGCTCCGCGCCCTCGGCTTCAACGTCTGACGGACGGGCTTCAACGTCTGACGGACGCCGCTCGTCAACCCACTGCCGCGTGACGCTCCCCTTCGGGGGAATGTGTCACGCGGCAGTGGTATATCTGCGAGTGGGTGGTCACGCTGGCCCTGCGACCGTGAAGGGAGCGATGTGATGTCTGTGGTTGCGTCCGGACGGTGGACGTTGCCCGACTCGCCGTACGCCATGTGGGTCCGGGACGAGCTTGCCGCGTATCTGCGGATCCCGGAGGACGGCACACGGGTCGAGGTGATCGGAGGGGAGTTCGTCGTGTCGCCTGCGCCGGTGTTCACGCATGCGGTGATTCTCTCCAACATCCAGCGCGCGGTGGACTACGCGGAGTTCACCGACCCCTCGTTCCCCTGGCGGGTGGTCCAGGGCGTCAACGTCGACCTGGTCGAGATCGGCGACGGCTATGTCCCGGACCTGGTCGTCCTGCACCGGGACACCGTCGACCACGGCTGCGCCGAGGACGTACGTCACCTGTACCCGCAGCAGGTGAACCTGGTGGTGGAGGTGACCTCTCCCTCCAATGCCTACAACGACCGGGAGCCGGTGCTCAGCCGACGGATGCAGGCCACCAAGTGGAACGGGTACGCCCGGGGCGGTGTGCCGCACTACCTCCTGGTCGACCGTGACCCCGAGCGGCCCGGCATCACGCTGTTCGGTGAGCCGGACCGCGGGGCCGGTACGTACGGTGTGCTCGAGACCTGGAAGTTCGGTGAAACGGTCTCATTGCCCGAGCCGTTCCGGTTCGAGATCCCGACGGACCGCCGGCGTCCCTGGTCCGACTAGCGTTTGCGGGCCACCGCCAGGGCCAGGGCGAGGCAGAGTGCGGCGGCCAGGGCGGTGAAGCCGCTGGTGGCGGGGAGGAGGCCGTAGCGCTGGACGAGGGCGCCGACGGCGACGATGGGGAGGGAGCTGCCGAGGTAGACGATGACCCAGAGGGAGCTGAGTTCGGAGCCCCGGCGTTCGGGGTTCATCGCGGCGACGGCGGTGGTGAAGAGCGAGCGGAAGGCGATGCCCTGGCAGGCGCCGCCGAGGACGCTGCCGATGAAGAGCAGCGCGGGGGTGCCGGTGTACTGGGCGGCGACGACCAGGCCGAGCCCGGCGGCGAGGCCGGCCATGCCGAGGGCGACGACCAGCCGGTCGGCGGTCGGCGGGACGAGCAGCTGGGCGGCGGCCGAGGAGCCGAGCAGCAGGGCCGCCACCACGGCACCGACCAGGTGCGAGTCGGTGTGCAGCAGCTTGGCGGAGAAGGCCGGGGCCAGGCTGAGGTAGACACCGAAGACGGCGTACGAGACGAAGCCGGCGCCGGAGGCCAGCAGGAACTCGCGACGGCCGGAGGCCGGCAGGGCGAGCCGCTGCGGGCGTAGGTGGGCCGGGGTGGTGATGCGCGGCGGGGAGGCCGGAGGGCGGCGGCGGCCGGGCATCCTGGGGTGGACGAGGGCGAGCGGCACACAGAGCGCCAGCAGGGCGACGGCGTGCAGCAGGAAGGGCGTCAGCAGCGGGTCGGAGCCGTCGGCCAGCAGTGCGCCGACGACCGGGCCGAGCGCGACGCCGCCGGCGGAACAGGCCAGAGTGAGTTTGGCGGCGAGGGTCGGCCGGTCGGGCAGCAGGTCGCCGAGGGCCGCTCCGGCGGCGCCGGTGGACAGGCCCACCGCGATGCCCTGGACGGCCCGGCCGAGGGCCAGCTGCCAGAAGCTGCCGGAGGTGGCGAAGACCACGTCACCGGCGGCGGCCAGGGTCACGGCGGGCAGGATCAGCGCCCGTCGGCCGAGGTGGTCCGACCAGTGGCCGACCACGGCGAGCACCGGGACCAGCGCGAACACGTACACCGTGAACAGGACGGTGGTGTCGAGCGGGGTCAGCGCGAGCCGCTGCTGGAGCAGGGGGTAGATCGGCGTGGCCAGATTGGCGCCGATCAGCATGAGGAGCAGGGCGGCGGCGACAAGGCCGACGCGTATCCCGCGCAGCGCGTTCCAGCGGCTGATCGCGGAGAGCTGGAGCTGGGTGCGGGGCGCGAGCTCCAGGGGAAGCAGGGCCTCCGACAGTCGGCGTCCGTCGAACTGCGCGGTGCGCAGGCCGGAGCCGGCGGGGGAGAGGTCCGCCATGGCAGGGGTCTCCTGTGGCCGGGCACCACCGGGGTCGGCTGGGTGTGCCGGTGCGCCCGTCCTGCGGCGCTGTGGTGGTGGCCTCGGTGCGGGGCTCCCTGGTGGAGCGGGTGAGCGTGGGCCCCTCCTGCCCGGACCGGGCGAGGAGGGGAAAGGGCTTCGTCGCCCGGTGGTCCGCGCGGGGTGTGCGCGGTACTGATTCGAAGGATAAGGGGTGGGCGCACTGTTGCGGCGCGCGCCCCTTGGGGCCGGGCGTCGGCGCTGCCAGGCCTATACGCTGAGGTGATGGACCGGCACACGGAGCTCATCCGTTCGGGCCGGGCACTGATCGACCGACTGCTGGCTGTAGGGAGAACGCGCAACGATGGCCGGACGACGTCGTAAGAACGCTGGGGTTTCGTCGGCGGGTGCGCCGGGTGAGGGGCCGGGCGAGGCGGTACTGCCCGCCGACCTGGAGCTGGAGGACCTCTACGGGGCGTTCGCCGCGCACGGGATGGACGACGAGGACCTCGACGACGCTGCCGTGCTGGTACCGCCGGTGAAGCTGCCGTCCGAGGAGGAGCTGGCCGAGCAGGCCAAGGCCGTCCCGATGTTCGGGTACGCGCTGACGCTGGCCCGCTGGACCGCCCCGCACCGGGCGGTGGACGAGTTCGGCGACCTCACCGGCCCGGACCGGGCGCCGGCGGCCCGGCTGCTCGGCCTCGCCCCCGAGGAGGGGGAGGTACCGGAGGAGGCCGTGGTCGAGGCGATGCGGGCCTGGTCGCTGGCGTGCGACCTGGACCTGGTCGAGATCGGCACCACCGCCGAGGGCGAGCACGTCGCCGTCCCGGGGCCGGATCTGGAGCCCGCCGAGCAGGGGGACGCGGAGACCGTCCTGGAGCTCTGGCTGACGGCCGCCGGGATCGTCCGGGAGCTGGCCGCGGAGGCGGACTCGCTGCCGGAGGAGGAAGGGGCCGAGGGCGAGGGCGAGGCAGAGGAGGACGAGGACCGGCTGACGCAGGTCGAGGAGGCCCGGGACGAGGCCGCCGAGCTGCTCGACGAGGCGCTCCAGGTGCTGTACGAGACCACCGCCTTCGCCGACCCGGGCAGTGAGACCGTGCCGCTGGGCGTGCTGGCCGCGCTGCTGGTCGTGCCGGAGGGCGAGGAGCCGAGCGAGGAACTGCTCGGCGACATCACCGATGTGATGGTCACCCTGGACCCGATGCTCGGCGACCTCGCCGAGCTGGGCCTGCTGGACTACCGCCCGATCGACCCGGAGCTGTTCGACGAGGAGGAGCCGGAGGGCGGCGCCCCGGCCGGGGAGGAGCCGCTGGACGAGGAGGAGTCCGCGCGCTTCGGCCTGGTCCGGCTCACCCCGCTCGGCCAGTACGGGATCCGGCAGTGGCTGCTGGAGGACGGGTACGACGCGCCGCTGGTCGGCGAGCTGGCCCAGGGCGACGCCGTCGAGCTGCTGCGGACGGTCTGCGAGGCGGCCAATGTGCTGCCCGAGGAGGAGCTGCGGGTCTGGGTCACCGGCCGGGAGCCGGTCGAGGCGGCGCGCGAACTGCTCGCGGCGGCGCGCGGCGACGACACGTACGCTCCGCTGCGCCGGATGCTCTGCCAGCTGGCGCTGACCATGCTCGGCGGGGCCGCCGAGCCCGCCGTCCGGGAGGTGCTGGACGACCCGGAGCTGGGCGGCGGAGCCCGCGCCTGGCTGGCCTCCATCGGGGCGGCGGACGTGCCGACGCCGGAACGGGCGATGGTGCTGTGGACGGTGGTCGACACCTTCGCCGCCCAGCTGCTGGACAGCGGCGGCGACGCGGAGCTGCTGCGCGAGCTGATCGCCGGGCTGCCGGTGACGGACAATCCGGCGAGTTACTTCGGCGAGCTCTGGCGGGTCGACCACCCGTACACGGCGGACGTGCTGGAGGCCGTCGGCGAGCTGCACCTCGACCGGGCGGTGGCCAAGGAGGCCCGCAAGGCGGCCTTCAAGGCGCGGTCGAAGAAGTGAGCCCGGGGCGGTGAGCCCGGGCCCGGACGGGCCCCAGGACGTGTCCGACGGTTCGCGCATGCGGCGGGAACCGTCGGACACGCCCTACGGGAGGTCGAGCGAGCCGTCCTCGGCGAAGGGGAAGAACGGGTTGTGGGCCAGCTCCCAGAGGTGCCCGTCCGGGTCCTCGAAGTAGCCGGAGTAGCCGCCCCAGCTGGTCGTGGCCGGCGGCTTGACCACGCTGGCGCCCGCCTCGACGGCCGTCCGCAGAGCGGCGTCCACCAGCTCGGGGGACTCCAGGTTCACCGCGAGGGTGACGCCGCGGAAGGCCGGCTCGCCGGTGGCGGGCACGCCCGCGTCGGCGGCCAGCTCGTCGTGCGGGAAGAGGCCGAGCACGGAGTCGGCGGTGCGGAACCAGACGATCTCCGGGCTGGAGACGGACGACCGCTTCCAGCCGAGGCCTTCGTAGAAGCGGGTGCTGCGGTCGAGATCACTCACCCCGAGGGTGACGATGCTGATCCGGGCCGGAACGTTGCTGTTCGCTGTCATGCCCGACAGCGTAGGCAGGGCGACTGACAGGGGCCCGCCCTGACACGGCCCCGCCCTGCCCGTCCGCCCCCGGTCGGGCCGGTCGTCCGGGCCGGTCGTCCGGGCCGATCAGCCGGGCGTGCAGCGGGAGCTGATGACCCGGCAGGTACCGGCCACGTATCGTTTCCCGAGGCGGCGCGAGGGCGGCGAGGACTCGGGGGTGCGGCACAGCATGATGCGGGAGAGCGGCGGCAGGCCCCAGGAGCAGAACGGCCCCCGGGCGGACGGCTCCGCCGGGGGCGGACCCTTCGGGGGCGGGACCGCGGCGGGTGGTTCCGCGATGGGCGGTTCCGCGGCGGGCGGTCCTGCGGTGGGTGGTCCCGCGGTGGGTGGTCAGGTCGGCCACGGCCCGCGCGGGACGGACCCGCGCGGCCAGGAGGAGCGGCTCGCCGACCAGGAGGAGTTCGCGCGCCGCACCCTCGCCGCGGCGGACTTCCCGGTGTACGGGGTGGCGGCCGGGGCCGGCCGGGACGGCGACGCGCTGGCCGCGTTCGAGACCGCCGACGGCGAGCTGTGCTGGGTCGAGGTCCACTCCGGCGACCGGACCAGCGCCGACGGCCCGTACGTCACCGTGCGCACCTACCGGCCCGGCGCCGAGAACCGCGGCCGGCTGCCGGAGCTGGAGGACGTGGTCGAGGACGAGCGCGACCGGGTCTACGAGCAGCTCGGCGTCGACGAGGGCGAGGGCCCGGGCCGGGTCCGGGCGCTGCGCGAGTGGATCACCGTGGAGGGCGAGCCCCGCGCGGTGGAACTGCACGAGGACCGGCGCGAACTCTGGCACCGCCCGGACGCCCCCGGCACCGGCCCGGTCTGGGCGGCCCGGCTGCGGGTGGACGGGCTGACCGTCACGGTCTGCGGGCGGGGGGTGCCGCCCGGCGGCGTCGAACTGGCCCGGATCGGGGACTTCGAGCGGTACCTGCTCGGCCGGACCGGGCTGCTGCGCGCCCTCGCCTCCCGGCGCGGCCGCCATGTGCCGGTGGAGGAGCGCGACCTCGCCCCCGCCGTCGGGCTGGAGGCGCACCGGGCGGTGATCGAGCACAGCATCAGGGAGTCCGCCGCCGTCGAGGCGCAGGTCCGGGCGGGGCGTACGCCGCGGCTGCCGCGCGGGCTGCGCGGGGAGAACGGCGCGCTGCGCTGGGAGGCCGCGGTGCGCCAGCAGATGCGGCTCGCCACGGAGACCCGGGAGGAGGCGGTCGCGGCGGTGACGGCGATGGTCAACCACCTCAACCGGCTCTCCCGGCAGACCCAGTGGGTGGTCGGCACGCCGGAGGGGCAGGCCGCCGTCGAGGAGGTCATCCGGTACACGGTGTTCGCCAGCGAGGTGGCGAGCCTGCCGGCGCAGCGGGCGTGGGAGCAGCTCTGGCGGAACCGGCCCGGCGGGGGAGACCCGTTCGACCGGGAGGAGCAGCGGCGGATCGAGGAGCAGCTGTGGCTGTCGGCCTGGGAGCAGTGGCGGTCGGCGCGGGCGGGGAGGTAGCCGGGGGGTGGTGCGGCCGGGCGGTGCGGCCGGGAGGTGTGGCAGGCGGGATGCCCGGCGGCAGGACGGCAAAGGGGCGGTCATGGATTGGCATACGGTCCGCAAATGACCACCCCGACGAGGTGTCCACGTCACCGGGAGTTCACCGGGGCGGCGGAGTCTGCTGGGCGTCGACGGTCTGCCTCGACAACTCGTACGCCACGCACCGGGCACCGTCCCGGTCGGCGGCCCACCCCTCAGGAGTGACTGCCATGTCGCTGTCCCGCCGGGACTTCGTCAACCGTTCCACCCTCGTCGGGGCCGGCGTTCTGATCGCCGGCAGCGCCGAGGCCCTGGCCAGCGCCCCCGGCGCGATCGCCGCCCCGGTGGGCGGCGAGGTGCAGGCCGCCGCGACCGCCGACGCCGAGCGTGCCGCCGTCGGTTACGGTCCGCTGGTCCAGGACCCGCAGAACCTGCTCTCGCTGCCCAAGGGCTTCAAGTACACCGTCGTGAACCGGACCGGCGTCACCAAGCTGCGCACCGGCGAGTTCACCCCCAGCAACCACGACGGCACCTCCGCCTTCGAGGACGAGCGCGGCGGCAACCTGCTGGTCGTCAACCACGAGCTGAGCGGCGCCCGCGCCAACTGGCCGTACCCGGTGCCGCTGACCGAGGGCCACGTCTACGACCCGGGCGCGGCCGGCGGCTGCACCATCGTGCACGCCAAGGCCAACGGCAAGGTCGAGCAGTGGGTCGGCATCGCCGGAACCTCCACCAACTGCGCCGGTGGCGTGACCCCGTGGGGCACCTGGCTGTCGGGCGAGGAGACCGAGGACAAGGCCGGCAAGAACGGCTTCACCAAGGACCACGGCTACATCTTCGAGGTCGACCCGTTCGACGACGAGTACAACCAGAACCCGCAGCCGGTGAAGGCCTTCGGCCGCTACGCGCACGAGGCCGTCGTCGTCGACCCCAAGCGCGGCCAGGTCTACCTGACCGAGGACGCCTCCAACCCCAACGGCCTGCTGTTCCGCTGGACCCCGCCGGCCGGTTTCAAGCACGGCCGCTACCAGCTGCGCAAGCTCGCCGCCGACGCCGGTGTGCTGGAGGCCTTCAAGGTCTTCGACTCGCAGGGCAAGTTCATCGACGACCTGTCGCGCGCCACCAAGGTGGGCACCACCTACGGCGTGGACTGGGTCAAGGTCGAGGACCGCGACGCCCGTACGGTCTCCGTCCGCAAGCAGTTCAAGGACGGCGAGGTCACCCGTGCCCGCAAGCTGGAGGGCATGTGGTGGGGTGACGGCGGCTTCTACTTCGTCTCCTCCTTCGCCCGGTCGGAGAGCCCCGTCCAGCACGACGGCCAGGTCTGGTTCTTCAACCCGGCCCGCCGCACCATCACCCTGAAGGTGCTGCTCGGCGTCAACACCGATGTGTTCGGCGACCACGACAACTACGACGGCCCGGACAACATCACCGTCTCGCCCTACGGCGGCATCGTGATCGCCGAGGACGGCGAGGGCGTCTCGCACCTGTTCGGCGCCACCGAGGACGGGCTGACCTACCCGATCGCCCGCAACGAGCTGAACATCGGCACCGCCGAGAAGCCCGAGTTCAGCGAGTTCACCGGGGTGACCTTCTCGGACGACGGCAAGACGCTGTTCGCCAACATCCAGGTGCCGGGCATCCAGCTGGCCATCACCGGTCCCTGGCACCGGCTGAACGAGCACAAGCGCGGCCAGGGCTACGGCGCCTGACCCGAGGTGTGACGGGAAGGGGTCCGCTCCGGCGGGCCCCTTCAGTCGTCTTCAGTTGTCTTCAGTCGTCCGCGGGCAGCCGCAGTTGCAGCATCGCCAGCAGCCGCTGCTGCGGCTGGGTCAGGTCGATGCCGGTCAACTGCTCGGCCCGGCGCACCCGGTAGCGCAGGGTGTTGGGGTGGATGTGCAAGGCGTCCGCGGCGACCCGGACCTCGCCGAGCGCGTCCAGCCAGGCCAGCACCGACTCGGCGAGCCGGGTGCCGTGCCGGCGGTCGTACCCGGCCAGCGCGGTCAGCCGCGGGTCACGCAGGCCGCTCCGCTCCTGCAGCAGCGCCAGCATCTCGCTGACCAGCACCTCCGCCTGGACGTCGATCAGCGCCGCGACCTCCAGGTCCACCCCGCCGCGGCCCATCGCGTCCAGGATGCGGTCCGCCTGCGCACGGGACTCGGGCACCTGGGCCAGGCCGTCCACCGTCGAGCCGATCGCCGCCCGCAGCGGCACGCCCAGGTGCTCCCGGGCGGCCTCGACCACCCCCCGCGCCCAGTCCCGGACCGTCGTCATCGGCAGGCCGGCCGGCAGCTCGGGCAGCAGCACGTACACCCGGGACTCGATCGGCGCGAGCAGCGCGGCCCGGTGCCGGGCGGCGGTGTGCACCGAGATCAGACCGGTCACCTCGGCCCGGGTGAGGGCCTCCGTGGTGTGCGCGCTGTACGCCAGGACGGTGGCCGGGCGGCGCAGGTCCAGGCCCAGATGGGTGGCCAGGGACTGCGGGCCGGTCGAGCCCTCCAGCAGCCCGGTGAGCAGGGTCCGGGTCAGCCGGACGTCCGCCGACAGCTCCCGGCGCCGTCGCACCAACTGCGCCGCCGCCACCCGGGCCGCGCCGACCAGCGCCTGCTCGGCGAGCGGCGCGAGCGGCTGGGCGCCCTCCTGCACCCAGATGGTGCCGAGCGGCTGCGCCCCGGCCCGGATGCCGATCGCGAGCCGGCGGCGCAGGCCCAGCTCCGGGTGCGGGTCGACCGCGATCGCCGTGTCCGAGCTGCGCAGATGCTGGAAGATGCCCCACTCGCGGAGCTTGGAGAGGTACGGCTCGGGCCCCTGCCAGCCGAGGATGGAGAGCCGCCGGAGGTCGTCCACCTCGTCGGAGTCGGAGGAACGGGAGTAGGCCAGCACCCGGCTGGAGGTGTCCTCGATCGAGACGATGCCGTTGGTGAGCACGGCGACGGTCTGGGCGAGCGAGAAGAGGTCGCCCGCGTTGTGCTCGGGGGCGCCCGGCCCGTCCGGTGCGTCCGGCCCGGCGATGATCGCGCGGGCGAGCGAGTCCAGGTGCTCCCAGCGGGTCTCGCGGCGGACCGAGAGCAGCGCGACGCCCGCCTCGGTGGCCGCCTCGCGCAGCGCGTCCGCCTGGCCGGGGCCGTCCAGCTTGACGGCCACCGCCGCCGCGCCGGCCCGGCCGGCCGCGCGCAGGGCCGGCAGCGCGGCCCGGCCGCGGGCGCCGATGGCGAGGACCAGCTCGCCCGGTGCGGCGACCGGCGGGTCCTCCGGGTCGAGGATCACCACGTCGCGGACCGGTACGTCCAACCCCTGGGGGGCGGCCTGGAGTTCGACCAGCGGCTCGCCGAGGGACATCAGCAGTTGCCGGAGCGGGAGGCCGAGGGGCTGGGACACCGGGCCTCCTTCATCCACGCGGACAACTGTGTACGGACGATTTTAGCCGGGCGGACGAAACCGGGAGCCGGGCCGCCGGACCGGCCGGCGCCGGGCAGCCGACGCGGTGGCCGGGGCGCTGACCAGGGGACAACCGTGACCGCCCCGTGATCCCTTCGTCGGGCCGGACAACGCCGTACGGGGGACTTTAGCCGCCCGGCCAATCAAGTGGGCCGCCGGGCAGGAATAGCGTTCGTGCTGTGGCCGACGCGCGACCCGCGTCGGCATCCCCCCGCGAACCGAAGGAGAGCGTGCGCTCATGGATGCTGTGACCCAGGTCCCCGCGCCGGTGAACGAGCCGGTCCACAGCTACGCCCCGGGCAGCCCCGAACGGGCCCGTCTGGAGGCCAGGCTGAAGGAGCTGGGCGGCCAGGAGCCGGTCCAGCTGACCATGACGATCAACGGTGAGCGCCGCCTCGGCGGCGGCACCGAGATCCACGTCGTCCAGCCGCACAACCACGCGGCGAGGCTCGGTACGCTGCGCAACGCCACCCAGGCCGACGCGCAGGACGCCATCGACGCTGCCCTGGCCGCCGCCCCGGCCTGGCAGGCGCTCTCCTTCGACTCCCGCGCCGCGATCTTCCTCAAGGCCGCCGACCTGCTGGCCGGCCCCTGGCGCGAGACCCTGGCCGCCGCCACCATGCTCGGCCAGTCCAAGACCGCGCAGCAGGCCGAGATCGACACCCCCTGCGAACTGGTCGACTTCCTGCGCTTCAACGTGCACTTCGCCCGCCAGATCATGGCCGAGCAGCCGCTCTCCTCCGAGGGCGTGTGGAACCGCAGCGACCACCGCCCGCTGGAGGGCTTCGTCTACGCGATCACCCCGTTCAACTTCACCGCCATCGCGGGCAACCTGCCGACCGCGCCCGCGCTGATGGGCAACGTGGTGCTCTGGAAGCCCTCCCCGACCCAGCAGTTCTCCGCGCACCTGCTGATGCAGCTGCTGGAGGAGGCCGGGCTGCCCAGGGGCGTCATCAACATGGTGACCGGTGACGGCCTGGCGGTCTCGGACGTCGCGCTGAAGCACCCCGCGCTGGCCGGCATCCACTTCACCGGCTCGACCGCCACCTTCCAGCACCTGTGGCGCGAGGTCGGCACCAACATCTCCGGCTACCGCACCTACCCGCGGATCGTCGGCGAGACCGGCGGCAAGGACTTCCTGGTCGCCCACCCGTCCGCCGACCCGGCCGTGCTGAAGACCGCGATGACCCGCGGCGCCTTCGAGTTCCAGGGCCAGAAGTGCTCGGCGCTCTCCCGGGCCTACGTCCCGGCGTCGGTCTGGGCCGGCCTCAAGGACGCGTTCCGCGACGAGGTCGAGGGCCTGACCATGGGCGACGTCACCGACCTGGCGAACTTCATGTCCGCCGTCATCGACGAGCGCTCCTTCGCCAAGAACAAGGCCGCGATCGACCGGGCCCAGGCGGACCCGAAGGTCGAGGTCCTGGCCGGCGGCACCTACGACGACTCGGTCGGCTACTTCGTCCGCCCGACCGTGCTGGTCTGCGAGGACCCGGCGAGCGAGTACTTCCGGGACGAGTACTTCGGCCCGGTCCTCGCGGTGTACGTCTACGAGGACGAGAAGTACGAGGAGATGCTGGCGCAGATGGAGTCGGTGTCCTCGTACGGCCTGACCGGCGCGATCATCGCCCAGGACCGGGCCGCCGCCCAGGACGCCATGCACAAGCTGCGGTTCGCGGCCGGCAACTTCTACATCAACGACAAGCCGACCGGCGCGGTCGTCGGCCAGCAGCCGTTCGGCGGCGGCCGGGCCTCGGGCACCAACGACAAGGCCGGCGCCAAGCAGAACCTGGCGCGCTGGACCTCGACCCGCTCGGTCAAGGAGACCTTCGTCCCGCCGACGGACTACCGCTACCCGCACATGGGCTGAGCGCCCGCCCACGTGGCGGGCGGGCCCACCCCACAGGCCCGCCCGCCGCTTTCCTTCTGCCACCCTTAGAAGCACCAGCTCCAGGAGTCACGATGCTCCGTTCCGCCCTCCTCGCGGCCTCCCGCTCCCCGCAGGTCCGCACCGTCGTCGAGAAGTTCCCGCCGACCCACGCGATAGTCGAACGCTTCGTCGCCGGTGAGGCCCTCGACGACGCCGTCACCGCCTGCGACGACCTGGTCGCCACCGGCCGCAAGGTCACCCTGGACCACCTCGGTGAGGACACCCAGGACGCCGCCCAGGCCGCCGGCACCGCCGAGGCCTACGAGCACCTGCTCACGGCGCTCAAGGAGACCGGCCTCGCGGCGGGTGCCGAGGTGTCGGTGAAGCTGTCGGCCGTCGGCCAGTTCCTCCCGGTGGACGGCGAGAAGATCGCGCTGGAGAACGCCCGCCGGATCTGCGAGGCGGCCGCCGTGGCCGGCACCACGGTGACGCTCGACATGGAGGACCACACCACCACGGACTCCACCCTGGCCATCGCGCGTGAGCTGCGCGCCGACTTCCCGTGGCTGGGCGTCGTCCTCCAGGCCTACCTGCGCCGCACCGAGGCCGACTGCCGCGAGTTCAGCGGCCCCGGCTCGCGGGTGCGCCTCTGCAAGGGCGCCTACAAGGAGCCGGAGTCGGTCGCCTTCCAGGGCAAGCACGAGGTCGACCTGGCGTACGTCCGGGCGCTGAAGGTCCTGATGGCCGGCGAGGGTTACCCGATGATCGCCTCGCACGACCCCAACATGATCAAGATCGCCGGGCAGCTCGCCCAGTGGAACGGCCGCAAGCGCGACTCCTTCGAGTACCAGATGCTCTTCGGCATCCGCCCCGAGGAGCAGCTGCGGCTGGCCGCCGAGGGCAACACCATGCGGGTGTACCTGCCGTACGGCCAGGAGTGGTACGGGTACTTCATGCGCAGGCTCGCCGAGCGCCCGGCCAACCTGACCTTCTTCCTGCGCGCCATGGCGACGCGCGGCTGAGGCTCTCCCGTGCTCGTACGGCCCGCACCCCCGGTGGAAGGGGGGTGCGGGCCGTACGGCGTGGCGGGGCGGTGCTCAGAGGAACGGCTTGGTGTCCAGCTCGAAGCCGAACGGGGCGGGCAGCGCGAGCGGTCGGCCGAGCGGGGCGAGGTGCACTTCGGTGTACTCGTCGCCGTGCGGCGTGCTGAAGATGCTGACCTGGGACCTGTCGCGGTCGATCAGGAGGTGGAGCGGGACGGCGGCGCGGGCGTAGCAGTGCCGCTTGGTGATCCGGTCCCGGTCGTAGGCCGGCCTCGGGCCTGGTTCAGAGTGCGCGGTGCATGATGTGCAGGCCGACGTAGCCGTGGACCGGGTGGCGGAAGCCCTCGGGGAGGGTGCCGAGGATGTCGAAGCCGAGGGACCGGTACAGCCGCACCGCGGGCTCGTTCGAGGCCACGACCGCGTTGAACTGCATGGCCCGGTACCCGGCCCGGCGGGCCCACTCCAGCGAGTACCCGGCGAGGGCGCGGCCGACGCCCCGGCCGGCGTGCGCCGGGTCGACCATGTAGCCGGCGCTCGCGATGTGCGAGCCGTTGCCCAGGTGGTTGCGGTTCATCTTGGCGGTGCCGAGGACGGTGCCCGCCTCGTCCACGGCGACCACCGTCCGGTACGGGGCGGCCAGCAGCCACCAGTCACGGCCCTGGTCGGAGGAGAGGTCCAGCGGGTAGGTGAAGGTCTCGCCGGCGGCCACGATGGCGTGGAAGAAGGGCCAGATGGCCGGCCAGTCCTCGGTGGTGGCTTCCCTGATCAGCATCCGGACAGGATGACGGCCGGGTGGCGGCGCCGCCACCGGTTTTGCGCCCGGCGCGGCGGCCCTGGGCGGTGGTCCTGGGCGGTGGTCCTGGACGACGGCCCTGGACGGCGGCCCGCCCCCGGTGCCCGGGAAAGGGGCTTCGGGGGCGGGCCGGACGACGCGCGGGGGGAGCCTGCTCAGAGCATCGCGGCGGCGGGCTTGACCATGGCGCGGGCGGTCTTGGCGTCGACGTACTCGCCGATGGCGGTCATCACCCATTCGCCGGAGTACTGGCGGACCAGCTTGCACATCACCACACCGGTGTGCGGCTCGGCGTGGGTGAGGTCGAAGCGGACCAGCTCCTGGCCGGAACCGGCGTCCACCAGGCGGCAGTAGGCGTTCTTGACGTCGGTGAACTTCTGGCCGGAGAAGGAGTTCACCACGAACACCAGGCCGCAGACCTCCGGCGGCAGGCCGTCGAGGTGGACGGTGATCGACTCGTCGTCGCCGCCGCCCTCGCCGGTGAGGTTGTCGCCGGAGTGGGCGATGGCGCCCTTGAAGACGGACAGCTTCATGAACCAGGCCGTCTCCAGCTTCTCGCGCTTGCCGTCGAAGGCGATGCAGGAGGCGTCGAGGTCGATGCTGCGGCCGCGGCCGGCGGGCTCCCAGCCGAGGCCCATCCGGACGGAGGAGAGGAAGGGCTTGCCGTTCTTCTCCAGGGAGACCGAGCCGCCCTTGGTGAGGTTCACCCGGCCCTTGTCCAGGGTGATCTTGGTGAGCGAGGGCGCGGGGGGCGCCGGGGGCGCGGGCGGGGCCGGGGGTACCGGGGGAGCGGTCTGCGGCATCGGCGGGGCGGCCGGCGGCGGGGCCATGGGCGGCGCGACGGGCGGTGCGGGGGGCGCGACGGGCGGTGCGGCGACGGGCGCGGCGGTGACCGGCGCGGGCTCGTCCTCGACGTTGACGCCGAAGTCGGTGGCGATGCCGGCCAGGCCGTTGGCGTAGCCCTGGCCGACCGCGCGGACCTTCCAGGCGCCGCCCCGCTGGTAGACCTCGACCACGATCAGCGCGGTCTCGCGGCCCAGCGCCGGCGGGGTGAAGGTGACCAGCACCTGGCCGGTGTCGGCGTCGCGGACGGTCGCGGTCGGCTCGATGCCCGCGAAGGTGGCGCCGGCCTCGTCGGGGCTGGCCGTCACCACGACCTTGGTGATGCCGGCCGGGACGGCGCCGGTGTCGATGGTGATGGCGTCCGGGGTGCCGCCGCCGGCCGGGCGGTGGGTCACACCGGGGCCGTCGGGGGCGTTGAAGAACACGAAGTCGGCGTCCGAGCGGACCTTTCCGGCGTCGGTCAGCAACAGGCCGGAGACGTCCAGCGCCTTGGGTGCGGTGACCTCGACGGTCACCCGCGCGGCGGTCAGCGGGGCGTTGCCGCCTTGGGTCAGGACCGTGGACACGAACTCCTCCTCGGATGCGGTGGCACGGCGTTCGGGGCCCGAGTCGGGGCCCCTGTGCCGATTGGTACCCACAGTAACGAACGGGGTTGCCGGGACGAGCCCGAGAAGGGCCGTGACCTGTCGGATTGTCGGATCGCGGCCGGGTGCTGGTTCGGTGGACGGCGGCTCAGCGGGACGGCGCGGTGAAGGTGCCGAGGGCGGCGACGGCCCGGGGGCGGTGGATGCCGAACGCGGCGGCGTTCCAGCTCTCGGTGCTCCGGCTCCCGGCCGCCCGGTGCTCCGGCCCGGCGGTCCGTTCCGGGGCGGCGGCCGGGCGGGTGCCGCGCACGCCGAAGGTGTAGTGGCCGGGGCGGACGTCGGTGCCGGCCGGGGTGGTGAACCGGTAGACCAGCACACCGCGTTCCTGGTGGGCGGTGACCACGGTGCCGGGCAGATCGGTCCAGGCGGTGCCGGTGCCGGGGGCCAACTCGCCGGGGGCGAGCCGGAACTCGGCCTGGAGCGCGGTGAGCGGCTCGGCGACGGTCAGGGAGAGCAGGTGCCGGAGGCCGTCGCGGCCGACCGGCTGCACGAGGGCGCGGCCGGTCAGGGCCGCGTCGGTGGCACCGTCGTCGGCCGGATCGGCCGGATCGGCCGGATCGGCGGGCTCGACGGGATCGTCCGGGACTGACGGGTCGGCGGGGTCCTCGTCGGTCGAGCGGCTGTCGGGTGCGGCGGGCGCGGGCGAGGACTTGGTGAACGGACGTGGGGTGGCGGGCGGTTCGGCGGCCGGGCCGGCAGGGGGTGCGGTGGGCCGCTCCCGGACCGGGCCGAGGGCCTCGGCGGACGGATCGGCGAAGGCGCCCCGGCCGGTGTCGGAGGGGGCGGCGAGGGGCCCGTGGACGGCGGCCCCGGGTGTGTCCGTCCCCTTGCCGTGGGTGTCGGCGTCGTGCGTACCGGGCGAGGGGGAGCCGGCCTCGTACGGGCCCGGGCGGGGCGCGTCCGGGCGGGGCGCGGTGGAGACGCTGGGCGAGGCCGTCCCCGAGGGGCCGGCCGAGGGCCGCCGCGACGAGGGCGCGGCCGGGGTCCGGTCGGCGGCGCCGTCGGCCTGATCGGTGGTGGACTGATCGGCGGCGGCCTGGCCCGTGGCGGCCTGATCGGGGGCCGGGCTGGGCGGGGGAGGGCTGGAGCCGACCCGGGCGACCCCGGCCCGGCGGCCGACGCCCTGCTGCTCGTTGAGCAGGTAGGTGGTGGCGATGCTGATGCCGACCACGGTGGACATCGCCATCGCGGCCCCGGAGAAGCGGAGGGTGGGCAGCCGGAGCCGGCCGCCGAACGGCTTCCGTCTGCCGTGCCGGCCGTGGCGCTCGTGCCACTGGTCGCGCTCGTGGCGTACGCCCCGCTCGGTGTCCTCGCGCAGAGCCACCGGACCCTCCCTCCCCGAAGTCGGCGTTGCGGTCGCCGTATCCTCCCACGCGCTGCGGGAAGGCCCGAATCGCCGTCACGGGCGGACTGCCGCCGGGCGCGCCCGTGCGGGTCCGCCGGTGTTCGCGCGCTCGCGCGCGCCGGCAGGGGGACGAGCGTACCAGCGGGTGGCCGGGCCCGGACCAGACCTTGAACCGAATTGATCCAATACGTGGACAGCCTTCTGGGGAAAGGAAATTGACGATCCGTCCGACAAGGCCGGTAAGGGCCGCCCGGCCGGGTCGGGGATTATTGCAACCTCCTTGCAACCCTTGCCCGGCGGTCGTCGGTGGCGCACCCTGGTGACATCCCACGCCGTCCCGGAGAGACCGTCATGCCGTCCGACCCGCTGCCCGCACCTTCCAGTGCCCCTCTCGCCGCTACCCCCACGGGCGGCGATGAGGCAGGCTCCACCGCCGCTCCGGCGGCGGTGGAGGAAGTGCTGACGCTGCGGATCTCGCTGGGTGAGGAGGTCGTCGGGGAGGTTCGGACCAGGTTCCGGTTCGACACCGAGCGCCCGTACGAGGTGCTGCTGACGTTCCATCTCGGGCGGCCGGACGAGGCCGACTGGGTGTTCTCGCGTGACCTTCTGCGCGACGGCCTGCGCTCCTTGAGCGGCCAGGGCGACGTCAAGCTGTGGCCCGCGTACTGTCCCTGCCACGGCTCGACGTTGCACCTGGCCCTCGAATCCCCGCACGGCAGCGCCCTGTTGGAGGCCTCCAAGCCCCGGGTGCAGGCCTGGCTGGACCGTACCTACGCGCTGGTCTCGGAGGAGGCCGAGCGAGCCTGTGGTCCGACCGACGCCCAGCTGTCCACGCTGCTCGGCGGCTGAGCGGGCGGCCCCGGCGGCCGTGGGGGTTCGCCGGGCGGTGGGAGCTCACCCGTTCGTGGGAGGTCGTCCGGCAACGGGAGATCGTCCGGCGTGCGCGGACCGGGTAAGGGCGGGGTGCCCGGCAGCCGGACCGTCCCGTTCGCCAGACCCACCCGCAGCCGGCGCACGGCCGGCGCCGAGGAGACCGGCAGCAGGTCGTACGGGTCGTCCGGCCCGACCACGCTGACCAGCACCGATTCGGCGAACCGGTACGGCCGGTGGGCCAGGAGGCCGCCCAGGTAGCGGCGGAGCCGGGAGAGTTCGGCACGAACCGTCACCGTCCGGCCCGGGTCGCCGAAGAGGGCGTCCGCGAGCTGGGCCGCGGTGTGGCCGTCGCGCTCGGCGGCGAGCAGGAGCAGCAGTTCGGCATGGCGCGGGCTGAGCGCGTGGGACCAGCCGCCGGCCGCGCCGTGCACCGAGAGCTCCGGCCGGTCGGGCCGGCGCAGGTCGAGCCGGAGCCGGGCGCCCTCGGCCTGTTCGGCGGCGCCGTCGTCGTCCTCCGCCCGGGCATCGTCCTGCGGCCGGACCGGGCGGACCAGCCAGCCGTCGGCCAGCGGCTCTATGACGCACTCGCCGAGGCTGGGCAGCCAGTGCACGGCGGCCGAGCCCCAGCCCTCGGCGGGCAGTCGCAGCCGGGTGGGCGGCGGCAGGCCGGCCGCGGCGGCGGTCCAGCCGGCGGCGTCCACCACCAGCGCCGGGCCGTTCACCCGGGCCAGCAGCGGGGCGGCCAGGGTGCGCAGGTGGTGCAGCGACTCCAGGCGGCGGGCGCGCAGTTCGGTCTCGGCGAGCCGGGCGGCGGTGGCGGTCAGCTGCAGCAGGTACGGCCGGACGCTGTGGGCCGGGCCGCTGAGGTCGATGGCGCCGATCAGCCGCCCGGTGCCCGGGTCGCGCACCGGTGCGGCGACGCAGGTCCAGGAGTGGTGGCTGCGCAGGTAGTGCTCGGAGGAGTGGACGTGCATGGGGCGCTGGGCGCGCAGGGCGGCGGCTATGCCGTTGGTGCCGACGCTCTCCTCGACCCAGCGGGCGCCGGTGAGGAAGCCGATCCGGTCGGCGCTGCGGCGCAGCCCGCGCTCGCCCTCCTGCCAGAGGACGTGGCCCTCGGCGTCGGCGATGGCGAGGATCAGCGGGGTCTGGCCGACCGGTTCGAGCAGGGTGTCGCGCAGGACGGGCAGGACGGCGTCGAGGCCGCTGGTGCGGCGGCGGTGCTCGATCTCGGCGGGGCCGAGGTGGACGGCGGCGGCGCCGGCGTCCGGGTCGAGCCCCAGGCGGCGCAGCCGGGCCCAGGAGTCGCCGATCTCGGGGCGGGGCTGGAGCCGGGCCGGGTCGTCGTCGAGCGGGGCGTCCGGGGCCAGGTCCCTGGCGGTGGCCTCGGCGAGGGTGCGGTCGTGGACCTTGGCCAGCTCCGCCGCGGTCTGCGGAGTTCGACGCTCGGGTCGTCGGGTCTGCCGTCCGGTCTGCCGCACTCGGGTTGCTCCTCGCCGCCGTTCGAGGACGCGTCGGGGCCGACGCGCTGACGAAAGCGTACGGGGGCTGTTCGATCCTGGGCATGGGGTCTGCCAAGTCGGCATACCCGACGGTATGAAAATGGACATGTCGTGTTGCTGGGGCGGTTGGTGGCGCCTGCGGTACCTGCGGGTCGGGGATCGCGGTGAGGATCGCGCTGGGGGTGCGGTAGGGGTGCGGCGGGGGTTGGGGCGGGGGCTTCCGGCGGGTGGTTACCGGTCGGTCGCGGCGCCCTGCTGGGCGGCCTCGACCGTGTGGTGGAGGTCGGCGGTGGCGTCCAGCGCCGCGGCGGTGGTGAGCGCCAGGCAGGCGGCGAGCGCGAACGCGGCGGCGCGGCGGCCGGTGCCGGACCGGGCCGCGGGCGCGGCGGTGGTCGGCTGCAGCAGGGCCGCGACCCGGCGCGGAACCGGCCCGGAGTGGGCGGCCGGGACCAGCCGGGGCCGGGCCGGCCAGGGCGAGCGGCTGGCCGCCAGGGCGGCGCGGCCGACCGCGCGGGCGGTGACGGTGCGGTCGCCGACCCGTTCCGCGGCGACCTCGTCGGCCCAGCGCTCCAGGTGGTAGCCGAGCGGCGCGCGCAGCGGCCGCAGTGCGGGGTGGACGGCGGCGGCGTGCTCGGCGAGGGCGAGGAAGACGTGGTGGCGGCCGGCGAGGTGGGCGCGCTCGTGGGCGAGCAGCGCGGCCCGTTCCGGGGCGGTGAGGGCGCGCAGCATTCCGGAGGTGACCACGATCCGGCCCGGTTCGCCCGGCCGGCCGGGGCGGCGGAGCCGTCCGGGGAGGGCGAAGGCGTCGGCGCACTCGTCGTCCAGGACGGCGAGCGGGTGGTGGTCCGGGCGGAGCAGGGCGCGGGCCCGGTCGAGGAGGGCGCGGAGGGCGCGGAGGCCCCGGGGGTGCTCGGTGCGCGCCCGGCGCACGGAGGCGCGTGGGGGGCGCATGTCCGGATGCCGGTCGGGGCGCGGGGTCTCGCGGTGTGCGTCGTCGGGGCGCGGGTCCCCGGGGTGCGCGGCCGGGGCGGGCAGTGCCGCCCGGGCGGTGCGCAGGTCGAGCCGGCGGTGCCGCGCGGTCCGGACGGCCAGCGCCGCCAGGGCCACCAGCGCCAGACCGGCCGGCACGGCCGACAGCGCGGCGGCGGGCGCGGCCGAGGTCAGCCAGGGCAGTGAGAGGTGGCCGAGCGCGGCGACCGGCGGCAGCTGGAGCAGTCCGGCGGCGGCGAGCAGGCCGAGCGAGCAGAGCGTGCCGCCGGCCAGGACGGTGGCGGTGCCGGCCAGCGTCCACGCGGCCGCCCGGGGCGACAGCGCGTCGGCGAGGCGGCGGGCCAGCGGGGCGGCGAGGAGGGGGAGCAGCAGCGGCGCCCAGACGGCGATCATCATGACGCGGCCGCTCCGGGCGCGCCCCCGCCGTACTGGTCGGGGCCGGCCGGGCCGGCCGTGCCGGTCATGTGGCCCGCTTCGGTCGGCTCGCCGTCGCCGTCGCCGTCGCCGTCGCCGAGAAGTTCGCGGAGGAGCCGCTCGTCCTCGACGGAGAGGTCGGAGACGAAGCGGGCCAGCACGGTCGAACGGTCCGGTTCGCGGCCCAGCTCGGTGTGCATCCGGCGGGCGGCGAGGCCGGCCGGGTCCTGGACGGTCGGGATGTACGCGTAGGCGCGGCCCGTCCGGGTGCGCTCCACGGTGCCCTTGTCGTGCAGCCGGGCGAGGATCGTGGCGATGGTGGTCCGGGCGAGGTCACCGCCGAGGGCCGCCTGGACGTCCTGCGGCGTCAGCGGGTGACGCGCTGACCAGAGGGCGGCCAGCACCTCGGCCTCCAGCTCCCCGGCGGGCCGGCGGGCGGACGGTACGTCGGACATGGCGGCGATTCCTCCAGGTTTCGTCTACAGTCATGTAGACCGTCTACGTCACTGTAGACGGTCGAGGGTGCGCCTCGCGGGCGCGCCCTCCAACGTACGGGAGGTCCGCCAGCCTTGCTCCAGTCGCCCGCCGTTCCGGCCGTTCACGCCCTCGCCGTGAACCTGCTGGACGCCTCGTCGCTGCTCGCCGCGTTCGGCGCGCTCGGCATCGCCGTCGTGCTCTTCGCCGAGACCGGCCTGCTGGTCGGGTTCTTCCTGCCCGGCGACTCGCTGCTGTTCACCGCCGGCCTGCTCTGTGTGCCCGGCGCGACCAAGGGGCCGCAGCTGGAGCTGTACCAGGTGCTGCCGGCCGCCCTGATCGGGGCGCTGGCCGGTGCCCAGGTGGGCTATGTGATCGGCAGGCGCGGCGGGCGGGCGCTGCTGCGCCGCTCCAGGCGGCAGAGCCTCCAGCAGGGCGTCGAGCGCGCCGAGGAACTGCTCACCAAGTACGGCTACGGCAAGGCGATCGTGCTCGCCCGGTTCATCCCGGTGGTCCGAACGGTGCTGAATCCGCTCTGTGGCGTGCTGGAGGTGCCGGTCCGCTCGTTCACCTTCTGGCAGGTGACGGGCGGGGCGGTCTGGACCGTCGGAGTGGTGCTGGCCGGGTACGCGCTCGGCTCGTCCGTACCCAGCATCGACCGTTATCTGCTCCCCATCATCGGTCTGGTAGTAGTTGTCTCCGTGATCCCGATTGTTCTTGAACTGTTCCGCGCCCGTACGGCGCGGCGTCACGGAGGTGACGCGTGATGTCCTCCCGGGCGCTGGCCGTGTACGACGGCAGCGGTATCGACGGCGGCCTCTACACCCGGGTGATCGGGTGGGCGGACGCCGCGCCGCACTGGCTGGATGAGCTGGTCAAGGTCTGGTCCGCGCTCGGGCTCGGCCTGTTCGCGGTCTTCATGGTCTACGCGTGGTGGCGGGCGCGCGGCACCGGGTCGGCGCTGATGGCCAAGGTGCTGGCCTCGCCGCTGATCGTGATCGTCGCCTATGCCGTCAACTCGGTGTTCAAGGGGGCGGTGGAGGAGGTCCGGCCGTGCGCGCAGATCGCCGGCAGCGTCTCGCTGGAGGCCTGCCCGGGCGCCGGTGACTGGTCCTTCCCGAGCAACCACACGGTGATCGCGTTCTCCGCCGCGACCGCGCTCTGGTTCGTGAACCGGCGGCTGGGCCTGATCGCCGGGATCGCCGCCGTGCTGATGGGCGCCTCCCGGGTCTGGGTCGGTGTGCACTACCCGCACGACGTGCTGGTCGGCGCGCTGGTCGGCGTCCTGGTCGCGATCCCGCTGGCACTGGCCGCCGGGCGCGCGGCGCCCCTGGTGGACCGGGCGCGCAGCGGCCCGCTGCGGCCGCTGCTCTGCACGGGCGCCATGGCGACGGGTGGCCGCGGTGCGCCGCTGGAGGCGCAGCGGCGCTGATTCCCTTGCCCCGCACGGCCCTTGTGCGGCCGGGGCGGCGGGGAGAGCATGTGAGCCGGGCGTGGGGCCCCTCCCGAGGGGCGCCCGCCCGGCTCAGTCGTGCCAGGGGCGCGCCGTGGGCGTGCCGGCGGGAGGGATGTGCCAATGCCGTACCGACTCGACGTCACCCAGGGGGACCGGCCCGCCGAGGAGCTGCGCAAGGGCGTGGAGGGGCTGCTGGCCGAGGCCATGGTGCTCACCCTCGCCACCGCCGGCCACGAGCGCGGCCCGCACGCCAACCTCGCCTTCTTCGCGCACGACGACGACCTCGTCCTGTACTTCGTCAGCGAGCGCTCCACCCGGCACAGCCACCACCTCGCGGAGGAGGCCCGGGCCGCCGCCACCGTCTTCCTGCCGCCGCCGGTCTTCGGCGAGCAGCTGCGCGGTGTCCAGCTGTCCGGCAGCGCGGGCGAGGCGTGGGGGCGGCAGGCGGAGGCGGCGCTGGCCGCGTACCAGGGCCGGTTCCCGTCCTTCGCCCAGGACGCGGAGGTGCGGCGGCAGTTCCTGACGGGCGGCGGCGCGGCGGCCCTGTACCGGTTCCAGGTGGAGGAGCTGACGGCGGTGGACGAGCCGGTCTTCGGGCGGCGCAACTACCTGCGGGCGGGCGTGCTGCGGTAGCGGTGCGGTGGGCGTGGCCCCCCGGGCCGGGAGGGGTGCGGTTCCCGGCCCGGGGGGCCTGTCCTGTCGGGCTTCGTCGGCCGGTCCTCGTCGGTGGCCCCGGCTCTTCTCCGTGGGCGCGGGCGTTCAGAGCTCGTCGTAGACCTCGGCCAGGCCGCGCAGGACGGTGGTGACGGTGTCGACCTCGGCGGCGTCGAGGCCGGCCGTCAGCCGTTCCAGGGCCTGCGCCAGTGCCTGCTGGCGCAGGCGGTGCCGCTCGCGGCCGTCCGGGGTGAGGGTGACCACGACGGACCGGCGATCGTGCTCCGGCCGCTCGCGGGTGACGTAGCCGGCCTCCTCCAGGCCGTTGACCAGCTGAGTCGCGGCCGCGGCGGTGGTCTCGGTGCCCGCCGCCAGTCGGCTGACCGGCAGCGGCCCCTCGTCGGCGAGCACGCGCAGGGCCCGCGCGTGGGTGAGCGAGAGCGCGCCGCGGGTGCGGGTGGCCCGGCCGCGCAGCCGGGCGTCCGCCGCGCTGAGGCTGTAGGCGGCGCGGGCCAGCCCGTCCAGCGCGAGGGCGCGGGTGCCGCCCCGGTCGGAGGGCCGGTGGTCGGCGCTGGGTCGAGGGTGTTCCGGGTCGGTCATGAGGGTGCTCCTTCGGCGGCGGGTTGACAGCACGGCAAGTGTAAGCACTTAATGATTAAGTACTTATGTAATTGCGCCGAACGGAGCGTACCTCCCATGACCATGCGATCGACCGGACAGAGCTGGGCCCTGGACATCGCCCTCGCGCAGGGCGGCTTCGACGCCCTGCACCCGCAGGCCAAGGGCACGATGGAACAGCTCGGCCACGACCACACCGACTTCGACAAGGTCTTCGCCCTCGTCCGGAGCGGCGCCATGCTGCCCAAGGCGTGGGCCACCGTGGCCGGCCAGGCCGAGGAGCGGGCCGCCCACCACGAGGCCGGCGGCTACGACCGCACCGCCGCCGACCTCTACCTGCGTGCCGCCGTGATGTGGGGCCGGGCGCAGTACTCCGTCTTCGACGCCGCCGACCCGCGCAAGCGGGCGTTCCGGGAGCGGACCAGCCACTGCGTGGCGCGGCTCGGCGAGCTGCGCGGCCGCCGGGTGCGCCGGGTGGTGCTGGACTTCGAGGGCTCGCACATCCACGCCCTGCTCCACCTGCCGGCCGGGGCCGTCGAGGACGCGCCGGCGGTCATCCTCGGCCCGGGGATGGACATGATCAAGGAGGACTACATCTACGCCGCGGAGCGCTACTACACCTCCCGCGGTGTGGTCGCGCTCTCGATCGAGGGGCCCGGCCAGGGCGAGTCCCGGGCCGGTGGGCTCACCGTCGACCTCACCAACTACGAGCGTGCCATCGGCCGTTACATCGACTACCTGGCCGACCTGCCCGAGGTGGACCCGCGGCGGATCGGCATGTTCGGCATCAGCATGAGCGGCTACTGGGGGATGCGGGCGGCGGCCACCGACCCGCGACTGGCCGCGCTGGCCGGCTTCGAGGGCGTCAGCGGCGACTTCGAGACGATCTTCAACCGGGCGCAGCCGACCTTCAAGAACAACTACATGTTCATGGCCGGCTATGAGGACGAGGAGGCATTCGACCGCGAGCTCGCCTCCCGGATGCCGCTCGGCGACCTCGTCGCGGACATCACCTGTCCGGTCCTCGTGGGCATCGGCGAGTTCGACGAACTGACCCGGCTGGAGCAGGCGATGGCGACCTACGACCGGATCCGCGCGCCCAAGGAGATGCGGGTCTACGAGAACGAGTTCCACCCGTTGGGCGGCACCGCCGCCGAGGTGTTCCGCTTCGGTGCGGAGTGGCTGGAGCGCGCCCTCGACGGTGAACTGCGCGAGCCCGGCCGCGATGTGCGGCACTACGTGCACGCGGACGGCCGCACCACGGACGGCACCGCCGCCCCGGCCTGGTGGCTCGGCACCGACCCGGTCCGGGCCGCCTGACCGGGCGGGCCGTGGGTGACATCGCGGGCCGCCGCGGTGTCACCCGGCGCACCGGCCATGGGTTGTCTGTACAACTTTTCGGCCGGTTCACCTCGGCGCCGCTGCTCGGACTCCCCTCGGACACCTCGCCGCACCAGTCTGGCCGCATGAGAGTCATCGTCGTAGGAGCGGGCGTGCTCGGCACCATGCACGCCTGGCAGGCCGTCGAACGCGGCCACGAGGTCGTCCACCTGGAGCGCGAGGCCGAGGCGCGCGGCGCCTCCGTGCGCAACTTCGGCCTGGTCTGGGTCAGCGGCCGGGCGGAGGGCGAGGAACTGGACACCGCGCTGCGCGCCCGCGAGCTGTGGGAGCGGATCGGCGCCCGGGTGCCCGACCTCGGCTTCCGGGCCAACGGATCGCTCACCGCGATCCGCACCGAGGCCGAACTCGCCGTCGCGGAAGAAGCGTTGACCCTCCCCGACGCCGAGGCGCGCGGCTACCGGCTGCTCGACGCCGACGAGACGAGGGCGCAGAACCCGGCGCTGCGTGGCAGGCTGCTCGGCGCGCTGGCATGCGAACGGGATGCCGCCGTCGAACCCCGCACCGCCCAACCCGCCCTGCGCGCCGCCCTGCTGGCCAGCGGCCGCTACACCTTCCTGTCCGGGCGCGAGGTCCGCGAGGTGATCGGCGAGAACGCCGTCCGCGACGACCACGGCGACGTGCACACCGGCGACCTGGTCGTCCTCTGCACCGGCGCCTGGCTGGGCGGCCTGGTCCGCGAGCTGGCGCCCCGACTGCCCGTCCGCAAGGTGCGGTTGCAGATGATGCAGACCGACCCGCTGGGCGAGACGCTGACCACCTCGGTCGCCGACGGCGACAGCTTCCGCTACTACCCCGCCTTCGCGGGCGCCGCGCTGGAGCGGCTGAAGGCCGTCCAGCCGCAGCCGTCGGTCGCCGCCGAACACAGGATGCAGCTGCTGATGGTCCAGCGCCGCGACGGGGGCCTCACCATCGGAGACACCCACGAGTACGACCAGCCGTTCGGCTTCGACGTGGTCGAGGACCCGTACGACCACCTGGTGGGCGTGGCCGAGGAGTTGCTCGGCCGCCCGCTGCCCCGGGTGCGCCGCCGCTGGGCCGGGGTGTACGCGCAGTGCGTGGACACCACCCGGGTCGTCCACCGTGAACGGGTCCGCGACGGCGTCTGGCTGGTCACCGGCCCGGGCGGCCGCGGCATGACCTGCTCGCCCGCCATCGCCGAGACCACCGCCGACCTCGCCAACCTGTAGGAGGAACCGAACATGTCGCTTGACATCCGCCTGGTCGTGCTCGACATGGCCGGCACCACCGTCGCCGACGACGGCCTGGTCGAGCAGGCCTTCCAGGCCGCCGCCGGCTCGCTCGGCGTCGAGGCCGGCAGCCCCGAGCACGCCCGCATGCTGGAGCACGTCCGGGCCACCATGGGCGAGTCCAAGATCTCCGTCTTCCGCCACCTGTTCGGCGCGGAGGACAAGGCCCAACGGGCCAACGCGGCCTTCGAGGCCGCCTACCACGACCTGGTCGACGCGGGCCACTGCGCCGCACTGCCGGGCGCGGCCGAGGCGATCGCCGAACTCCGCGGCCAGGGCCGGAAGGTGGTCCTCACCACCGGCTTCTCCCGGGCCACCCAGGACCGCATCCTGACCGCCCTCGGCTGGCAGTCCGTCGCCGACCTCACCCTCTGCCCCGCCGAGGCCGGCCGCGGCCGCCCGTACCCCGACCTCGCCCTCACCGCCCTGCTGCGCACGGCCACGGACTCCGTCCGCCAGGTCGCGGTGGCCGGGGACACCGGCTACGACATGCTGACCGGCACCCGCGCGGGCGCCTCCGTCGTCGCCGGCGTCCTGACCGGCGCCCACGACGAGGCCCGCCTGCGGGCGGACGGCGCGACCCACGTCCTCGCCTCGATCGCCGAACTGCCGGGCCTGCTGACCGGCCGCTGAGCGAGCCCGGGCACGAGAGCCACCCGGTCCGCCGAGCCGTAGTCGAACGGCTCGGCGGACCTTGTCGCGTGGGCACCGTTCCAGTTCTCCCGTTCCGGTACACGGGGATCTGGCGCAGTGCTCTTGAGACGGGTGGTGCTGGCTACTCAACCGAGGAGGAGTACGGACCAGCAAGATGGTCACCGATCTGCTGACACATGCTGGGGTGGTCGTTTTAGCTGAACGAAGCGGGCGCTGTCGTCCTCGTCGCTGGTGGTCGCTCCGCCGCCCGCGTGACGGCCGGTACAGGTGTTCGTACTGCTGGCGGAACTCCCCGTCGGGGACCGTTCCGGTCCGGGAACATCAGGCGTGCGGCAGGGGGCCGGCCTGGCCGCTGACGCGCGACAAAGCTGCGGCGGTCGGCGGCGTCCGAGGTGCGTTTCACCAGCCTGGCCCGGCTGAAGCGGTCGAGCGGCTCCCCACGCGGCCGATCGTGACGTCACGAGGGTTCAGCGCTCTCCGGAAAGAGCGTCGTTCAGTCCGTGTGCGTCCACGCGGTAGAGGCCATCGATGATGCCGAGGCACTGGGTCCGGATCGCAGGATCCCCCTGCCGGTACAGACGCAGCACCGTCTCGATCAGGTACCGCTGAATCAGAGCGTACCCGCGTCGGCCCTCCCTGCTGCCCTCTTCCGAAACCGCTGCCAGTGCCTGACACGCTTCGAGTCCCCGGGAGGGCAGGCGCAGTGTCGACCGGGAAAGTGACTGAGCCAGGGCTTCGGGGTGCTCGGAGAAGGCGGGGCTGGAGAGGAAGGAACCGATGAGGTCGTCCGCGACCTCCGGTGGCAACTCGGCCACGGCGCGCATGGAGCGTGCTGCCGCTTCACGCACCGCCGTGTCACTGTCATGGAACATGCCTCGGAGCAGCGGTGCGCCATGAACGGGATCGCTGGCAGCCATCTCGGCGGCCCCCTGACGTGCCGCCGAGGTCAGTGCGTCAGGTCCTATGGGCAGGCAGGGAATCAGGCGTCCCTGCATAGCCAGAACGGACCAAGTCGCTCCGGCGTGTCGTGCTGCTTCTGCGGGGCCTTCGAGCGCCCGGATCAGTTCCGGTGCGAAGCGCTCGGTGTCGTGAAGGAGGACCCAGGTGAGCAGCTCGTGGGTGGTGAGGGCATCGTGGACGTCCACCGGGACTCCGGTGAAGAGGCATTCTGCGAGATCCAGCGCTTCCCTCGGAGCAAGGCGTAGGAGCGCGGTCACCGGCTCCGCGGCGCACACCCGAACGGCCATGACCGGGTCCCGAGCAAGCCGGTCGAGCAATGGGAGGAGATCTTTTACAGGGGCGTCTGCTGCCCTGAGGAGGGCACCGATGGCGAGGGCAGCCTCCCCCCGTGTGGAGTTCATTCCCGCTGTCAGGAGGTCCCCGCCGTAGTAGTACTGCCCTGGGTGCGACTCGGTCCGCGCCGATTCAGAAGCGGGATGGGGATCGTTGGCACAGCTGTTCAGCAGACGGATCGTGGCAAGGTGCGTCGCGGCGTGCGGCGCTGCGGTGAGGATCGCTCCGCAAACGGCCCGGCCTACGTGCTCTCCAACGAGGTGGCGGGCATGGGCGCAGAGGTCCAACAGGTTGCTGACCTGCACCTTTCCGGCGACCCCGTTGATCAGGGCGGTGAACGCAGGAGGCGGGATGCTTTCGTCGAATGTGAAGCCCAGCCGGACGAATCGCTCCGGCTGGCGACTGGCCAGAGACCCCAGCAGAGAGGCCAGTTCGCGGGCTCCGCCCTTCGGGCGGCCCCTGCTCCAGTCGACGCCTTCCTCGGTGTACTTTCTCAGTGCGCTCAGCCAATGAGCATCCGTCATGTGTTCGCCGGCGGACGAGGCGATCGGGGGGCCGACCCAGTGGGCCTCCACATGGCGCGGCCCAACTGGGGGATACCGCGCGAACTTGCGTTCCAACTCGCCGAGACGTCTCGCCACCTCCGGGCTTCGGCGTCTCTCGTCGACTGCTCCGAGGAGCACGTACTGCGTGCGCCCGAACATGTGGCGGTGCTCGGGGCGACGCTCCCAGCTCGGGTAGTGGCGGAGAAGCAGCCGGACGAGCCGGCTCAAGGTGTCGTCCCGGCAATCCCGCGTCGCCCCGGCGATGAGTTCACGCGAGGCCCAGCACGCGCTGTCCCGCCAGTCGAGGTGCAAGCGTCCGGGGTCCGCCATCAGCCACGCGAGCGCTTCGTCCGGTTGGTTCCACACGGTATAGGTCCGACAGGTGAGCAAGGCCAGGGCCCGCCCGCCACTTGCCGCCAGGACTCCCATGGCTTCTGTGACAGAGGAGGGATCCTGTTGAGCCAGTGTGCGCAGGGTGTCATGCGCCGCCGTGTACAGGGCTTCATCGAAGTCAGGATCGAACGGGGAGGGGGGAAAGGACCACCGGGGGCGCACCGTGTCCCTGTCCGCATGGGCCGCGTGGCTCGCCTCTGCGACGGCGATCACGAACGGCAGAACGTGTTCGAGTGTTTCTTCGGGGGCCGCCGCGGCCGTTTCGGAGACAAGGGTGCCCACATGGGAGCCTCCGGTCATGGAGAGATGACCGGAATCGAACGGATCACCGTGCCCGGCTGCCACGGCCCGTTGGAGCCCCCGCGCGAGGAAGGATCCCAGCAGGCGGGTCGCGGAGGCCGCCTCCTGTTCGGCGAGTTGTTCGAACAGATACCAGAAGTCAGCGCCGGTGTCGGAGGCCCCGGCGTGCCCGCTGTCGAAGTCACCGCGGTCGATGAGCGTGCGGACCAGGTCCATGGAGAACACCGAAGGCCACGTGCAGACCCAGCCGAGGAGTCGCTGACGCCACGATTCGTCGGCGTCCGAGTACGGCGCGACGAGTTCCAGCACGCGCGCGGGATGATGCGGGGTGCACCATGTCAGTTGCGGGAAGACCAGAGGGACCAATCGGGGGGTGGCGAGCCACTGTTCCCACCTCCCGGTGTCGGCCGCATCGAACCATGCGGGCAGGGCCAGCAGAACGCGTAGCTTGCCTGCGGTGACTCCCTCGTCCCACGCGAGAGGGTCCAGGGCTGCCCAGTCCTCGCTCGTGGCATCGAGTTGTTCGAGTACGGCGAGGACGACGAACCGCAGATGAGGCCGGACCAGGTCCGACGTGAGCAGGCGGACGACCGTGCGTCTGAACTCCGCCCGGTCCGTATCACGTAGATGCTCCAGCACCTGCCGGGTCTGGGCCCGACGGAACAGGGCCTGACCGCTCGCCGCGAGGAAGTCGTGGAGATCCTTACCGGACTGGACGAAGGACCTGGCGAAGAGGTAGTCGAAGTACGTCTCGTGGAAGAACCCGATGCGGTCGTTGTCCGCATGGAGCAGGACCCCCGCCGAGACGAGCACGGCCAGGTCGGTCCTGGCGAACCGGTCCAGAAGCGCATACGGGACAGTGACGGTCTCGCGTCGGCTCATCTCGTCGACCAACTGACGGGTGATGTCCGGCCAGGCATCAGCGGGGAGTGACCGTTCGACCTCGCGGCGGGACTCGTCCGTGTACTGGGCGTAGAGCTCTTGCAGGCTCCGGTACGGCGTCGTCCGTGCCCTCTTCGAAAGTCTGCTGAAGACCGCGAGGTGCAGGGGGGTGCGAAGGAGATCCAGGGTGTCCCTGCCGAGTACCTGCGAAGATGTACCGCCCGCTTCAAGGACGTTACTCACGGCCTGGTCGTCGAGAAGTCCCAGCCGGAACCGCTCAGCCGTTCCCTCCTTGCCGACCAGGCTCGTCAGGCGCGGGTCCTTCTCGACATCGATGGTCCGGGCTACCAGGACGACCCTGATGTTCGGCGAGGCGGCCAGCGCCTCCAGCATGTCGTCCACAGCCTCGAAGACATCGGGGATCCGGCCGCTGTAGCTGCTCGCCGCATCTAGCTGGTCCACGACGAGCAGTGCCGGAGCGCCCTTCGCTACCCGGGCGATCAGCGTGGCGGGAGAAGCGGGGAGCCCCAGCCGCCGTCCCACGGCTTCGGCAGTCCGGTCGTCCGCCTCCACCTCGTCCATCCGGAAGGGCAGGACGGGCCACCCCCGGTCTTCCGCCATGGTGATGACCTCTCCCGCCACCGTCGACTTCCCCATGCCCGCGGGACCCTCACACACGATGGTTGTCGGCCCGTCCACTGCGACCAGACGTCCGAACAGTTCTTGCGCATGGGAGCGGACGGCCAGACCGAACGGTGGTCGCACCCGGTCGGCGCGCCGCAGGAAGCGCCGTTGCGCCGCGTGAACAGCTCGCCGATCGGCGTCGGTGGTGTCCGGACAGGGAGAAGCGTTCTCTTCGGCCTGGTGTGGTCCGACGAAAACGTACTGGGTCCAGGAGCCCACAGCAACGCTGTGGTCGGATGCCTGTACGGTGCCTGACGGGCCAGCTGCCGCAGCCCCGGCTGTGGTGGGGGGACGAACGCGATGATCAGCATGATTCGTGTGGATTGGGACTGAATTACCCGGTCCGCTCAGCCCCGTGACGGATCCGGGATGGGAGGGAAACCGATGTGCACGTCCCCGTTCACCATGCCTGCGGCGAGCGAACTGCGGTCGGCCTGGATGCGTACGTTCTGACCGGTGATGACGCCGGGGCCAGTGGTGGCTCCGGTGTTTCCGGTGGAGTGATCACGTACGAGACGCTGCAGACGCGCTGCCGCCGGATCGCGCTCAGCGGTACCGAGCTGCTCCAGCAGGGCGATGAAGCGGTCCTGCCAGACTACTGCGTGGCGGGCGGCGATGCTCCGGGCTTCCGCGTCGCCGGCTGCCCGCAGAGCAGCAGCGGTTTCTGCCAGGCGGGCCAGCTCCGACCGTTCGGCCTGCCCGCCGTCCTGGGCGAGCCAGGAGGCCACCTGGTACCGAAAAGGCGGCCAGAGATCGGTGCCTGCTGTATCGATGATGGCAAAACCCGCATCTGCCGCGATCGCGCGTAAGGCTTCTGACAACACGTGTCCCCCTGGTTGGTTCGTCGTCACGATAGTCGGTCTGTGCAGTCGGCAGAGGTAATTCGCGGGCCCCGGCGGATGCGGAGTGGTGCCCCGCCCTCCGAGAGTGCCGCTACGCCGTCGCGACCTCAACGGGTTCCCGCAGGTCGAACGGTCGGTGCCCGCAGACGACAGGGGTATGGACGCGTATGCGCGCGACGGTTCCGCCCAACCGTGAAGAAGGAGGAAACATGAAACATCGCTCTACTCGGCAGAACAGCGTCCGGCCGTGCCAGAATCTTCAGCAGAGGTGGCCTAAGGGTGATCCGGCGGCCTATCAGGGCAATGGGGAGAGGCAGGTTCATGGACATCTCGTTACGTTTCGGTCCGGAGCTGCGTCGGTTGCGTGAGGGCGCGGGTATGACGCTTCAGCAGTTGGCCGATGTCACGAGCTGCGGCAGAGCAGACCTCTCGAAGATCGAGCGGGGAGCCGTTTCTCCCACCATGAATCTGGTCCAGTGCTGCGATGCTTATTTCGACGCCGGAGGACGATTGCGGTGGACGTTCTCAGCCGAGGTGGAATCCGCAGCGAAAAAGTCGAAGCCGGCGCGTCGGCAAGTGATCGCTACAGGGGTCGGCTCGTTGCTCGCGGCTCGTCTTGCGGAGGGGGAACGGGCTGATCGCGTCAGTGATGGCGAGCTACCTCCGGGCGCTCTTCACCAGGACCAGCTGCACCGGATGAAGCAGTTGGGGCAGAGCCTGGCACCCTCCGCGATGCTGCCCGTACTCCGCTCACAGGCATCGACCGTGATCGCGCTGGCTTCCCGTACCACTGGTCCCTCGCGGGCCGGTCTGCTCGTTACGGCCTCCCGTTTCGCCGAGTACATCGGGTGGGTGGCTCAGGAGGACGGTGATGAGGCTGGGGCGCTGAACGCCACCGCCGAGGCGGTTGAACTGGCTCGCGCCGGTGGCGACGAACACCTGGCGGACTACGTGCTGGTGCGTCGCGCGCTCGTCTCGTACTACAACGGAAACGCAGCCCGGACCATCGCACTTGCGCAGCAGGCACAGCACAGCGGCGCACCTCCCCGGATCAGGGGTCTGGCAGCCCAGCGGGAGGCTCAGGGGCATGCGCTCGCTGGCGACGAGAGGGCTTGCGGGCGAGCGCTGGACCAGGCACGTGATCTCCTGGCTGTAGAGGGGAGCACGCAGGACAACCTGGTTCTCGGCACAACGCAGTTGGTGGACCCCGTTTCCATGGTGACGGGGTGGTGTCTGTACGACCTGGGCCGACCCCGGCAGGCAGCCGACGTGCTGGAACGGGAGTGTCGGCGCATCGCGCCGCACGCTCTGAATACCCGAACGCGGTACGGACTTCGACATGCCTTGGTGCTGGCGGCGTCGGGCGAGGTCGAGAACTCCTGCGAAACAGCTCGGGATCTGCTGGCTTTCATGAGCGTCATGCCCTCCGCTACCGTGCGAACGGACGTGTGTCGGCTGGGCTGTGAATGGTCACGGTTCCGGGGAAGCCCGGCGGTGCGCGAGCTTCGTCCTGCACTGGTCAATGCCCTGAACGGCGCCAACTGACTACCGATTTCCCGTCGCCGTGGCGTGGACTGGATATCGCCTTATGTCTGTTCGCCGGGCCGGAAGCAAATGTTGCCCGACGGTGATCCTGTATGCATCATGCGGGCAGAATGGCGCCCGTAATTTGGATGCCGGAGGCCCGCGAGGCACTGTTCACCAGACTGAGCGCATCACACAGGACGGAATCCTGCATGCATTTGATCTTTGTGAATTACCGGACCAACGACGAGGAGGCAACCGCCACACTCGTGGACAGGGAGCTGTCGCGGGTGTTCGGTAATGAGAACGTCTTCCGGGCGAGCAAGTCCATCGGGCCGGGGAGCTGCTTTCCCCAGGAACTGCTCGCCGCCGTCCGGCGCAGCAGTGTTCTGCTGGCTGTGATTGGCCCCCGCTGGCTGGAGGTCGGGGGCTCCGGCGGGCAGAGCCTCCTGGAGGACAAGGAAGACTGGACCCGGCGGGAGATCTCCGAGGCGCTCGAAACCGGAGCCGTCGTCATCCCCCTGCTGGTCGGGGGAGTGAAGCGGCTTCGGCATGAGGACCTTCCTGCGGAGATCGGAGGTCTCGCCGACTGCCAGTACCGCAGGATCAACCACCGCAACGCGGGTGCCGACCTGATGGGACTGGCCGACGACCTCGTGAAGTTGTTGCCCGAACTCGCAGCTGCCGCGCGGAGCAACGGGTATCAGTCCGCCTCGGCCCCGTTGGAGGAGGGCGCAGACGGGGCCGGAGGCGCCGGGGTGAGGGCCAGGGGGATCAAGCACCGTCAGCGCGGCGGGATCGGGAACCTCAACGGAGACCTCTCCGGAACCTTCGTCAGCGAGCCCCAGGGGCCGGTCCACACGGGGAGCGGTCACCTCTACCAGGCGCGCGAAAAGTACCTGGGCCGCGCATCTCCAGCGACGGAGGCGCCGTGAACTACGCGGCCGACAACCACGGAAGCCTAGAGCAGGGTACGGACCGGAACGGACGGCCTGTGGACGGGCAGCGTGCTTACTTGCGACCTTCGGACACCTACTACCAGTCCGAAGGGGCGCAGCCGCCGCGTGCCGGTGGTTCGCAGGCTACGTCTGAGGGCCTGGTGTTTGAAGCCGATGAGCCCACATGGCCGGGTCGTGGGGGCGTGGGGCAGGACGGTCCCGGTGCGGATCGGGAAGGAGGCAAGTGGTGAGTGCGCCGCAGACCCCCGATGTCTTCGCGCGTATTTGCAGATCCGTTGAGGAGCAGTACGCCGACACGGTGCTGTTGTGTGGGTCTGCGGCCCTATGTGGGAGCGGAGGACCCATTTCGCTGGACGACCTCCGGTCCCAGGCCCGCAGTGGCGAATCAGGCCACCCGGAACGAACTGCCGCTTGGCGTCATATCGCGCGCCACCTGCGCGAGGAGGCCGAGGTCGGGGGTGAACGGAGCTGGACGCTGATTGCCGTGTGGCTGCTCGCGCCTCGACTGCGTGGAGTGGCGTACTCGATCGCCCGGCAGACGGGAGCCGAGCGGGCCGATGTCGGCTCCGCACTGCTGCAAGGAGTGTTGGAAGGCGCACGGGCTATCAAGAGAGAGGCTCCGGCGGACATCGAGCAACACCTGATGGGCGCGGTGTTCACCACCGGGTGGCAGACCGGACGACGCGGTCCGAAGGAGACCCCGGTAGGGGGATGGGGCATGGCGCGGGAAGAGGTCGTGCCTCAGCCTATGACCAGGACGCCCGCCAGCGTCGTGTTCGTTGACGTGATGTCCAGGACTCTCGTCCAACAGGCGCAGGGTGAACGTCTGGGCGCACTGGCATACCGCCTGGGTCTTCTGGCGCATGTGCGTCAGGTGCGTCGGATCAGCCGGTCCCGGCTGCGACGACCGTATGGCGGGGACCATCACGCACTGAGCGAGCAGCCCACCTTGTTCGAGATGTGGGGGCCTGCTCATGAAGCGTCATCGTGATGAGTCCGTGTCTTTCTCGGCAGTGTTCGGTCTCCCCGCGGAGGTCGGGCTACGGACTGCTGCGGATGCGTTGGGCCTGGGCCTGACCACTGCGTACAAGCGAGCAAGGCGCGGTGACTTCCCTTGCCCGCTGCGAAAGATCGGGCGAACGTACGTGGTGCGGATGTCGGATCTGATGTGGGCTCTCGGCATCCAGGATGTGCGGGTGCACCACGACGACTTCGAAGCAGGGGCGCGGTTCGCCGGCGGGATGACCGACACCTGACGCGCAAGGAGGATGATCACCCGGAACGGGTCACTTACCAGGGTGAACCGGACGCTGCAGCGATCACCGGCGATAAAGGGCTCGGTGCGTATGGGCACGGGCTTCCTTCGGCAACGTCGAAGAGCCCCACCGCAAGCGGTGGGGCTCTTCGATATCGTGCGTGACGTACTCGGGTCTGGGCACCGTTCCGAAGGTCGAGACGCCCGCCGCCGGTGAGCTCGGCAGCGTGTTCGACCTGGATGACGTCCCCAACCGACCGTCGTACGACCAGGGGTCCGTGTACAGGAAGTCGGACGCGTCGACTTCCTGTACACGGGTGGGGCCGGCCCTGGGTGGAAGGGGCTGTGCGTGGCTACGGGCAGATCCAGCAGTAGAGGTGGTGGCCGCGGGACGCCGCCCGGCGGGCCAGGGCGGCCAACTGCTCCAGGAACTCGGTGAGGTGGGCCTCGTCCGGGAGCATGTCGAAGGTGTCGGACCGGGACCAGGCCAGGCCGGCGGCGGTCAGCGTGTGGTGGTCGGCGGCGGTCAGGGCGTCGCGGAGCGCGTCCGGGATGGTCAGGGCGACGATCTCGCCGTCCTCGAGCATCGCGACCAGCCGGTTGCGCCCGGGATCGGCCGCGAGCTGCGCCTCGGGCCTGCCGGTGAGGAGGGACTCGGCGGGAAGGAGGCCGACCATCGGGTCGATCCCCTTCACCGTGAATTCGTCGTACCCCGTGCCGAACGGCTCGTCGTCGTCGCGCACGATCGCCCCGGCGGCGGCCCGGTCGTCGGCGGCGGTGTAGTAGTTGAAGAGAACTCCCATGCGCCCGATGCTCGCACCCGGCACCGACACGCCGGCGGTCAGTGGCCGCCCTTGAGGTTGAGGACGATGACGCCGACGATCACCAGGGCGATGCCCAGCCACTGGAGGCGGCCCAGGGACTCGCCGAAGGCGATGACGCCGATGCCGGCCACCGCGGCGGTGCCCGCGCCCGACCAGACGGCGTAGGCGACGGAGACCGGGATGTGCTTCAGGGCCCGGCCGAGCAGCAGGAAGGAGAGCGCGTAGCCGATGCCCACGCCCAGGCTGGGCCAGAGGCGGGTGAAGCCCTCGGTGAGCTTGAGGCAGCTGGTGGCGCAGACCTCGCTGGTGATGGCGAGGGCGAGCAGGAGGTAGGGCACGGTGGTCAGCCGGCCGGGCGGGCGCCGAGCTTTCCGAGCAGGGCGAGGTCGGCGTGGACCAGGCTGTCGAGCAGGGTGACCCGGGAGCCGTCGGGGATGGGCGTGGCGGTGGACGGCACGGCGAGCACCGCGCAGCCGGCGGCCGTGGCGGAGGCGACGCCGGTCGGGGTGTCCTCGACGGCCACGCAGGCCGCCGGGTCCAGGCCGAGGCGGTCGGCGGCAGCGAGGTACGGGTCCGGCGCGGGCTTGGTGCGCTCGGTGTCCTCGGCGGCCAGGGTGACGGCGAACCAGTCGCGGCCGATGGTGGAGAGGACGAGCTCCACCACCCGGCGCGGCGAGGCGGAGACCAGCGCGGTGGGCACCCGGGCGTCCCGCAGTTCGGCGAGCAGCGCGAGGGCGCCGGGGCGCGGGACGGTCTCGGCGGAGACCTTGCCGAAGAAGGACTCGCCGAGGCGGTGGGCGAGTTCGGCCTCGCTGAGCGAGGTGCCGCTGACCTGGTGCAGATGGGCGGCGGTGTGCTCGATCGCCTGGCCGAGCACCTCGGGGGCGTCCTGGTCGGTCAGCGGGTGCTGGAGTTCCTCGGCGAGTTCGGCGGCGGCCTGCCACCAGAGGTGCTCGGTGTCGACCAGGGTGCCGTCCATGTCGAAGAGGACGGCGGCGGGCAGGGGGGTCTCAGGCATGGCGGTACCTTCGGTGGTTCAGCAGCAGAGGCAGTAGAGGCGGCAGAGGCAGTGCAGTAGGGACGGACAGGTCGGTTCAGACGGTACGGCGGTCCACCAGCACCGGCCGCTCGGGCAGGGTGAGCGCGGCGCGGGAGCCGATCGGCAGGGTGGCGGCGGCCTCGGTCGGCAGGTCGGCCTTGACCTCGGTGCCGTCGGCGAGGCGGACGGTCAGCCGGGTGACGGCGCCCAGGAAGGACGCGGAGACCACCAGGGCCGGGCCGTCCCCGGCCGGGGCCAGCGACACGTTCTCGGGCCGGACCAGGACCTCCAGTTCGCCCTCGGCGGGCGCGGTGCCGTCCACGGCGTGGCGGCGGCCGAGCACCTCGACGCCGTCGGCCGTCCGGGTGCACGGGATGCGGCTCATGGTGCCGACGAACTCGGCCACGAAGGCCGTCGCCGGGCGGGCGTACAGCTCGGACGGGGTGGCGCACTGCTCCAGCCGGCCCGCGCGCAGCACGGCGACCCGGTCGGCCATCGAGAGCGCCTCCTCCTGGTCGTGGGTGACGAACAGGGTGGTGATGCCCAACTCCTGCTGGAGGCGCCGGATCTCCTCGCGCAGCGAGAGGCGGACCTTGGCGTCCAGCGCGGACAGCGGCTCGTCGAGCAGCAGGACGCGCGGCTGCAGGGCGAGCGCGCGGGCGAGCGCGATGCGCTGCTGCTGGCCGCCGGACAGCTGGTGCGGGTAGCGGTCGGCGTGCTGCGGCAGGCCGACCAGTTCCAGCAACTCCTGGGCGCGACCGCACCGTTCGGCCTTGCCGGTGCCGCGCATCCGAAGGCCGAAGGCGACGTTGTCGGCGGCGGTCAGGTGCGGGAAGAGACTGTAGGACTGGAACACCATGCCGGCGTCGCGCCGGTGCGCGGGGATCCGGGTGATGTCCTCGCCGTCCACCAGCACCTGGCCGGAGTCGTGCTGCTCGAAGCCGGCCAGGATGCGCAGCGCGGTGGTCTTGCCGCAGCCGGACGGGCCGAGCAGGGCGAGGAGTTCGCCCGGCCGGACGGTGAGATCCAGGCCGTCCAGCGCGGTGGTGGTGCCGAACGCCCGGCGCAGGGTGCGGAACTCGACGGTGGCGCCGCCCGGGGCGGTGGCGGTCTTCTCAACTGCGAGGGAAGTCATGGGGGTTCGTTTCTCCGTGGAGTTCAGGAGCTCGGGACGTCGGGAGGTCGAACAGTGAGGTCGAACGGTGCGGCCGAGCGGTGCGGCCGAGCGGTGCGGACGTCAGGACGTGGTCCTGTGCCGGCGCTCGCGGCCGACGGCGGCCAGCAGGAGCAGCAGCAGCCAGGTGATCAGCAGGCTCAGGATGGAGACCGCGACCGACATGTGGGCCTGGCTGTTGCCGACCGAGTAGATCCACACGGGGAAGGGCTGGTAGCCGAGGATCGAGGCGGCGGTGAACTCGCCGAGCACCAGGGCCAGGGTGAGGAAGGAGGCGTTCAGCAGCGCGCCGCGCAGGTTCGGCAGGACGACGGTGAACACCGCGCGCGGCCAGCTCGCACCGCAGTTGCGGGCGGCCTCGACCAGGGTGCGGACGTCCACCGCGCGCAGGCCCGCGTCCAGCGCCCGGTAGGCGAGCGGGAGCGACATCAGCACGTACGCGATGACCAGGACCAGCGGGAAGTCCGGGTCCTGGATGAACACGAAGGTCTGGAAGAACGGCGTGTCCATCAGGTAGTCCGGGCCCCAGCGCAGCACGCCGATCAGGCCGGCGGTGAGCGCGACCGGCGGGACGACCAGCGGCAGCGTGCAGAGCACGTCGATCACCGGGCGCAGCCGGGGCGCGCCGAGCCGGACCGCGATCAGCGCGGGCACCAGCAGGAGCAGCAGCACCAGGACGGTGACGACGGCGAGCTGGAGGGTCAGCCAGAGACTGTCGAGGAAGCCGGGGGCGCTCAGCAGGCCGGTGTACGCCTCGAAGGAGTAGCCCTTCGGGTCGTCGATGGAGAAGTATCCGGAGGCGGCGAGCGGGACGACGAAGTAGACGCCCGCGAGGAGCAGGACGGCACCGCGCCACCAGCGCACCTTCGGGCGCCCGGACGAGGTGCGGGCGGAGGTCAGCTGAGCCATCGGGCACTCCGGCGCTGGAGGGGGAGGTACACGGCCATCACCAGGACGGCCACCACGATCATGTTGAGGCTGAGGGCGAGGGCGAGGTTGCCCTGGCCCACCAGGACGTTGCCGGAGAGCGCGTCGGCGATCGAGCGGCTGACCAACGGCACGGTGGCGCCGACCATGGCGGCGGCGGTGGCGTACGCGGCGAAGGCGCTGCCGAAGAGCAGGACGAACCCGCCGAGCAGCGAGGGCAGCAGGATCGGCAGCGCGACGTGGCGCCAGTACTGCACGGTGGTGGCCCGGTTGTTGTGGGCCGCCTCGCGCCACTGCACCCGCAGGCCGTCCAGGGCCGGGGTGATGGTGAGCACCATGAGCGGGACGAGGAAGTACAGGTAGACGACGGTCAGGCCGGTGAAGGAGTAGAGCGACCAGCCGTGGTCGGTGAGGTGGAGCAGCTTGGTGATCTCGCCGGCGTTGCCGAGGGTGGCGACGAAGGCGAAGGCCAGCGGCAGTCCGCCGAAGTTGGCCAGGACGCCGGAGGCGGTGAGCACCGCCTGGCGCAGCCAGGTGAACCGGGAGGTCACCACGGCCTGGGCGATCGGCAGGCCGATCACGGTGGAGAGCAGCGCGGTGAGCGCGGACAGCTTGAGGCTGCTGACCATCGCCGTCCAGTAGGCCCCCTGGACCGAGGCGGTGACGTTGTCGAGGGTGAACCGGCCGCCGCCGCCCTCCGCGTCGCTGGAGGTGGTGAAGGCGCCGATCACGATCGCGACGGCCGGCAGGCCGAAGCCGATCGCGAAGAAGACGAAGAGCGGCACGGTGGCGAGCCAGGAGCCGCCGCCGAGGCGCAGCGCCGGGCCGCGGCGCGGGGTGGGGGTGGTGGTCGTGGCGGTGGTGGTGTCGGTGGCGGACGCCCCCGGGCCGCCACCGGGAACGGTGGCGGCGGGGGTGGTCGGCACCGGGGTGGGAGCCGTGGTCATGAGTGGGATCAGCCCGTTCGAGGTGAGGTGACGGTATGTCAGCCCGCGATGGCCTTGGTCCAGTTCTCGGTGACGACCTTCTTGGCGGCCGTGATCTGGTCCTGGGTCGGGAAGGTGGTGAACGGCTTCTCGATGGCCGGCAGCTTGGCGGCGGCCGCGGTGTCCAGGGTGCCGTCCTTCTTCAGGGCCTCGAAGGTGGACGGGGTGGCGTAGCCGCCGAGGAAGAGGTTCTGGCCCTCGGCGCTGAACAGGTACTCCTGCCACAGGCGGGCGGCCGCCGGGTGCGGGGCCCACTTGTTGATGCCCTGGTTGTAGAACTGGGCGTAGCTGCCGTCGCTGGGGACGGAGACCTTCCAGTCGACGCCCTTCTCCTTGAACTCGTCGGTGTAGCCGGCGTTCAGGTAGGACCAGTCGATCGAGATCGGGGTCTCGCCCTTCTCGACGGTCGCCGGGGTGGACTCGACCGGGTTGAAGTTGCCGGACTGCTTCAGCTTGCCGAAGAAGTCGATGCCGGGCTGGATGTTGTCCAGCGAGCCGCCGTTGGCGAGCGCGGCCGCGTAGACGCCGCCGAAGGCGGAACCGGACTTGGTCGGGTTGCCGTTGAGGGCGACCTGGCCCTTGTACTCCGGCTTGAGCAGATCGGCGAAGGTCTTCGGGCAGTTGGCGATCTTCTTGGCGTCGCAGCCGATGGAGACGTAGCCGCCGTAGTCGTTGACGGCGGCGCCGTTCGCGTCCTTCATGGTGTCCGGCACCTTGTCGAAGGTGGCGACCTTGTAGGGGGCGAGCAGGCCGTCCTTGACCGCCTGGAGCGCGAAGGCGCTGCCGAGGTCGACCACGTCGGGGGCGCGGTCCTGGCCCTTGCGGGAGGTGATCGCGTTGATCTCGTCCTGGCTGGAGCCGTCCGGGTTCTCGTCCTCGATCTCGATGCCGTACTTGGCCTTGAACGAGTCCATGAGCTTGCCGTAGTTCGCCCAGTCCCGGGGCAGCGTGATGGCGTGCAGCTTGCCCTCCTTCTTGGCGGCGGCGACCAGGCCGTCCATGCCGCCGAAGTCGGCGAGCGAGGTGGCGTCCTTGGCGTCCTTGGTGCCGGCCTTGGCGGCGTCGCCGGACTTCGCGGTGGTCGAACCGGCGGAGCCGCAGGCGGTGAGGGAGAGCGCGGCGGCGGTCAGTACGGCCGCGAAGGCGGCGGCGCGGGCACGGTGCACGGTCACGGGTCAGTCTCCTGATCGGGGGCGTACTGCGAGGGGTGCCGGTCGCGAGGGGGAGGTTCGCGAGGGCTGCCTTCGCGAGGGGCCTCAGGGGGCCCGGGGGTCCTGAGAGTGGCCTTCGCGAGGGCCGGAGTCGGGCGGAGAGGCGGTTCGGACGGGGCCGAGTTGACTAGCCAACTTCGCTGACGGGGGTAAGTACGCCGGAGCCCGGTGACGGGAAGGTGAACGGACGGCCCGGAACCGGGGTCGGCTGCGGGAACGGTCGAATCGGGCCGTCCGGGAGCGATCGGCCGAGTGCGATGCTTCGAGGGCGCAGCGGGATAAGGTCGGGCTGTCCGCGCCGGTACGGTTGCGCAGGACACCGCCCCAGGAGGGACATTGACTGACGTGGCACTGGAGCCCGACCGCCCCGCGGCCGCAGGAACCGCGCCGGGCCAGGGCCGCTCGGCCGCGCCGGGCGAGGACCTCACGACGGCCTCGGAGCCCGCCCCGCCGCCGGGCCGTGGCCGTGCCGCCGCCGCACCGGCCGAGGACCGCGCCGCCGGCGCCCTCTACCGCAAGGTGGCCGCCGACCTGCGCGAGGCGATCACCACCGGCGCGTACGGCGAGGCCGGCCGGCTGCCCGCCGAGGGCGCGCTGGCCGAGCAGTACGGCGTCTCGCGCGGCACCGTCCGCCAGGCGCTGGCCGTGCTGCGCTCGGACGGGCTGGTCACCTCCCGGCGCGGCACCCGGCGGGTGGTGCTGGGCACCGCGCGGGTGCAGAGCTTCTCCGAGCTGCTCAGCTTCACGCACTGGGCGTACTCGATGGGCGAGGAGCCCGGCGGCATCCTGGACTCGCTGGTCCGCCGCCCCGCCGACGCCGCCGAGCGTGAGCAGCTGCGCCTGGAGCCGGGCGCCGAGGTCTATCTGACGGTCCGTCTGCGCACCCTGTCCGGGACGCCGGTGATGGTCGAGCGGACCGTCTACCCGCCGCGGGTCGGCGAGATCGTCGCCCAGCTGCCGCCCGACGTGGTCTCGCACACCGAAGTGCTGCGCGAGCACGGCATCCTGTTCACGGACGCCGACCACACCATCGACATCGTCGCCGCCAACGCGGAGGACGCCCGGCTGCTCGGCTGCCGGCGCGGCAGCCCGCTGCTGCGCGAGCGGCGCCGGACCACCGACCCGACGGGGACGCCGGTGGAGTGGTCCCAGGACCGCTACCTGCCCGGGACGGTGGCGTTCAGCGTGCACAACTCGCTGGCCACGTCGGCGCTTTCGCGGCACGCGCGGGAGACCGACTGAGCGGCCGGGCCGGGGGGGGGGCGGGCCCCCCCCCGCCCCCCCCCCCGGGCGGCCGCACCCCGGGGGGGCCCCCCGGCCGGGACTGCGCGAACCCCCGCGGCCCCGCCGCCGCCGCCCTGGCCCGCGC
>NZ_JBIVMI010000011.1:121886-232134 GCF_044753005.1 Kitasatospora sp. NPDC088548
GGGGGGTGGGGGTTGGGGTGGTGGCGGTGGGGGGGGTTTTTGGGGGGGGGGGGCCGCCGGCGGGGGCGCCCCGCGGGGGGGGGGGGGGGGGGGGGGGGGCCCCCCCCCCCCCCCCCCCCCCCCGCCGCGCTACCTCATCAGGGCGGCGAGCAGCGGCCGGAAGTGCTCGAAGCCGGGCGTCCCGGCGTCCGCCTCCTTGGCCTGCTCGTCCCAGCGGCGGACGGCGACCGCGTCCGCCGCGCCCGGCAGGGCGGCGAAGGCGGCGGCCTGTTCCGCGCTCATCGGGCCGCCCTGCACCCGGAGGGTGTACTCGGAGGCCTCCGACAGCTTGGCGCGGTAGCCGGGCTCGACCGCGCAGAGGTAGCGCTTGGCGGCCACGTGCAGCCGGACCGGCTCCGTCACCTCCGGGCCGAACCACCGCTCCAGCCACCGGGCCCCGGTGTCGCTGTGCCGGTTGTCCTGACCCAGCATCAGATCCCGTCCGTGCAGCGCCCCCTGGAAGTGGCCCACGTCGTGCAGCAGCGCGGCGGCGACCAGGTGCGGGGCGGCCCCGGCGGCCTCGGCCAGCGCACCCGCCTGGAGCATGTGCTCGGCCATGGTGACCGCCTCGCCCAGGTACTCCCCGGCGCCCTCGCCGGCGAACAGCCCGGCGAGCTCGTCCAGCGCGGCGGCCTGCCGGTCCAGCACCGCGAGGGTGCTCGTCAGCGAGTCCAGGTCGGCGTAGCAGCCCTGGAGGTGGCGCGAACCGTCCTGCTCGAAGGCGGTCCTGGCGTGCAGCAGACGGACGTTGTCGAAGATCAGGCAGTCGCCCCGGTCGAGCCGGAACTCCAGCCGCAGCTCGGGCCGCAGGGTGATCGCGGCGAACCGCCGGTACGCCGCGTAGAAGGCGTCCAGCTCCTCGGCGGGCCCGCGCAGGGTGCCGATCGAACGGTTGTTGAACCGCACCTCCCGGATCCGGCCGAGCGGGTCCACACCGATCAGCGGCCGGTCGGCGCGCAGCTCGGTGGCGCGGTCGCGGAAGACGAACGGGACGGGCGTGCGGGTCAGGACGGCGAAGTCCTCCGGCGCCTCGGCCCGCAGGACGGCCGCCGCCTTGAAGCCGTCCACCAGCCCGGAGTCGCCGCCCGGCGCGGAGTTGTCCAGGCAGTGCAGCAGCTGGAGGGTGGGCACCGGGTCCCGGTACGGGTTGTCGGTGTGCGGGGCGATCGCGACGCTGGTGAAGGCCAGGTTGTTCGGGTCCGGCTCCACGCGGACGTCGAACAGCTCGCCGTAGTTGGTCACCCGCACATACCCGAAGGTCCCGGCGACCGCGAGCACCTGCCGCTCGACCGCCGGCACCCCGCGCAGCACCGCGAAGCCCGACCGCCGTACGGCGCCGAGCACCGCGGCCCGCTCGGCCGGATCGGCCAGGTAGGCCTCCCACGACGCCTCCGGGACGCCGTGCCGGAAGTCGGCCGCCGTCCAGGGCCGCTTGTCCGCCTCGGTCCGGCCGTCGCCCCCGCCCTGCTGCTCCAGCCACTCCAGCGGGTAGCGGGACCGGTGCCCGTCCGACCAGAGCACCTCCAGGCCGCCGTCGGACTCGGTGCGCGCGGCGATCGCGAGACCGTCCGGCAGGTCGGTGATCTGGAACAGCTTCTGCCCGTTGCGCTGGTCGCGGCACTCGGCACAGGGGCAGTTGTCGCGCAGCCAGTACGGCGACAGCTGGGACATGGGGTCTCCTCCTCGGCGACTGGCAAAGTTGTATAGCCAACTTCGCCTCGGTGGGAGCCTGCCGGGCGCCGGTGAGGTCCGGGTGCCGGGCAGATGAACGATCCGCGAACTGTCCGGCGTCCGGAGAGACAGGACCCCCGGGCCATCGGCCCGGGGGTCCTGTCAGAGCCCGACCGGGGTGACCCGGCCGCCGCGGAGCCCGGTCAGGTCATCCGCGCCGGAAGCCGGCGGGCCGCTGATGACCGCCGCCCGGTCCTGCCGAGCCGAACCTTCCTCACTCGGGCGAGTGGCCGGCCTGCCAGGCCGCCTCCGCCGCCGCCAGGGCCGGGCCGGCGTCCGCGCCGGTGGCCTCGGCCAGGGCGGTCAGGCAGGCCCGGACGGTGGGCAGGGTGGCCGCGGCGCCGTAGTGGTTGACGCGGAGCATCTCGGCGGCCAGCGCGCCGCCGCCCGGCTGGACGGGGAGGGCCGGGTCGAGGCGGGCGGCGAGCTCGGCGGCGTGCAGGCCGGGCGGGGTGCGCAGGGTGGTGGCGACCGGGGCCGCGTCCTCGTCGCGGAGGACGAACGGGGTGAGGGTGCCGAGGGCGCGGACGCCCGCGCGGGTGGCGGAGGCGGCGGCGCGGTGGCGGGCGATCACGGCGGGCAGGCCGTCGGTGCTGATCCGGTCCAGGCAGGCGCCGAGTGCCAGCATCTCCAACTGGGCGGGGGCGTGCGGGAGTACGGCGCGGCCGGCGTCCGTCCAGCGCTCCTTCCAGTCCAGCAGCGAGAGGTAGGAGCGGCGCGGCGCGGCCGGGTTGGCGGCGATCCGCTCCCAGGCGCGCTCGGAGACCGAGACGGCGGAGACCCCGGCCGGGCCGCCCATCGCCTTCTGCCCGCCGATCACGCACAGGTCGATGCCCCAGGCGTCGGTGAGCAGCGGCTCGGCGGCCACCGAGGCGACGGCGTCCAGCATCAGCAGCGCGCCGTGCTCGCGGACGGCGGCGGCGATCCCGGCGACCGGGTTGGTGTTGCCGGTGGCGGCCTCGGCGTGGACGAGGGAGACGAAGTCGATCGCCGGGTGCTCCCGGAGGGCGGCGGCGACCTGCTCGGCGGTGACCGCGCTGTCGAACGGCACGGCGAGGTCCACGACCTCGGCCCCGCAGTCGCGCAGCCAGTTGCCGAAGGTCTGGCCGTACGGGCCGGTGACGATGTTCAGCGCGGTGGAGCCCGGGTGCGCGGCGCTCCGGATCGCGGCCTCCAGCGGCAGCAGCGCCTCACCCTGGGTGACGATCACGTCGGCTTCGGTGTGCAGCAGCGCGGCCACCTGGTCCTCGATCGCCGCGAAGTCGGCGGCACTGAGCGGGGGCAGGTCGAGGAAGGGGCTCACGGTGGCGGCCGGCCTTTCGGGGATGGTGGTGACGGGTGAACACGGGCGGTACGGGCGGGAACGAGTCTGCACCATTGTCACTGCTTACAGGGAACGGCCTCCTCGGTAGAGTGCGGCCATGAGCGATGGTGCGGTGCTGCACGTCAGGGGACGGGTACTGGTCGGCCCGGAGGACGTCCGGGACGAACTCTGGGTGGTGGACGGGAAGGTGACCTTCGTCCGCCCGCTCGTCGCGGGGGACGTCCGGACGGTGACCGGCTGGGTGCTGCCCGGTCTGGTGGACGCGCACTGCCATGTCGGCCTGGACGCGCACGGCGCGGTGGACGCGGCCACCAGCGAGAAGCAGGCGCTCGCCGACCGTGACGCCGGCACCCTGCTGATCCGCGACGCCGGTTCGGCCGCCGACACCCGCTGGATCGACGACCGCGCGGACCTGCCCCGGATCATCCGGGCCGGCCGCCACATCGCCCGGACCCGCCGCTACATCCGCAACTACGCGCACGAGATCGAGCCCGGCGACCTCACCGCGTACGTCCGCGCCGAGGCCAGGCGCGGCGACGGCTGGGTGAAGCTGGTCGGCGACTGGATCGACCGTGACCGCGGCGACCTCGCCGCCTGCTGGCCGGGCGACGCGCTGGCCGAGGCGATCGCGGCGGCGCACGAGGAGGGTGCCCGGGTCACCGCGCACTGCTTCGCCGCCGAGTCGCTGCCCGATCTGCTGGCGGCCGGCATCGACTGCGTCGAGCACGCCACCGGGCTCACCGAGGAGTTGATCCCGGTCTTCGCCGAGCGCGGGGTGGCGATCGTCCCGACCCTGGTCAACATCGCCACCTTCCCGGGCCTCGCGGCCGGCGGCGAGGCCAAGTTCCCGGCCTGGTCCGCGCACATGCGCCGGCTGCACGCGCGCCGGTACGACACCGTCGGCGCGGCGCACGACGCGGGCATCCCGGTCTACGTCGGCACGGACGCGGGCGGCTCGCTGGCCCACGGCCTGGTCGCCGAGGAGGTGGCCGAGCTGGTGAAGGCGGGGCTCACCCCGGCCGAGGCGCTGTCGGCGGCCAGTTGGGGGGCGCGGGAGTGGCTGGGCCGGCCCGGGCTGGAGGAGGGCGCGTCGGCGGACTTCGTGGTGTACGACGAGGACCCGCGCGCGGACGTCCGGGTGCTGGCGGACCCGCGGGTGGTGGTGCTGAGGGGGCGTCCGGTGGGGTGATCCTCTCCGCGCCCCCCGTCATGATCCTTTCGGTGGCGTGCAGGGGAACGACCTGTCGGTGTAGGCCGATAGGGTGGCGCCCATGGCACCGCGTCCACTGAACGAGATCGTCGAGCCCGGTTGGGCCACCGCCCTGGAGCCGGTCGCCGGGCGGGTCGCCGCCATGGGCGACTTCCTGCGCACGGAGCTGGCCGCCGGCCGCACGTACCTGCCCTCCGGGCCGAACGTCCTGCGCGCCTTTCAGCAGCCCTTCGCCTCGGTGCGGGTGCTGATCGTCGGGCAGGACCCGTACCCGACGCCCGGGCACGCCGTCGGGCTCAGTTTCTCGGTGGGGCCCGAGGTGCGGCCGATCCCGGCCAGCCTGATCAACATCTTCCAGGAGTACGGCAACGACCTCGGCCTGCCGCAGCCGTCCAACGGCGACCTCACGCCGTGGACGCAGCAGGGCGTGCTGCTGCTGAACCGGGCCCTGACCACGGCTCCGCGCAAGCCCGCCGCGCACCGGGGCAAGGGCTGGGAGGAGGTCACCGAGCAGGCGATCCGGGCGCTGGTGGCCCGCGGCGGCCCGCTGGTCGCGATCCTCTGGGGGCGCGACGCCCGCAATCTGCGCCCGCTGCTGGGGGAGGTGCCGGCGATCGAGTCCGCGCACCCGAGCCCGTACTCGGCGAACGGCGGCTTCTTCGGCTCGCGGCCGTTCAGCCGGGCCAATGAGCTGCTGGTGCGGCAGGGGGCGCAGCCGGTGGACTGGCGGCTGCCGTAGCGCGTCGGCGGGGGCCGGCACTGAGCGTCAACCTGGATTCTCACTCGAACGAGTGAAATGACTTTCTGTGTGACTCATGTGACGGATTGTTCGAGAAGACTGGCGGCTCGTCGTTCGGAGCGCCGACCCCTTTCCCCGCCCTGTCGTGGGTGACGTCGGAGGCGCGCTCCACCGCATCGCCATCCGTGGGGGTACCGCCATGTCTTCTTCGCGTTCCGTCTCCTTCTCCGCCTCCGTCGCCGCCGGGGTGGTGGTCCCGGCCCTGCTCGCCGCGCCGTTCGCGCACGCTGCCGAGCCCACCGCCCCGGCGGCTGCCAAACCCGGCAGGGCGCGCGCCGTCACCGCCGAACTCGACCTGCACGTCAGCCTGTTGAACAAGACGGTGGACGTCCCGGTGAACGTCGCGCTCAACAAGGTCGAGACCCCGGCCCAGCGCGACGGCTCGGTGCTCACCGCCACGGTGGACGGCGTCGACCAGCGGGGGCCGATCACCCTGGTCAAGGCCGACATCGGCAAGTCGGTGACCAGGGCCGACGCCAAGGGCGCCACCGCCTCCGTCCAGCTGGTCAACGCCGACGTGCACGCACCCGGCCTGCCGCTCACCACCCTGCTCGGCCTGGAGGCGCTCAGCTCCGAGGTCACCTGTCCGGTCGACGGGCAGCCCACGGCGAACGTCACCGCGCCCGCCCGGCTCACCGTCCTCGGCAAGCCGGTCACCCTCAGCCTGTACGGTCCGACCGCGGTGGACGTCCCGCTGGTCGGCAGCGTCTCGGTCGAGTTCTCCAAGCGCACCACCACCTCCACCACCGCCGCCGCCTCCGCACTGGAGGTGCGGGTCGAGGTGAACCCGCTCAACCTGAACGTCGCCAAGGTGACCGGGAAGATCACCGTCGCCTCGGTGAGCTGCGAGAAGCCGACCGCCCCGCCCGCCTCCGCCACCCCGACGGCGACCCCGACCGTCCAGCCCGTCGCGGACGGCACCGCGACGACCGCCGTCACAGCGGCCACCACCCCGGCCGCCACCCGCCCGGCCACCGTCCCGCAGGCCGCCACCGGGGCCGCCGCGGCCCCCGGGGAGCATCTGGCCGCCACCGGCGGCAGCGACGCCACCGGCCCGCTGGCCGCCGGAGCCGCCGCCCTGGTCGCGGGCGGCGGCTGCGCCCTCTGGGCCACCCGCCGCCGCCGGGCCGCCCACGCCCGCCGCCGCTGACGCCACCGGCACCGGCGCCGCGGTGCGGGGGTGCCCGGCGGCGGCACTCTCGCACCGTGACCGCACCAATGCGGACGGTTGGTTCACCTGCGTGTTACATGAGAGGAACAACCGGGAAACGGCGGCTTGCAACGCTACGCGGGCACCCACCACTCAGTTTGCGAGGTTCACCGCCGTGGCAATCAAGGCCGAGTACATCTGGATCGACGGCACGAAGCCGACCGCCAAGCTCCGCTCCAAGACTCGGGTCCTGCCGAACGCCGACAAGATCCCCACCTGGGGCTTCGACGGTTCCTCCACCAACCAGGCCAAGGGCCACGCCTCGGACCGCGTGCTCGACCCGGTCAGGGTCGTGCCGGACCCGATCCGCGGCGGCGACAACATCCTCGTCCTCTGCGAGGTGCTGGAGACCGACGGCACCCCGCACGAGTCCAACACCCGCGCGCTGCTCCGCTCCGTGGCCGAGCAGTACGCCGCGCAGGAGTCGATCTTCGGCATCGAGCAGGAGTACACCTTCTTCAAGGGCGCCCGCCCGCTCGGCTTCCCCGACGGCGGCTTCCCGGCCCCGCAGGGCGGCTACTACTGCGGCGTCGGCGCCGAGGAGGTCTTCGGCCGCGAGATCGTCGAACTGCACCTCGACCGCTGCATCGACGCCGGCCTGGCCATCTGCGGCATCAACGCCGAGGTCATGCCCGGCCAGTGGGAGTTCCAGATCGGCCCGGTCGACGCGCTGACCGCCTCGGACGACATGTGGATCGCCCGCTACCTGCTCTACCGCACCGCCGAGGAGTTCGGCATCGACGCCACCCTCGACGCCAAGCCGGTCCGCGGCGACTGGAACGGCGCGGGCGCGCACACCAACTTCTCCACCAAGGCGATGCGCGAGGGCTACGACGCGATCATCACCGCCTGCGAGTCGCTCGGTGCCTCCCAGGAGACGGTGCTGGAGCACGTCAGCCAGTACGGTGACGACATCCAGTCCCGCCTGACCGGCAAGCACGAGACCGCCCCGTGGAACGTCTACAGCTACGGCGTCTCCGACCGCGGCGCCTCGGTCCGCATCCCGTGGCAGGTCGAGGTGGACCAGAAGGGCTACATCGAGGACCGCCGCCCGAACGCCAACGTCGACCCCTACGTCGTCACCCGGCTCCTGATCAACACCTGCTGCGCCGCCCTGGAGAAGGCCGGCCAGGTCTGATCCGCCCCGCTCCGCCACGGCCGCCGGCCTTCCCCACGGGGAGGGCCGGCGGCCGTGTTCGTGCCGGGCCGGGCCGTGTTCGCGCTGGGCCGGGTCGTTCCGGGCCGGGTCGGGCATAATCGCCTGCATGACCGCTCCCGCCCGCCACCCCCTCGTGCGCCGTCTGCACGTGGACCTGGTGCGGGTCTGCGCGGCCGCCTGTCGTCCCTGAACCGTCCTTCGAGTTCACCCTTCAGGCACGCATGCCCGGCACAGGAGCGTACGCCCATGTCCCTCACCTTCCACTGGTTCCTCCCCACCAACGGCGACAGCCGGCACGTCGTCGGCGGCGGGCACGGCTCGACGCCCGGGACGGCCGGGTCGGACCGGCCGCCGAGCGTCGCCTACCTGGGACAGATAGCCCGCAGCGCCGAACAGCTGGGCTTCGAGGGGGTGCTGACGCCGACCGGCGCGTGGTGCGAGGACGCCTGGCTGACGACGGCGATGCTGACCCAGGTCACCGATCGGCTCAAGTACCTGGTGGCGTTCCGGCCCGGGCAGCTCAGCCCGACGCTGGCCGCGCAGATGGCGGCGACCTACCAACGGCAGTCCGGCGGACGGCTGCTGCTCAACGTGGTGACCGGCGGCGAGTCGGCCGAGCAGCGGGCGTACGGGGACTTCCTGGACAAGGACGCGCGCTACGCCAGGACCGGGGAGTTCCTCTCCATCACCCGGCGGCTCTGGGCGGGGGAGACCGTCGACCACGACGGCCCCCATCTGCGCGTCGAGCGCGCCACGTTGAACCGGCTGCCCGACCCGGTGCCGCCCGTCTACTTCGGCGGCTCCTCCCCGGCGGCCGGCGAGATCGCCGCCCGGTACGCCGACGTCTACCTGACCTGGGGCGAACCGCCCGGCCAGGTACGGGAGAAGATCGCCTGGATCCGTGAACTCGCCGCCGCCCGGGGCCGGGTGGTCCGCTTCGGCATCCGTCTGCACGTCATCACCCGGGACACCTCCGCGCAGGCCTGGGCCGAGACGGAGCGGCTGCTCGCCGCGATGGACCCGGGACGCATCCGCGCGACCCAACGGGCCCTCGCCGAAAGCGAGTCGGAGGGCCAGCGGCGGATGCTCGCGCTGCACGGCGGCTCGGCGGAACGGCTGGAGATCCACCCCGGCCTGTGGGCGGGCATCGGCCTGCTGCGCGGTGGCGCGGGCACGGCACTGGTCGGCAGCCACCGCGAGGTCGCCGACCTCGTCACCGAGTACCACGAGCTGGGCATCGACGAGTTCGTGCTCTCCGGGATGCCGCACCTGGAGGAGGCGTACTGGTTCGGCGAGGGCGTGCTGCCGCTGCTGGCCGCCCGCAACCTGTGGAGCCGGCCGTGACCGACGCCTTCCACCCCGACCTGCCGCCCGCCGCCGCCTCCAGTGTCCACCACATCCCGGCCGGGAACCTCGACGCGGGCACCGCCCAGACCGGCGGCATGCGCCGCTTCGCCGCCGTCAGTGGTGCGAGCGTCGGCGCCGAACGCCTCTGGATGGGGCAGACCCACGTCGCCCCCGCCACCTCCTCCGGCGACCACCACCACGGCGACTCCGAGACGGCGATCTACGTGGTCAGCGGTCGGCCCGAGTTCGTCTTCCTGCGGGAGGACGGCGCGGAGGAGCGGATCCGCACCGCTCCCGGCGACTACGTCTTCATCCCGCCCTTCGTCCCCCACCGGGAGGAGAACCCGGACGGGGAGGAGGCCGTGGTCGTCATCGCCCGCTCCACCCAGGAGGCGATCGTGGTCAACCTGCCCGCCCTGTACGTCCACCGGCCGCAGGGGTAGCGCTCCGCCGCCCGGCGGAGTGCTACCCCTGGCGCGGCGGCGAGGGCCGTCCACCAGACCTCCCGCCTACGAGCCGGCCCTCCGGCGGGACCTCGATTCGTCATGGACTCCCGGGTGTGTCCAGTTCCAGGCGCCGGGCGTCGCGTTCGGGGCGGATGGCGATGAGGGCGAGTGTTCCCGCCACCGTCATCACGAGGCCGGCGATGAGGAATGCGGTGCGGTAGCCCGAGGCGGGATCGTCCGCGGTGTCGAGGAGGCGGCCGGTGAGGAAGGGCGCGAGGAGGCCGGGGAGGGTGCCGGTGGCGGCGACGATACCGAAGAGGGCGCCTCGCTGGGCGGTGGGGACGACCTCGGCGGCGGTCATGTAGTGCAGGGGGATCGCGATGGCGACGGTGCCGAAGGCGAGCGCGATCAGGAGCAGGCGGGGAAGGGCGGCGTCGGCGAGCGGGAGGGCGGCCATCGCGCAGCCCGCCACGCAGACCGCGCTGCCCTGAGCGGCGCCGCTCGACCAACGGCTCGACACGCCACGGGACTTGAGCGCGTCCATGAGCGGGGAGACGGCCAGCAGCAGAACGAGGCTGAAGGCGGAGACGGCGCTGATGGTGGTGGCGGCGGCCTTCGGGCTCATCCCGAGTTCGGTTCGGAGGTAGGCGGGAAGCCATGACTGGCTGAGGGAGAGGGCCCACGCGGCACCGAAGGCACTGGAGATGCTGCCCAGCACGGTGCCGGTGGTCAGCAACCGGCGGTAGGGGAGCCTGGCCCCCGGCGTGCCACCCGTGACAGGAGTGGTGCGGGCGTGGTCGAACGGGCCGTCGTGGCCCACCCGCCACCAGAGCAGGCCCCAGATCGCGCTGACGACGGCGAGCGCGGCGAAGGCCGCCCGCCAGCCGAATCCGGTGATGACCCAGGTGAGGACGGGCGCCGCGATGAGCGTGCCGAGGGCCGCACCGCCGATCTGCAGGGCCGAGGGCAGGCCGCGGCGGTTCGGGGGAAACCACTTGTACAGCGCGTGCATGGACATGGACGCGGCGGGGCCCTCCGCGGCGCCGAGGAGGGCGCGGCCGGCGATCAGCGCGGGCACGGTGGCGGCGAGCAGGACCGGCAGCTGTGCGACGGCCCACAGCATGGTCATGGCGAACAGGAGCGTTCGGCTGGATATCCGGGTGGAGAGGAAGCCGACGACGAGGCCGGAGAGGCTGAAGAGCAGGGAGAAGGAGCTGGAGACCAGGCCGTAGGTGCTGTTGTCGATGTGCAGCTCGTCCATGATCGGGAGGGCGGCGAGACCCAGGACGGACTTGTCGGCGAAGTTGATGACCATGAAGGTCACGATCATGGCGGTGATCAGCCAGGCGCGACGGCGGTCGTACGGGGGATCGGTGGCCACGGCGTCGGTCCGGCCGAGCGGGGGAGCGGTGGGGTGGGGTGCCATGGGTGACTCCTGCGGGTGGGGGTGGAGCAGGGGGTCGTGATGCCGACGGGCCACCGTGGTCGGGCCGGGCGGCCCCGGACAGTGAGGGGGCAGAGTTCCGGGGAGGCGGGCTTGCGTGTGTCGGGGCCGCCGGGCGTACGGGTGTACGCCCGGCGGCCTCTGCTTCCCGGGGTGGGGAGTGCCCGGTCAGACAAGTGCCTTGACGATGGCGTTCTTGTGGATCTCGGTGGTTCCGGTGACGATCCGGAACATCCGCAGGGTGCGGAAGATCTGCTCGACCTCGTGACCGCGGGTCAGACCGGCCTTGCCGTGGATCTGGACGGCCTGGTCCGCGACGCGGAAGCACGCCTCGGAGGTGAACAGCTTGCACATGTTGGCCTCCACCGCGATGTTCGCGCCGAGGTCGGCGCGGGCGGCGGTGGCCGTGACCATGGAGCGGGCCGCGTAGATGTCGGTGGCCATCTCGGCGAGCTTGTGCTGGATGGCCTGGAGCGCGAGCAGCGGTTGCCCGAACGCGACCCGGCTCTTGGAGTGGGCCACGGAGAGGTCCCAGGCGCGCCGGGCGGCGCCGATCAGCGAGGGGCAGTGGAGCAGCCGGTTGAGGGTGATGCGGCCGATGCCGATGCGCAGGCCCTGGCCGATCTCGCCGAGCAGGTTGGCCGCCGGGACGCGGCAGTCCTCGAGGAGCAGGTCTCCTTCCATCTGCTGGCCGGACATGGGGACTTCTCCGTCGAGGACCTGGCAGCCGGGGCTGTCGAGGTCGACCAGGAAGGCGCTGTACGCCTCGTCCGTGCCGGCCATGCGGGCGACGACGATCGCGAAGTCGGCGAAGGGGGCGGCGGAGCTGAAGACCTTGTGCCCGTTGAGGACGTAGCTGTCGCCGTCGGGGACGGCCGTGGTGGTCATGCGCCGCACGTCGGAGCCGGCGTCCTGCTCGGTGAGGGAGAAGCAGCAGGCGCGTTCGCCGCGGATCACCGGCAGGAGGTAGCGCTCCAGCTGGTATTCGGTGGCGTACTTCACGATGGCGCCCACCCGCAGCGGCCCGCCCAGGTCTCCGAGGACGGAGTGCGACAGGGCGGCTCCGGAGGCGGTCAGTTCCTCCTTCAGGGCGCACAGTTCGGTGAAGCCCAGGCCCTGGCCGCCGAGTTCGGGCGGCAGGCTGATGCCGTAGAAGCCGAGTTCGCCGCTGCGCTTCCAGACGCGTTCGAGGGTGGCGCGGTCGAGCCTGCTCTCGGGGGTGATGCCGTGCTCGCGTTCGTAGGGGATGAGTTCGTCGGCGAGGTAGCCGCGCAGCCGGACGACGAGGTCCTGGAGGCGGGGGTTGTCCTCGTAGGAGGGTTCGAGGGTGTAGGGCATGGGTGCGGTTCCTGTTCCTGGGGGTGCGTCAGGCGGGCTCGGAGGGTCAGTGGACGCGGCGCTCGGCGCCCGCCCAGTACGGCTCGCGGATCGCGCGGCGGTCGATCTTGCCGTTGGGGTTGTGGGGCAGGGCCGCGACGAAGTCGACGGAGCGGGGCTTCTTCATGCGGGCCAGCCGTTCGGCACAGAACCCGACGAGTTGCGTCTCGGTGAGCACGGCGCCGGCGCGGGGGACGACCACGGCCTTGACGGCCTCGCCCCACCGGTCGTCCGGGACGCCGACGACGGCGGCCTCGTAGACGTCCGGGTGCTGGTGAAGGACGGATTCCACCTCGACGGCGTAGATGTTGAACCCGCCGGAGATGATCATGTCCTTCTTGCGGTCGACGATGAAGACGTAGCCGTCGGACCGGCGGCGGGCGAGGTCTCCGGTGAGGAACCAGCCGTCGCGGAAGGATTCGGCGGTCAGCGCCGGCTCGTTGTGGTAGCCGGGGACGACATCGGGGCCGCGGACGGCGATCTCGCCGATCCCGCCGTCGGGCACCTGCGCGCCCGCCTCGTCGACGATCCGGACGTCGGCCTCGGCGAGCGGGCGCCCGCAGGACAGGAGCAGTTCCTCGTCCTCGCCGTCGATCGCCCGCCGATGGTCCTCGGTGGAGAGGAACAGGACCCCGGAGGTGGTCTCCCCGCAGCCGTATCCCTGGGAGAGCACGGGCCCGAACAGGTCCCAGGCGGCGCGGATGCGGGCCGGTGACATGGGCGCGGCGCCGTAGATCAGCTGACGCAGGCTGGAGAGGTCGTAGTCGCGGGCGTTCGGGAGCGCGAGCACCGTGTTGACCATGGTCGGTACGACGAAGGCGTGGGTGGCGCGCTCCCGCTGGACGGTGGCGAGGAACTCCTCGGCGTCCCAGCGCGGCAGGACGACCGCGCAGCCGCCGGCGAAGAAGACGCCCATCAGCGGCATGCCGGAGGCGTGGGTCACGGGGCCGGCGAGGATCTGCCGCTCTCCCGGGCCGATCCGGGTGTCCGCGTTCATCACCGACTTGCGTATCAGCGCCAGCCGGTTGCCGTACGTCTGGACCGCCGCCTTGAGCCGGCCCGTGGAGCCGGAGGTGAAGTGCAGGACGGCGATGTCCCTCTCGTCGCAGTCGACGTCGACGGCCCCGCCGGCGGCGTCGGCCAGCGTGTCCGCGTAGCCCGGGCCCAGATCGCCGGGACCGTCGTAGCCGAGGACGGTCTTCACCTCCGTGCCGGGCACCGCCGCGCGGGCCGTGTCCAGATGGCCGGCGTCGGTGAGCAGGACCCGGGCTTCGGACTCGCGGAGCAGATGGGCCACTTCGGCGTCGCCGAGGCGCGCGTTGACAGGTGCGCGGGCCAGTCCGGCCTTGTACAGCGCCACTTCGGTGACGACGAGTTCGGCACGATTGGCCGCGAGCGTCGCGACCCGGTCACCCCTGTTCAGCCCCAGCTCGCGCAGCGCGGTCGCGAGCCGGTCGCTGTGGTCGTCGAGTTCCGCGTAGGTCAGCCGGACAGGCCCGCAGACCACGGCTTCGGCGTCGGGGTGATGGCCGGCCGCCCGGCGCACGTATCGCCCGAGATTCATCGCACCTCCACAGAGATTCCGAACTCTTTGTTCGGTAACTAGTTTGGTGTCCGGCAACCTAAGGGCAGCGTTAGGGTCGGGTCAACGGTCCGGACCAGAAGGAAACGATGTGGACATGAAGCCAGCGGGAGACCGCCGCGTTCGCCGGACACGCGCCGCGTTGCGCCGAGCCCTGGTGGAACTCGCCCTGGAGAAGGGGTTCCAGGCGATCACGGTCGAGGAGATCACCGAGCGCGCGGACGTCGGCCGCGCCACCTTCTACGCGCACTGCCGGGACAAGGAGGACCTGCTCGTCGGCATCGTCCGCGACCTCGCCGAAGACCGCGAGCGCCTCCTGCCGGCGGTCCGGCAGGCGCACGCCCAGGGCTTCACCGGACTGCCGGTGAAGTACATCTTCGAGCACGCCGCGCAGGAACGGCCGGTCTACCAGGTGATCCTGCGGGGGGAGGGCGACGGGCGGGCGCTGCGCGAGTTCACCGAGCTCATCCGTGCGCACGCCGAGGCCGCGTTCCGTGAGCGGGTCGCACAGCTCGGAGTGACGCCGCGGATCCCGCTCGACCTCGTCGCGCGGGCCTGGACCGGCGAGCTCATCGGCGTGCTGGCCTGGTGGGTGGAGAGCGACACCGGCTACAGCGCCGCCGACATCACCGCCCACCTGCGCGACCTGTCCGTCTACGGGCGGGTGTGGGCCACGGGGCTGGCGCCCTCGGATGCTCCGGGGGCCCTGGACCTGGTGCCGTAGGGCCCGCTCATCTCACCGCACCCTTCCGTCTCTCACCGCACCCTGCCGTCCCTGGTCGATTTACCAGACGCGATGTACGGTAACGAGCCCGGAAGGCACGCATGAGAAGAGCGGAGCTGCCGCATGCCCGTCATGCCCCCACTGTCCGACCTCGCCTGGGCCCGCGGATTCACGGACCCGTCCTGGGCCCGCCGCCATACGACGTCCGGCCGGGAGACCGTTCCCAGCCGTGGTGTCTGGCGGGGCCGAGGCCCGGCCCGGGACCTGCCCGGCGCACCGTCCGGCGCGCTCGACGGTCTCGCCTTCGCCGGGCCGCAGGGCCGTACGCTGACACTCGCGCGGCTGCTCGCCGAGGCCGAGACCGACGCCCTGCTCGTCCTGCACCGGGGCAGCGTCGTCCACGAGCAGTACCTGCACGGCTACGAGCCCCACGTACCCCACTTCAACGCCTCGGCCGCCAAGTCCTACCTGGGCCTGCTGGCGGCCGTCCTCGTCCACGAAGGACGGCTCGACCGCGACGCCGAGGTCTCGACGTACGTCCCCGAACTCGCCGGCACCGCCTTCGGCGACGCCACGGTCGACCACCTGCTCCACATGGGCACCCGGATGAGCTACGCGGGGCGACCCTACGACAAGGCGCTGGAGGCCCAGCGCTACTTCGCCGTCCTGGCACCCCAGCTGCGGCCCTTCGGCTACAGCGGACCGGCCACCATCCGCGAACACCTCGCGACGGCCCGGGCGACCGGCGAACCCGGCACCGGCTTCCGCTACGAGAACGGCAACGTCGAAGCCCTCGCCGAAGTCCTGCGCCGCGTCACCGGCACCACCACCTCGGCGCACCTGTCCGACACGATCTGGACCCGGATCGGCGCCGAGGAGGACGCCTACTACATCCTCGACGCCGAGGGGAACGAGTCCGCCTGCGGCGGATTCAGCGCCACCGCGCGCGACGTGGCCAGGCTCGGCGAGATGATCCGCTGCGGCGGCGCCGTCGGCGACCGCCAGGTCATTCCCGAGGCCGTCGCGTCAACCATCGTGTCGGGCGTCCCGGACGGCTGTCCCCGCCGGGTCCGCTTCCCCGCCGCACCCCCCGACGCGCCGGCCACCCTCTCCTACCACGACCTGTGGTGGATCCCCAACGACCCGTACGGCTCCTTCATGGCGAGCGGCATCCACGGCCAGCGGCTCTTCATCTCCCCCGCACTCGACCTGGTCATCGTCCACTACGCCTCCCAGGTCGTCTCCCCGGCCGTCCCCCAGGTCCCCCTCGTCCAGGCGTTCCTGACGATCGGAATCCACCTGAACTCCTAGGGCCCAAAGGTGCGTTCGGTCCCGACCGCTCAGCGGTCGGGACCTTCGAGCCGCTCCGGAACACCGGCCACCTCGCGGCACCGGGCCGCCCGCAGGAACCGGTCGCCCGGCCGGAGGCCCACCGGACGAAGCGGCAGCCGGAAAACGGGTGGCCGGAGGCGGGGCGGCGGGGTCAGGATGCGGGGCATGCCGCCACCACTGCTCCTCCTCGACGTCGACGGTCCGCTGAATCCGTATGCCGCGAAGCCGCACAAGCGGCCGGAGGGGTACCTCACCCACCGGGTGAAGCCGGACTCCTGGGTGTCCCGGTTCCCGCGCGGGCCCGCCGAGTACGTGCGGCCGTTGCGGTTGTGGCTCAACCCGGTGCACGGGCCGGAGCTGCTCGCGCTGCCGTACGAGCTGGTCTGGGCCACCACCTGGATGGACGAGGCGAATGCCTGGATCGCACCGCTGCTCGGGCTGCCGCAGCTGCCGTTCGTGGACTGGCCGGAGCCGCACCGGGAGGATCCGGACGGGCTGCACTGGAAGACCAGATGCCTCGTCGCCCGGGCGGCCGGGCGGCCGTTCGCCTGGGTGGACGACGAGTTGGGGCCGCAGGACACCGCGTGGACAGCGGCCCACCACCCGGGCCGCGCCCTCACCCTCCGCATCGATCCCAGACTCGGCCTGCGGGAGGGCGACTTCGCGACGCTGAAGGAGTGGGCGGCGGTATGAGGGTGGGGGGACACCCGCGGGCCGCTGCCGCGCAGCACGGCCGCGCCGCGGGTGCTCGCCGAGCGGAACCGGCTGGTGCCGCCGGAGGGCATGGCGCCGATGCCCCGCGCCGGTGTCTGTGCGCGAGTGGTGGCCGCCGGGCGGGTGGCGGTGGGGGCGCGGTCAGTCTGTGCTGAGGACGCCGGCCAGGGCGGTGAGGAACCGGTCGGTCGTCTCCTCGTCCCGGACGGCGATGCGCAGCCAGTCCGGGCCGAGGCCGGGGAAGGTGTCGCCCCGGCGGACGGCGAAGCCGGCGTCCCGCAGGCGCTCGCGGACGACGGCCGCGCCGGGCAGCCGGATCAGCACGAAGGAGGCGGCCGGCTCGCCGTGCACCCGGACGGACGGGAACGCGGCGAGCCCCTTCAGCAGGTGGTCCCGGTGGACGCCCAGTTCGGCGGCGGCCCGCTCGGCCTCGGCGAGGGCGGCGGGGGCACTGCACACCTCGGCGGCGGCCAGGGCGGGGGTGGAGACCGGCCAGAGCGGCTGGGCGGCGCCGAGGGCGGCGATCAGCGGCGCCGGGCCGAGGGCGTAGCCGATCCGCAGGCCGGCCAGGCCCCAGGTCTTGGTGAGGCTGCGCAGGACGACCACCTGGCCGGGCAGGTCCCGGACGGCGGCGAGGGATTCGCGCTCGCCGGGCACGGTGTCCATGAACGCCTCGTCCACCACCAGGGTCCGGCCGGGCCGGGCGAGGGCGGCGACGGCGGCGGCCGGGTGCAGGACGGAGGTCGGGTTGGTCGGGTTGCCGAGCACGACCAGGTCCGCGGTGGGAGGCACGGATCCCAGCCGGAAGCCGTCCGAGGGAGCGAGCAGCACCCGGTCCACCTCGTGCCCGGCGTCCCGCAGCGCCGCCTCGGGCTCGGTGAACTGCGGGTGCACCACGACGATATGACGTGCCGCCAGGACGCGGGCCAGCAGCACGAACGCCTCCGCCGCGCCCGAGGTCAGCAGCACCTCCTCCACCGGCCGGCCGTGCCGGGCGGCGACGGCGGCCCGGGCGGCGGTCTGGTCGGGGTAGGCGGCGAGACCTCCGAGGGTCGCCGCGAGGTGCTCGCGCAGCCACGACGGGGGCGTGCCGGTCCGGACGTTGACGGCGAGGTCGACCAGACCGAGCCCGTCGGTGCGCACCTCGGCGTCGCCGTGGTGGCGGAGGTCGGGCCCAGCGGTGGTCATGAGAGGTCTCCTACGGGGGGAACGGGGGGAGGGGGCGGAAGGGGCAGACCGGGGACGCGGTGCAGCTCGTACGGCCCGGGCGGCGGCGTGTACGAGGCGCCGTCCCCGAGCGCGACCAGGGCGACGGCCTGCCGCTGCGAGGCGAGTGCGACGGCGAGCTCCGCACAGCCGTCCGGGACGGCGGACCGCCGTGTTCCCGGCCGCAGCAGTCCGGCGATCCGCTCGACCGCGCCGGGTTCGCCGACCACCACCGTCGCGCGCCGCAGCTCCGCCAGGGCACGGGGGACGAGCAGGTCGTGCTCCCCGGGGCCCAGGCCGACGACGGCGAGCCGGCCGCGCACCGCGGCGCGGGCCACCGCGACCGTCGCCGTCGCCGACTTGCGTTTGGCGACGACGAGCTCGCCACCCGGCGCACTCGCCAGCGCGGCGGCCTCCGCCACGCTCATGGTGCCGACCGCGCTGCCGACGGCGGCGGACGGGTTCGGCACCGCGACGGCCGCCAGCGTGTCGGCCGGGTGCTCGTCCACCGGCAGGCCCATCCGGGCGGAGGCCCAGCGGACGGCGGGGTGGTCGCCCTTGCCGTCCAGGGTCGCGAGCCGGGCGACGGAGCGGCTGGACAGTCCGGCCTCCAGCAGCGTCCGGCGGATGAGCCGGGCCACCTCCGGGGGTTCGGTCGCCTGGCGGGCGCCGATCCCGATGACCAGGTCTCTGCGGCGCGGGAGGGGCGGCAGGCCGCCGGGGCGGGCCGGGAGCGCGGTGGGGCGGCCGGGTGCTTCCGTCGCGTCGGCGAGCGGGTCGGCCGCGGGCCCGTCGGTGACCACCGGCCAGATGCCGAGGACGGCCGCCACCTCCCCGGCCAGCTCGTCGGCGCCCCCGTCGCCGCCCGCGCCCCCGTCGGCCGCCGCACCCCCGTCAGCGCCTCCGCCCGCTCCCCCGGGACCCCCGGTCAGCGAGACGGTGAAGCGGCGTTCGAGATCGACGCAGACCACGGCGGGCCGCTCCGACAGGCCGGGGGCCGCGTCGAGGAGCAGTCGCACGACGAGACCGACGGGCGCGAAGCAGACCAGTCTCCGGCCGCCGCCCAGCGCGAGGTCCAGGATCTCCCGAGGGTCCCCGTCCGCGTCGCGCCCGGCCGGGACGACCACGCTGCCGTCCGGCCAGGCCGCGTGCAGCTCCTCGGCGAGCGGGCGGCCCGCCGCGGTCACGGCGACCAGACCGATCACGTTCCGCTCCCTAGCGCGACGGGCTTGACGGGCTTCGCGGGACGCCCCGCGAGAGGCCCCGCGAGAGGCCCCGCGAGGCCCCGGGACAAAGCCGCGCAGAGGAGGCGGCGCCCGTGGAATCCCACCACGGCGGCGACGGACGGGTCAATCGGGACGGCTGTGACAGCCACCGCGGACGGCATCGCCGTGTTCGTCTGTTCTTCACCTTCCTTGTGCGGTACACGACACCGCCGCGCTCCTACTGTTTGCGGCGCTCCAACCCCGGAAATCCCGAACCCGGAAGTCCCGACGCACGGAGGACGACACCACCATGCCCTTCGCACGATTCCGCGCCACCGAGAAGACCACCGAAGAGACCGCCGAGAAGACCGCCGAACGAGCCACCGGAGGAACCGCCGAGGCGGCCCCCCGCCGCACGCTCACCGCCCTCGTGGCCGGCCTCGGCCTGGTCGCCGGCTCGCTCGGCCTCTGGGCGGCCACCGGCAGCACCGCGCAGGCCGCCACCCTGCCCGCGCCCGACCACGTGGTGGTCGTCGTCCTGGAGAACCACGCCTACTCGCAGGTCGTCGGCAGCTCCAGCGCGCCGTACATCAACGGCACCCTCAAGGCGGGCGGGGCCACCCTCACCCAGTCCTACGGGCTCACCCACCCCAGCGAGCCCAACTACTACATGCTGTTCTCCGGCGCCACCCAGGGCCGTACGGACGACAGCTGCGTGCCGGTCGGCTCGCTCTCCGCCCCCAACCTGGGCTCCGAGCTGATCGCCGCCGGCCAGACCTGGGCCAGCTACAACGAGGGCCTGCCGAGCCAGGGTTCGACCACCTGCAGCAGCGGCAACTACGCCCAGAAGCACAACCCGTGGTTCGGCTTCAACAACGTGCCGACCAGCAGCGCGTACACCTTCGCGCAGTTCCCGGCCGACTACACCACGCTGCCGAAGGTCTCCTTCGTCGTGCCCGACCTCTGCAACGACATGCACGACTGCTCGGTCTCCACCGGCGACACCTGGGTCAAGAACAAGCTCGGCGCGTACGCGGCCTGGGCCCAGAGCCACAACAGCCTCCTCGTGCTCACCTTCGACGAGGACAACAAGCTCTCCGGCAACCGTATCCCGACCCTCTTCTACGGCGCGCACGTCACGCCCGGCAGCACCACCGCCACCACCTACAACCACTACAACGTGCTGCGCACCCTGGAGGACCTCGCCGGGCTGAGCAGCCACGCGGGCAACGCCGCCTCCGCCGCCACCATCACCGGCATCTGGAACTGACGCCCGTGTACGTCGCGGAATCCCGCGGTTCCAAGGCCCCCTCCGCCCCGGCCGACCGGCCGGGGCGGAGGGGGGCCGCCGCCGTGCCCGGCACCGTGCTGGTCCTGGGCACCGTCAGCCTGGTCACCGACGTCTCCTCCGAGATGGTCAGCGCCGTCCTGCCGCTCTACCTGCTCACCGGGCTCGGCCTCTCCCCGCTCGGCTTCGGCCTGCTGGACGGCATCCAGAACGGGTTCAGCGCGCTGGTCCGGCTGGCCGGCGGCCATCTCGCCGACCGGCGCGGCGCGGACGGCGCGGCCCGGCACAAGGCGGTCGCGGCGGTCGGCTACGGCCTGTCGGCGCTCTGCAAACCGCTGCTGCTGCTCGTCCACACCGTGCCGCTGATCGGTGCCGTGCTCGCCGTCGACCGCACCGGCAAGGGTCTGCGCACCGCGCCCCGGGACGCGATGATCTCGCTGGCGACCCAACCCGAGCACCGGGGGCGGGCGTTCGGCGTCCACCGGGCGATGGACACGGCGGGCGCGCTGCTCGGACCGCTCACCGCGTTCCTGGTGCTGCGCCTCGCCGGCGGCCCGCTGCTCGCCGACGGCGGCGAACGGCACGGCTACGACGCGGTGTTCGCGGTCAGTGCCTGTGTGGCGGTGCTCGGGGTGCTGGTCCTGCTGCTGTTCGTGCCGAACCGGCAGCAGGCTGACGCAGCGTCAACTACCGCTCCCTCGCTGCGTGAAGGCCTCGCCCTGCTGCGGAGGCCCGCGCTGCGCCGGCTGGCGCTCTGCGCGGTGCTGCTCGGGCTGACCACCGTCAGTGACTCCTTCCTCTATCTGCTGGTGCAGCGCAGGCTAGGCCTCGCCACCGACCTCTTCCCGCTGCTGCCGCTCGGCACGGCCGCCGCCTTCCTGCTGCTCGCCGTCCCGCTCGGGGCGCTCGCCGACCGGATCGGCCGCCGCCGGCTCTTCCTGGCCGGGCACGGCCTCCTGCTGCTCGCGTACGGGCTGCTGCTCTCGCCGCTGGACGGGCTGCCCGCGGTGCTCGGCGTGCTGGTGCTGCACGGCGCGTTCTACGCGGCGACCGACGGTGTGCTCGCCGCCGCCGCGGCCGACGCGGTGCCGGCCGAACAGCGCGGCGCCGGGCTCGCCCTGGTCGGCACCGGGCAGGCGCTCGCCCGGTTCGCCTGCTCGCTGGTGTTCGGTGCCCTGTGGAGCGCGGTGGGCGGCACCGCCGCGCTGGCCTGGTCGGCGGTCGCGCTGGCCGGGTGCGTGCTCGGGGCGGCCTTCGTGCTCCGTGACGCCCGGCCCGGCGCCGGATCCGACTCCGAGGTGCTCTCATGACCCGACTCCCCGGCCGTACCAGGGTGCTGATCCTGCTGGTGGCCGTCCTGCTGCTCGGCGCGGTCGGCACCGGCGCCGTGCTGTACGCCGCCGACCGCTCGGCCCGCCGGGACCAGGCGCAGCCCGGCGGGCCGGTCGTCACCACCGGCCCGGTCTCGCTCGGCCGACCCTCCGACGGACGGCAGCTGGTGTTCCGCAACCTCGCCTGGGGGCCGCACCGCGACGAGCTCGCCACCGTCCCCGCCGACCACCCCGACGGCCCGCGCACCGCCTCCGGCGTCCAGTGCCTGCGCTTCTACGCGGCGGCCGGGACGGGCGTCTGCCTCCAGGCCGAGCGCGGGACGCTGCAGGACAGCTACCGGGCCGTCCTGCTCGACGACCACCTGCGCGAACTCCGCTCCTTCCCGGCCGCCGGCATCCCGACCCGTTCCCGGGTCTCACCCTCCGGCCACCTCGCCGCCTGGACGGTCTTCGTCAGCGGGGATTCCTACGCGGGTACCGACTTCTCCACCCGGACCTCGATCGTCGACGTCCGCGACGGGAACCTCCGGGACAACCTGGAGACCTTCGACGTGATCAAGGACGGCCGCCCGTACCAGGCGCACGACGTCAACATCTGGGGGGTCACCTTCGCCGACGACGACCTCTTCTACGCCACCCTGGCCACCGGCGGCCAGACCTACCTCGTCCGCGGCGACCTCGCCGCCCGCCGCCTCACCACCCTCCACCAGAACGTCGAGTGCCCCTCGCTCTCCCCGGACGGCACCCGGATCGCGTACAAGCGGCGCGTCCCCGGCCTGCCCGAGGACGCGCCCTGGCGGCTCTACGTGCTCGACCTCGCCACCATGACCGAGACCGCCACCGCCGAGCAGCGCAGCATCGACGACCAGGCGGTCTGGTCGGACGCCTCGACCCTGCTCTACGCGCTTCCCGGCGACTTCGGGGCGGATCTGTGGACCGTTCCGGCGGACGGAACCGGGCAGTCCCGGCGGGTGCTCGAAGCGGCGGTGGCTCCGGCCTACCCCGGCTGACCGGGCCGATCGGTACGACCCGGAACTTCGAGCGGCCGGTCCACGTCGAGCACTGCGAGAGCGATGCGAGAACATGGCGGCCGGGCCGACGGCACGGTGAGTGCCTCGGGCGTGCCGACAGGGCGGGGGATCGGGAGCGGTGAAGGAAGCGGAACGGCCGGGCGGAGCGCGCACGGGCGGGCTGTCGGGAGGGGCGCCGGGCGAGCGGATGCCCAGCGACTCCTGGCCGGCGCTGCACGGGCGCCCGGTGCTGCGGCGCACGGTCGCGGTGGGGCTGGTGCTCTGCGTGGCGGTCGCGGCGGCGCTGATGGTCCGGGGCGTCAACGCGCTGACGCTCGGCCGGGAGACGCCCGAGACCGACCGCGACCGCGCCGAACTGCTGGCCGGCCTGCATCCGTCCCAGCACCCGGGCGCGGGGCCGTACTACGTGCCCGTCGGGGCGGTGTACACGCGCACCGCGGACGGCGTTCCGGTGGCCTATCTGCACTACCGGCTCGGCGGCGGCCGGAACGTCGGGGTCGGCGACTTCCTGCGGACCTACGACCTGCCCGCCCCCGGCCCCAGCGCGCCGCTGCCGCCCGACCTGGCGGAGGCCCTCGGCGGCGACGAACCGGCCGAGGCGCCGGAACTGCCGGAGCCGCGGACCGACCTGCCGTCGTCCGCCCCCGACGCCCCGCCGGACCCGGCGCCCACGGCGGCGGTACCGGCGGCCGCGCCCGGCAGCGCGTCCGACACCGGGCCCGTCGTCTCCCCGGCCCCGCCCGGCCTCCAGGCCGAGGGCGCGGGCCCGAGCGAGTGCGCGGGCGAGGACGGCGACGGGAGGGGGGACGAGGAGACGGAGCCGTGCGGGGCGACGCAGACCCCCGCCCCGGCCACGCCCGAGCCCGAGCCCGTCCCGGCTCCGACCGCGACTCCCACCCCGACCCCCACCCCGGCACCCCCGGACGCCCGCCCGACCACCGGCCGCCGGATCTACGTCGCCACCGTCCCCGGAGGCCTGCCGGGCGCCGCCGACATCTACGTCCGCGCCACCGGCTGAGGGGGACCCTTCCCTCAACCCGACCCGAGGACCGGCGGCTGCCACCCGAGGACCGGCAACGCCTGGCGCAGCAGGCCGCCGATGGAGATCACTCGGTAGCTGAAACGGGCTGCTCAGGACACATCGCGATCGATGGTGAACGCCATGACGCTTCCGGGCTGGAGAGGGAACGGGAGCTGGATCAGGCCGGCCGAGTTGTTGAACGGCGCGGGGAAGGTGGCCCGGACGCTGGCACCGTGGGCAGCGCCGAGCGCGCTGATCTCCGACGCGTTGATACTCAGGCGGGTCGGCCTGAGCGCCGGGTCGATGACGAGCCGGTACTCGGCGTCGGTGACATGGCGGAACACCTGAGCCTGGACACGGATCCTTCGATCGTTGCCCACGTACTTGCGCGCGGTGATGCTCAACTCGACGAGATGACCCACTGTTACCTGAGCGTCGTGCGGTACCGAGAACTGGTCGATCCTGGCTCTTCCCCCGGAGACTGTCTCGTGAGTCGGAGGCTTGCGCTCCAAGTCCCTGTTGTCCACGCGGACCGCCCCGATGGTGAAAATTTCGGGGTCGTCCGGGTCCAGGTTGTCGTCGATCATCCAACGCAACAGGCACTCCGGTCCAGTGAAACCATCCAGACCGGCGTCATCGTTGGAGGCCAGGCACGCGATGGTCACCGTCTTGGGGAGGGTCTCGATCCGGTAGGAGATTCGGAAGCTCTGATAGACGTAGTCGGGGTGAGAGTCGCCTGTCGGCGGAGGTGAGAGCAGACAGTCGTATCGATAGGCGGACAGTGCCCCGGAGAACAGCGGATCGCGCACCGGGCCGAGGACGTCCTGCATGCCGCGAAGCACCGCGCTGTCCACCTGCTCGGTGGTCTCGCGTACCGTGAGCGATCCGATCGCCAGGGTCACCACTGCCGCCGACACGAAGGCGCCGCCGATGAGGCTGAGGACGGTGGCGAGAACCTGTTGGTGGGTCAGCAGTGAAGCGGCCACGACACACACCAGGCCCGTGGTCAGCGCCAGGACGTTGACCAGCACCAGGACCTTGCGTAGTTGTTGCTCCCGCGACACAGCCATGTGCGACCCCCGCAGGCAGCGTCAGAGCGTTGCCCCGTCTGTGATGATTCGGACGATCCGATCGGAGAGTTCCCCGATCTCCTGCGCCGTGCGAACGTTATCTGACTGACCATCCGTCAGAAAGACCATGGCGATGGGGGTGTACGGATGCAGAACGATGCCGGCATCGTTGACCACGCCTCGAAGACTGCCGGTCTTGTGCCGAACCGGGACGTCATCGTCCAGGCGGGAGGGAATCCTGTCGTTCCGCAGGTAGTTGACCAGGTAGCGGCGGAGCGGCTCCAAATGGGGCTTCTGGTCGATGTACTCGATCAACCGCATCATGTCCTCTGCGGTCGTGGTGTTGGCGCGTCCCAGCGGCCCGAGCTCCCGCTCGGAGAAGCCGACCGGAAAGACCGTCGAGTTCAACCGAAGGTTCTTGATCGCGGAGTCGATCCGGTCCTGCCCCAGTACCGAGCGGATGTGCTCGGCTGCCGGGTTATCGCTCGTCACCAGGGAGAGCCCGCACAACTCCCGAATGGTGACGGTCGAATCGGGATCGAACGCCTGTAGCACGCTCGGGTACATCGTGCTGGGCAGATCGCCGATCCGGACGCGTGCGTCCAGATCGAGGTCGCCATGCTCGCCCGACTCGAAGAGGGCGACTCCCAGAATCATCTTCGCGAGGCTTGCCGCGGGCAGTACACGGTCTGCCTGGTGCGCGACGGTGAGTTGGGGGTCACCGAGGGCCTTGACCAGGACGCTGCGCACCCCCGCGCCGTTGCCGCCCTGCGCGAACTCCTCGATCTGCGCGGCAATCGCAGCGCGCACTCCCTCGGAACCGACCATCAGGGCCATCCGTTTCTCCCGTAGCGGTTGGTTCAGGCTAACAGTCACCTACCCGGCTGTCGGCCTCACTCACCCTGCTGGACGGGGGAAGTGAAGGACTGTCAAGTCGCCGAGAGGGAGGGGAGAGTCGAGTCCTGAGGTCCTCGAAGCGGCTCCGCTCCATCGCCGTGCGCCCCGACCGTACCTGCCTGGACTGCGGCAAACCGGCTTCGTGGTCGCGGTACTCGACTGCAGCCTCGTTGAGGACGATCACCTGAGCCGGACCATCCCGGGACCCTAACCGTGCGCGGCGGCCGCCGCCGTGAACGAGGCGGCCAGCTGTGGCGATCCGGCCCAGTGCAGGTGCAGGTAGGAGGCGTGCACCTGGCCCGCCCCCGTACCCGGGCCCGCGAAGCCCTCGGTGCGCGGGCCGGTCGGCAGCCGCCAGCCCCAGGCCGGCCGCTCGCCCGCGCCGGGCTCGCAGACCGTGCGGTGGAACTCGTGCCCCCGTACCCGGGTGCCGGCCGGGCCGAGCGGCGAGTCGTGCAGCGCCACCGCCTCCCGGTAGCCGAGGGTGAGCCGCTCGGTCATCCGGGCCGCGGTGTCCAGCACGCCGCACATCGGCAGGCCGTCCAGCTCCCGTCCCAGGTACAGCAGTCCGGCGCACTCGGCGGCGATCGGCGCACCCGAGGCGGCGAACGCGGCGATCGCCCCGCGCAGCGCGGTGTTGCCGCTCAGCTCGCGGACGTACAGCTCGGGGAAGCCGCCGCCGATCACCAGCCCCGCCGTGCCCTCGGGCAGCGCGTCGGCGTGCAGCGGGTCGAACGGCACCACCTCGGCGCCGGTGGCGGTCAGCAGTTCGGCGTTCTCGGCGTACGAGAAGGAGAACGCGGCGCCACCGGCCACCGCGATCCGGGGCGTGCCGGGCACCGGCGCCACCTCGGCGGCCGGGTCCCACGGCGCGTCGTCCAGCGGGGGAGCGGTCCGGGCCAGTGCCAGAACCGCGTCCAGATCGACCGACCGGCCGATCAGTTCGCCCATGTCCGCGACGGCCCGCAGGGCCTCGGCCGAGCGCTCCACGGCCGGGATCAGGCCGAGGTGGCGGGACGGCGTGGCGACCGCCGCCGAGCGGCGCACCGCGCCCAGCACGGGCACGCCGGAGCCCTCCTCCAGGGCCTCGCGCAGCAGGTGCTCGTGCCGGTCGGAGGCGACCCGGTTGAGGATCACCCCGGCGAGGCGGACCTCCGGGTCCCAGGAGGCGAAGCCGTGCACCAGCGCGGCCACCGAGCGGGACTGCGAGGAGGCGTCGACCACCAGCACCACGGGCGCCCGCAGCAGCTTGGCGACGTGCGCGGTGGACGCCAGCTCCCCGCGCCCGGAGGCCCCGTCGAAGAGCCCCATCACGCCCTCGACCACCGCCACGTCCGCCCCGGCCGCGCCGTGCAGGAAGAGCGGCGCGATCCGCTCCGGCCCGCACATGAAGGCGTCCAGGTTGCGGCCCGGGCGGCCGGCGGCCAGGCCGTGGTAGCCCGGGTCGATGTAGTCCGGGCCCACCTTGTGCGGCGAGACCGCCAGCCCGCGGGCGGCGAGCGCCGCGATCAGGCCGGTGGCGACGGTGGTCTTGCCCGAGCCGGAGGACGGCGCGGCGACGACGAGACGGGGAATGTTCACGTACCTGCGACTACCACTCGATACCGCGCTGGCCCTTGCGGCCGGCGTCCATGGGGTGCTTGACCTTGGTCATCTCGGTGACCAGGTCGGCGACTTCGGTCAGCGCCTCGGGCGCGTACCGGCCGGTGATGACCACGTGCTGGCTGCCCGGGCGGTCCCTCAGCACCGTCAGCACCTCGTCCACGTCGATCCATCCCCAGTGCATCGGGTAGGTGAACTCGTCCAGCACGTAGAAGCGGTAGGTCTCGGCGGCCAGGTCGCGCTTGACCTGCTCCCAGCCCTCCTTGGCCGCCGCCTCGCTGTCCATCTCCATCTTGGCGGAGCGCTGTACCCAGGACCAGCCCTCGCCCATCTTGTGCCAGGCCACCGTGCCGCCCTCGCCGGAGGCGCCGAGGACGCGCAGCGCGTTCTCCTCGCCGACCTTCCACTTGGCGGACTTGACGAACTGGAACACCCCGACCGGCCAGCCCTGGTTCCAGGCCCGCAGCGCCATGCCGAACGCGGCCGTGGACTTGCCCTTGCCGGGGCCGGTGTGCACGGCGGTGATCGGCAGCGTACGGCGCTGACGGGTCGTCAGGCCGTCGTCGGGGACGTTCTCGGGCACTCCCTTGGGCATGGGGTTCAGGCCGCCTTTCGCATCGTGGTTGCACGGTTGTCGCGGACGAGCGAGGCCACGCCTTCGGCCCGCAGCTCGTCCAAGGTAACGGCGGAGGCGCCGAGCCGGGCGGCCAGCGTCCGGGCGAGGCCGAGCCGGACGGGGCCGGTCTCGCAGTCCAGCACCACGCTCGCCACGCCCTGGGCGGCGAACAGGGCGGCCGCGCGGTGGGACTGCGCGACGGCGTCCCGGGCGCCGGTGGCGCGGCCGTCGGTCACCACGACCAGCAGCGGACGGCGGTCGGGGTCGCGCATCCGCTCCACCCGCAGCACCTCGTGCGCGCGCAGCAGCCCGGCCGCCAGCGGGGTGCGTCCGCCGGTGGGCAGCGACTCCAGCCGGGCGGCGCCGACCTCGACCGAGGAGGTGGGGGGCAGCGCCAGCTCGGCGGACGCGCCCCGGAAGGTGATCATGCCGATCTTGTCGCGCCGCTGGTAGGCGTCCATCAGCAGCGAGAGCACGGCGCCCTTGACGGCGGTCATCCGCTGCCGGGCCGCCATCGAGCCGGAGGCGTCCACCAGGAACAGCACCAGGTTGGACTCCCGGCCCTGGCGGACCTGTTCGCGGAAGTCGTCCTTGTGCAGCACCAGCGCGCGGGACGCCCGCCCGCGCGCCGCCTGGTGCGGCGCGGCGGCCTGCAGGGTGGCGCTCAGGTGCAGCCGGGCCAGCCGCCCCTGCGGGCGCCGGGCGCGGATGGTGTGGCCGCCGTCGGTCTCGGCGGGGGAGCGGCGGCCCTGGGCCCCGCGCCCGGTGCCGTCCACCTTGAACAGCCTGGTCCGGTACGGCTCCCCGGCGGCCACCGGCGCGGACTCGCGCGCGGGGGCGGGGTGCTGTGCGGGCACGGGCGCCTGCTCGGGCGTCTGCTCCGGGGCCGGTCCGGGTTCGGGGGCGGGGGCCTCGGCGCCGGGTGCGTCCGGGCCGGTCGGCCCGGTCGGCTCGGGTGCGCCGCCACCGCCGTCGGGGCCGCCCCCGTCCGGACCGCCGTCCGGGTCGGGTCCGTCGCCCTCGGGGCCGCCCTCGGGCCCGTCCTCCGGCTGCGGCTCGGGCTGCGACGCGGGCTCGGGCTCCGGGTCGGCGTGTTCCTCCAGGGTCCGGTCGAGCTGCTCGTCGTCCAGGCCGGGCGCGTCGAACGGGTTGCGCCGGCGGCGGTGCGGCAGGGCCAGCCGGGCGGCCTTGCGGACGTCCTCCTCCAGCACCTCCGTCCGGCCCGCCCAGGCGGCCAGCGCGACGGCGGTACGGGCCATCACGATGTCCGCCCGCAGCCCGTCCACCTCGAACGCCGCGCAGACGGCGGTGATCTGACGCAGCGCCACATCGGCCAGTTCGACCTTGGGCAGCAAATCCCGTGCGGTGGTGATCCGTTCGGCGAGCGCCCGCTCGTCCTCGGCGAACCGGGCGGCGAACCCGGCCGGGTCGGCGTCGTACGCCAGGCGGCGGCGGACCACCTCGGCGCGCTCCGCCGGGTCGCGGGTGGCGGCGATCTCCACGGTCAGGCCGAACCGGTCGAGCAGCTGCGGGCGCAGCTCGCCCTCCTCCGGGTTCATCGTGCCGACCAGCAGGAACCGGGCCGCGTGCCGCACCGAGACGCCCTCGCGCTCCACGTAGGAGCGGCCCATCGCGGCGGCGTCCAGCAGCAGGTCCACCACGTGGTCCTGGAGCAGGTTGACCTCGTCGATGTAGAGCACGCCCCGGTGCGCCCGCGCCAGCAGCCCCGGCTCGTACGCCTTGACGCCCTCGGCGAGCGCCCGTTCGAGGTCCAGCGAGCCGACGATCCGGTCCTCGGAGACGCCGACCGGCAGCTCGACCAGCTGGGCCGGACGGCCGGAGGCCGTGGCGCCGGCGTGCGCGCCGTCCGGGCACTGCGGGTCGGGCGCGGCCGGGTCGCAGGCGAAGCGGCAGCCGTCGACGGTGGCGATGGACGGCAGCAGGCCGGCCAGCGCGCGCACCATGGTCGACTTGGCGGTGCCCTTCTCGCCGCGCACCAGCACGCCGCCGACGGCCGGGGAGACCGCGTTGAGCAGCAGTCCGAGCCGCAGGTCGGCCATACCGACGATCGCGGTGAAGGGGTAGCGGACGTCACTCATGCCTTGTCGGCCTCCTCAGGCGCTCCGGGCGGCAGGAACGGCAGCGACCCCGCGGCCGGCACCCCGCCCTCGATCAGCTTCCACAGCGCGTCGGTGTCCGCGTGCTCCTCGATCAGGTCCCCCAGCCGGTCCAGCCGGGCCTCGCGCGCCGCGGCGAACGAGGTGTCCGGCGCGGGAACGAACGCCCGGCCAGCCAACTCGGCGGTCTCGCGCAGCAGTTCGCGACGGAACCCGTCGTTCTCCAGTGCGCCGTGCCAGGTCGTGCCCCAGACCGCGCCCACCCGGCAGCCGTCCAGAGCGCGGCCCCGGCCGTCGGAGAAGAAGGGGTCTCCCCCCTCGACGGCCACCACACCGTGATGGATCTCGTACCCCTCGACCCGCTGCCCGTACGCCTCGCCGACCGGACGGCCGAGCACCTTCGCGGCCCCGAACCGGACACGCGTCGGCAGCAGCCCGAGCCCGGCCACCTCGCCGGCCCCGGACTCGACCTCGTCCACGATGCCGCGCGCCAGCATCTGGTAGCCGCCGCAGACACCGAGAACCGGCCGCCCGGCGGCGGCCCGTGCCTTCAGGGCCGGCTCCAGACCACGTTCGCGCAGCCAGGCCAGGTCGGCGACGGTGGCCCGGGTGCCGGGCAGGATCACCAGGTCGGCGTCGGCCAGCTCCTCGGGCCGGGTGGCCCAGCGGACCAGCACCCCGGGCTCCTGCGCCAGCGCGTCCACGTCGGTGAAGTTGGACAGCCTCGGGAAGCGCACCACGGCCACCCGCAGCACGTCCGCGCCGACCGGCCCGCGGCCCTCGGCGCGGTCCACCACGGTGGACAGGTCCAGCGAGTCCTCGGCGTCCAGCCAGAGCCCGGGCAGCATCGGCAGGGTGCCGAGCACCGGGCGGCCGGTCAGCCGGTCCAGCATCTCCAGCCCGGGCGCCAGCAGCCGGGCGTCGCCCCGGAACTTGTTGACGAACCAGCCCGTCACATGGCGCTGGTCCTCGGCGGACAGCAGCGCCAGCGTCCCGTACATGGCGGCGAACACCCCGCCGCGGTCGATGTCCCCGACCACCACCACCGGCAGCCCGGCGGCGGTGGCCAGACCCATGTTGGCGATGTCCCGGTCGCGCAGATTGATCTCGGCGGGCGACCCGGCCCCCTCGCAGACCACCACGTCGTAGCGGCTGCGCAGGTCCGCCAGGCACTCCAGGGCCCGCTCCAGCAGCACCGGCTTGCGCTCGCGGTAGTCCAGCGCGCCCACCTCGGCGACCGGGCGGCCGAGCAGCACGACCTGGCTGCGGCCGTCCGCGCCCGGCTTGAGCAGCACCGGGTTCATCGCCGCCTCGGGCTCCACCCGGGCCGCCTGCGCCTGCATCGCCTGGGCGCGGCCGATCTCGGCGCCGCCGGCGGTGACGAAGGAGTTCAGCGACATGTTCTGCGCCTTGAACGGCGCCACCCGGACACCCTGCCGGGCCAGCCAGCGGCAGATGCCCGCGGTGACCACGGTCTTGCCGGCGTCCGAGGTCGTCCCGGCGACCAGCAGTGCGTTGCTCATGCGCTCCTCCTCTTCTTCCGTCCCAGGACGGTCCGGCTTCCTGTGGCGGCCCGGACCGCCGCGTGCCCGGCGACGGCCGTGCCCAGGGCCAGCAGGCCCACCCGGCGGGAGAGCCGGCAGGCCCGCTCGATGTCCTCCACCGTCACCGGCCGCAGCTCGCCGCCCAGCACCGGCCGGTGCTCCACCCGCTCCCCGTACGCGAGGGTGCCGCCCAGCCGCACGCCGACCGCGCCCGCGAACGCGGACTCGGCCTGGCCCGCGTTGGGGCTCGGGTGCGCGGAGCCGTCCCGGCGCCAGATCCGCCAGGCCGTCCGGGGTTCGGGCGCGGCGGCCACGGTGAGCAGCGCGGTCAGCCGGGCGCCCGGCCAGCCCGCCACGTCGTCCAGCCGGGCCGAGGCCCAGCCGAACCGGGCGTAGCGCGGCGAGCGGTGGCCGACCATCGCGTCCAGCGTGTTGACGGCGCGGAACGCCAGTAGCCCGGGCGTGCCCGCGAGCGCGCCCCAGACCAGGGCGTTCACCACGGCGTCGGCGGTGTTCTCGGCGACCGACTCGACCACCGCGCGGGCGATCTGCTGTTCGTCCAGCGCGCTCGGGTCGCGCCCGCACAGATGCGGCAGCCGTTCCCGGGCCGCCGTCAGATCGCCCGCGGCGAGCGAGCGGCCGATGGTCCTGGCCTCCCGGGTGAGCGAGGTGCCGCCGAGCACCGTCCAGGTCGCGGCGGCGGTCAGCGCGGCGCGGCCGAGCGGCCGCCGGCCCAGGGCGCGTTCGGCGGCCACCGCCCCGGCCGCGACGGTGCCCACGCAGAGCGCGGTGTAGGCGGTGCCGGCGGCGCGGTCGTCGCGCCAGAGCGTCTTCTCCAGCCGGCCCGCCGCGCTGCCGAAGGCGGCCACCGGGTGGCCGCGCCGGGGATCGGCGAAGCGGGCGTCGGCGAGATGTCCCGCGACGGCGCCCAGCGCGAAGGCGGCCGCGCGGGTCAGCGGGCGCACGGCGAAGGGCGGCAGAGGGGGCGGGCGGTCGGGGCAGCCTGCATCGCGTGCGTGTCCTCACTCAGGGTCCGCGCCCTGGATCGACGTACCGGCGGCGAGAGTCTCCTGGCTTCCGGGTCCGACACACCCCCGGAGCCTCCAGCGGCTTCTGACGGCCCGCCGATGGGCCCCTCCTGCCTGTTGGCGGGCAAGGAGGGAATTGATCCGAGCGTGCTCCCCGGTGACAGTGGCGGGACCGCGCCGGACTCGCACCGGCTTCCTCTGCATGCCTCCGTTTGGCTGAAGGATCCCATCACGCGGCCGAACCGGGAGTCAACCAAGGTCACGGAGGGGTTGGTCACACGGCCCGCCCGCGCGCCGCCTCCGCGGGTCGGTGTCGCGGGGGTGCGGAGAGGGCGCGATCGCCCGGCCGCAGGTGGAGGCCGCGGCCCCCGCTGTCCCGTCCGGCGTGACACCCGGTCGGCCCATGCCCGGTGGCCCCGGTCCGGTCCCGCGAGTGGACTGGTGGGTGCCCAGTCCGCGATCAACAGAGCGGGGAGCGATATGCGTTGGGGAACCGCGGCCGCCGTGGCGGCCGCCGCCGTCGGCACCGGGGCCGCCGTACTGCTGGCCGGGCGCAGGGCCGTCCAGCGGATGCTCCACCCGGCGGCCGTTTCCCGGCCGCAGGCGGGCCCCGTCACGGTGCGGAGCCTGGCCGTCGGGCGGGCCACCTTCACCCGCAGCCCGGAGAGCACCCGCCCCGGCCGCTGGGCCGTCGAGTGGGACGAGGGCGGCCACGCGGTGGTCGACGAGATCCTGCACGCCGACGAACAGGGCGTCACCCGCCGACTGGTCCGCGCCGACCGGGGCGCCCTGACGCCCGGCACCGAGGTCCGCTTCACCCCCCGGGTCCACCTCGGCGACCCGACCGGCGCGCTCGGCCTGCCCTACGCCGAGACCGCCGCCGAGGGCGAGCTGGGCGCCCTGCCCGCCTGGCGGCTCGACGGCAAACGCGGCACCTGGGTGATCCTGGTGCACGGCCCGGGCGCCGACCGGCAGCAGACGCTCCCGGTGCTGCCCGTGCTGCACCGTCTCGGTCTGCCCGCCCTCGCCGTCACCTACCGGGGAGACCGGGGCGCGCCGGCCGCGCCGGACGGCCTCGACGACTTCGGCGAGACCGAGTGGCGGGACGTCGAGGCGGCAGTGCGGCTGGCCCTGGACAGCGGCGCCGGCCGGGTCGTGCTGCACGGCTGGTCGCTCGGCGCCACGATGGTGCTGCAGACCGCCGCCCGGTCCGCCTGGACCTCGGCGATCAGCGGCCTGGTACTGGACTCCCCGGTGCTCGACCGGCCGGTCTTCGCCCGCCGGGGCGCCACCCGGGCCGGGTTCGGCCGTACGGCCGCCGGGCCGGGCGCGCTCGCCGCCGAGGGCCGGACCGGGGTGGACCTGGCCGACTTCGCGCGGCTCGCCGAGGGCACCGACCTGCGGGTGCCCACCATGGTGCTGCACAGCCCCGACGACCCGGTGGCGCCCTGGCGGGCCGCCGCCCGGCTCGCCGACCGCCGCTTCGACCTGGTCAGCCTCCAGGCCTTCCCCGGCGCCGACCACGCCGCCCTCTGGAACGCCGACCCCGACCGCTATGAAGAGCTGTTGCGCCGCTGGCTCACGCCGTTGCTCTGACGACGGCTCCGGCCGGCCGTCCGGCAGCTCCCTCCGGCCCGGCCGGCCGACCGCTCTGACCTGGCGTGTTCGCGTCATGCAGATCCGGCCAGGCGGTTTGGCCTCTGTTGCCCGATCTTGTCGACCCGCCGCGACCGCCCTTCCGGAGTCCGTGGCCAACCGGATGTGACAGAAGGCCGGTACAAGGGGAAGACTGCTCGACGTGACGTCTCGGAACCCGCGCGACCGTGATGCCCCGCTCCCGCCGACGATCGGTACCGGTGCGACGGTGACCCGTCTCCCCGGAACGGCCCACCGCCCCGCCGGCATCAGGCCGGGCGCTCCCGGCGTACCCCGCCGACGAGGCCCCGCACCCGCTCCCGGCCGAGGCCGGGTCCCCGTACCGGAGGGCTTCCCGGCCCCCGCCGAGCTCGCTCCGCTGGCCCGTCGGATGCTCGTCGACGCCGTCCGGATCGCCCGCTGGGCCGGCGAACTCTCCGAGGTCGACAAGCGCGGCGAACTGCTCCCCGAGGACGCCCGCGCCGCCGGCCGGGCACTCGCCATGACGGTGGGCGCCGCGGCCCGGGCCTGGGGCCAGGCCCTGCTGGTCGGCCTGGTCGAGGCCAGGGACGGCGGCGCCGCCCCCGGCTGGCGCCTGCACGCCTGGGAGCACGACGACGAGGCCGTGGTCCGCGGCTGGTCGGCGCTGTTCGACGCCTGGACGCTGCTCGCCCCCGTCCCGCCCGCCGCGCTGCGCGGCGTCTTCGCGGTGCTCGCCGGGCAGGCCGTCGACCAGGCGCCGCAGCTGCTCTCCTTCCTGCACCTGGTGGCCGGCCCGGTCGCCGACAGCGAACTGCTGGAGCTGCTGCGCCGGGGCCTGGACGAGCGCCGGGTCGGCGGTGGCGCCGGTGCGCTGGGCCTCTCGCCCATCCCGCACGCCGCCTCCGCCGTGTCCGCCGTCCGCGGCACCTGCCGCGAGCCGCAGATCGACACCCCGGCCGCGCCGTCCGACGTCGCCGCCGTCCTGGACTGGATGCTGGACGGCCTGGCCGCCGTCGGCGCCGTGGTCCGCCGGGACGAGGCCGCCGAACTCTCGCCGCTCGGGCACTGGGCGGTGCGGGCCAAGCTGGAGGAGATCTGCACCGTCGCGCAGACCGCCGCCGGCCACATCGAGCAGAGCGCCTTCGAACTGCTCAACGCCTGCGCCGACTACTCGCCGGGCCCGGCCCGGGCCGAGTTCCGCGCCTGGGTCGCCGCCCGTCCGGCCGACCGGGCCGTGGCCGAGCTGCTGGACGCCGCCCAGGGCGACGACGCGCTGGTCCGCGGCCTGGCCTTCGAGGCGCTCCGGGTGGCCGGCAGCACCGCCGAACAGGCCGTCCGCGCCGCGGTGGACGAGCCGGTGCTGCGCCCGTACGCGCTGCTCTGGCTGGCCGAGCAGTCGGACGAGGGGGTCTCCCCGGCCGATGTGCTGGGCGCGGAGGACGCCGCCTGGCTCTGGGTGGACACCGCCGCCGCCGTACTCGACCACGGGGAGACGGATCTGCTGGTCGGCCATGTCGAGGGCGCCTCGGCGGGTGACCCGGTCCGGCTGTTCGCCCGCGCCAGGCAGTCCGGGCACCCCCGGGCCGCCTCGGTGCTGACCGCCGTCTCCGGTGTCCACCCGGACCCGGGCGTGGCCCGCGCGGCCCGCCGTTCGGCGTTCAGCGTCCACCGCGGCGGGGCGTAACCCGGCCGGCGGTCCCCAGGCTCCAGGGCTCAGGGCCCAGGACATGACGGAGGGCCCGGATCCAGTGGATCCGGGCCCTCCGTCATGCGGTCGCGCGTGCGGCCGGTCAGCCGATCCGGGACTCCGCGCGGCGGGCGCGGACGTCGCCGACCTTCTGGCCCACCTTGCGGCGGATGACCAGCAGCGGAGCCATCGCGGCCAGCGTGATCTGGGCGAAGGCGCCGATGTGCAGCAGCATGTCGCCGCCGGGCAGGCCGGTCGCCCAGGCCGCCAGGCAGCCGATCGAGACCACGATCCAGCAGAGCGTGGCGGTGGCCAGCAGCCCCTGCGGCTTCGGGTACTCGATGCGGCTCATCATCAGGTACGCGGTGCCCGCGATGGCCAGCAGGCCGGGCAGGAACGGCGGGTCCAGCAGCACGATGGCGATCACCGTCATGGCGCCCATCGGGCAGGGCATGCCCTGGAACACCCCCGGGCGCATCTTCACGGCCGAGAAGCGGGCCAGCCGCAGCACCACCGACAGCAGGACCGTCAGTGCGATCAGGGCGGAGAGCCGGCTGTCGGAGCCCGGCGAGACCATGCCCCAGACCGCGACGAAGTAGGCCGGCGCGATGCCGAAGCTGATCAGGTCGGCCAGGTTGTCGAGTTCGGCCCCGAGGGCGGAGGAGCGCAGCTTGCGCGCCACCAGCCCGTCGAAGAGGTCGCACATCGAGCCGATCAGCAGCAGCGTCACCGCGGTGGCGGCGCTGTGCCGGTCCGGAGCGACGTCCGGGTTGGTGATGTGCGGGACCAGGACCCCGGTGGTGATCGAGTAGATCGCCAGGAAGCCGCAGACGGCGTTCCCCAGGGTCAGGAAGTCGGCGGTGGACAGGTGCTGCGGAGAACGCGGAGCACGCAGCTCGCGGTCGCGCGCCCAGCGGCGGCGGCGCAGAACCGTCTCCTCGTCGTCCAGGCCGACGATCGTCTCAGGATCAGTCACGGTCAAGGCGCGTCACCCCGGCTGTGGTCTTCTGGCCGACCTCGACGCCGACCTCGACGCCGGCCGGCAGGTAGGTGTCGACCCGGGACCCGAACCGGATCAGACCGATCCGATCGCCCTGCTCGACCTTGGTTCCGGCCTCGACGTACGGCACGATCCGGCGGGCCACGGCCCCCGCGATCTGCACCATCTCGATGTCGCCGAGCTCGGTGTCGAAGTGCCAGACGACCCGCTCGTTCTGGTCGCTGTCCTTGTTGAACGCGGGCACGAAGCCGCCCGCCACGTGCTCGACCGACGTGACCGTGCCCGGCAGCGGCGCGCGGTTCACGTGGACGTTGAGCGGGCTCATGAAGATCGCGACCCGGGTGCGGCCGTCCGGCCAGGCGTCGATGCTCTGCACCACGCCGTCGGCGGGGGAGATCACTCTGCCCGTGCCGATCTCACGCTCGGGGTCGCGGAAGAACCACAGCATGCCCGCGCCGAGCGCGCAGGCGGGTACCGCCGCCAGGGCCCACTTGCCGCTGCGCCGGGTGAGCGCGGTGGTCACGGCGGCCGTGGCGAGGGTGGGGACGAACCAGGGGGTGGCTCCGCGCGCGATGGTCACGCGGGGTCGCCGACCGGCCGTCGGAGCGGCGAGGGCATCGCCTTCCGGGACGGAGGTGTGAGGGGACGGGCTGATGGGCATCGAAGACCTTTGTCGCGGGGGATCATGGCCGCTGGACGGGGGCCACCGCGGGGATCGAGTAATAAAGGGACGGCTGCTGTCCCGGTGGATGCTATCGGGAGCACACGGTGGGTGGGCAACCCGCCTGCTCGTTCATGTGTCCTGTGCGCGGCGTTCGCGCGCCTTCTGTGTGTACGACCGTAGCTCGCCCCGGTCCGGTTCCCAAGGGTCCTGACGAGGCCGGTGACTCTTGTCTCAACGGGCGTCCCGGAGGAACCGGGGACCGCCAAGGGCGTGTCGCGGACGCGCGGAAGCGGCCGCCGGGCGTGTGACAGCAGTTGTACGCCCTGCGGCCGCTTCCGGAAGGCCGTGCCGGACTCCCGGCGGACCAGGCCGGGGTTCCTGGTGGCACGGCGCGGTGCCGGGACGGGCCCGCACGCCCGTCGACCGGCCGTCACCGGGTCGGTTGAGTCGCCTGCCCGGGGAGACCCCCGCTCGGCGCGTCCCCCGCCCGGGGGTCACTCCGCGATGCGGTACTCCTCCAGCAGCCGGCGTCCGATGATCATCTTCTGGATCTCCGCAGTACCTTCACCGATGAGCAGCATCGGGGCCTCCCGGTAGAGGCGCTCGATCTCGTACTCCTTGGAGAAACCGTAGCCGCCGTGGATGCGGAAGGCGTCCTCGACGACCTCCTTGCAGTACTCGGAGGCGAGGTACTTGGCCATCCCCGCCTCCAGGTCGTTGCGCTCGCCGCCGTCCTTCTTCCGGGCGGCCATCACCATCATCTGGTGGGCGGCCTCCACCTTGGTGGCCATCTCGGCGAGCTTGAACTGGATCGCCTGGTGCTCGGCGATCTTCTTGCCGAAGGTGGAGCGCTGCTGGGCGTAGGAGACGCCCAGCTCGAAGGCGCGGCGGGCGACGCCGCAGCCGCGGGCGGCCACGTTGACCCGGCCGACCTCGACGCCGTCCATCATCTGGTAGAAGCCCCGGCCCGGGACGCCGCCGAGGACGCGGTCGGCCGGGACGCGGACGTCCTGCAGCACCAGCTCGGTGGTGTCGACGCCCTTGTATCCCATCTTCTCGATCTTCCCGGGCACGGTCAGGCCGGGGACGGACGGGTTCGGGCCGAAGCCCGCCGTCTTCTCGATCAGGAAGGTGGTCATGTTCTTGTACGGGGTGCTGCCGCCCTCGTCGGTCTTGCAGAGCACCGCGACCAGGGTGGAGGTGCCGCCGTTGGTGAGCCACATCTTCTGGCCGTTGAGGACGTAGCAGTCGCCGTCCCGGACCCCCTTGGTGGAGATCGCGGAAACGTCGGAGCCGAGGCCCGGTTCGGACATCGAGAAGGCGCCGCGGATCTCGCCGGCCGCCATTTTCGGCAGAAAGTAGTCCTTCTGCTCCTGGGTGCCGTGCGCGTTGATCATGTGCGCGACGATGAAGTGGGTGTTGACGATTCCGGATACCGACATCCAGCCGCGGGCGATCTCCTCCACCACCAGGGCGTAGGTCAGCAGCGACTCCCCGAGGCCGCCGTACTCCTCGGGGATGGTGAGGCCGAAGAGGCCGAGCTGCCTCATCCCCTCGACGATGGCGGTCGGGTACTCGTCCCGGTGCTCCAGCTCGGTCGCGACCGGAATGATCTCCTTGTCGACGAAATCCCGCACGGTGGCGAGGATGTCCCGCTGGATCTCGGTGAGGCCGTTGGTCTGTGCGAGGCGTCCCATCGTGCGGCTCCTGTGGAGAAGAGGAAGAGGGTGGGGGTGAGGGCGGAAGAGCGGGGGGGGGGATTGCCGGGGGCCCCGCCGGCGTGGCTGCGGCAGCAGGGCCCCCGTACCGGGGTGGGGTTCGGCCGATGACGGCGGCCTACCCGTCCGGGGTCCTAGGGCTGCGGGGTGGGGCGCCCGGGCTGTTCGCCCCCGCGCTCCTTGGTGTAGGTCTCGGTCGGCACCATCACCTTGCGGCGGAAGACGCAGACGACGGTGCCGTCCTGCTTGTAGCCCTTGGTCTCGACGTGGACGATGCCCCGGTCGCCCTTGGACTTGGACGGCCACTTGTCGAGCACGGTCGTCTCGCCGTAGACGGTGTCGCCGTGGAAGGTCGGCGCGATGTGCCGCAGCGACTCGACCTCCAGGTTGGCGATGGCCTTCCCTGAGACGTCCGGGACGGACATGCCGAGCAGCAGGGAGTAGACGTAGTTGCCCACCACGACGTTCTTGCCGAAGTCCGTCGTCTTCTCGGCGTAGTTGGTGTCCAGGTGGAGCGGGTGGTGGTTCATGGTGAGCAGACAGAAGAGGTGGTCGTCGTACTCGGTGACCGTCTTGCCGGGCCAGTGCTTGTAGACCGCGCCGACCTCGAACTCCTCGTAGGTGCGTCCGAACTGCATGATCAGGGCTCCTGGGGGTCAGGCCTGCGGGGGCTCGAACGTGGAGGTGCGCTTGAGACCGGCGGCGCGGCCCTTGCCGGCGATGACCAGTGCCATCTTCCGGCTGGCCTCGTCGATCATCTCGTCGCCGAGCATCGCGGAGCCCTTGGCGCCGCCCTCCTCGGAGGTGCACCAGTCGTAGGCGTCGAGGATCAGCTCGGCGTGGTCGTAGTCCTCCTGCGCGGGCGAGAAGATCTCGTTCGCGGCGGCGACCTGGTCGGGGTGGAGTACCCACTTGCCGTCGAAGCCGAGCGCGGCGGCGCGGCCGGCCACCTCGCGGTAGCCCTCCTGGTTGCGGATCTGGAGGTAGGGGCCGTCGATTGCCTGGAGGTCGTTGGCCCGGGCGGCCATCAGGATGCGCATCAGGATGTAGTGGTAGGCGTCGGCCGGGTAGCCGGCCGGCTGCTCGCCGACCACCAGGGACTTCATGTTGATCGAGGCCATGAAGTCGGCCGGGCCGAAGATGATCGTCTCCAGCCGGGGCGAGGCCGTGGCGATGGCGTCGACGTTGATCAGGCCCTTGGCGTTCTCGATCTGCGCCTCGATGCCGATCCGGCCGACCTCGAAGCCCATGGTCTTCTCGATCTGGGTGAGCAGCAGATCGAGGGCCCTGACCTGCTCGGCGTCCTGGACCTTCGGCAGCATGATGCAGTCGAGGTTCGGGCCGGCGCCCTCGACGACGGTGATCACGTCGCGGTACGTCCAGTGGGTGGTCCAGTCGTTCACGCGGACGACGCGGGTCTTGCCGCCCCAGTCGCCGTTGTTCAGCGCGTCGACGATGGAGTGCCGGGCGCTCTCCTTGACCAGCGGGGCGCAGGCGTCCTCGAGGTCGAGGAAGACCTGGTCGGCGGGCAGGCCCTGGGCCTTCTCCAGGAAGCGCGGGTTGCTGCCCGGTACCGCGAGGCAGGAGCGGCGGGGGCGGAGCCGGTCGAAGGCGGCGGCGGGCGTCGGGCTGGCGTTGCTCATGAGGGCGGGTCAGTTCCTTCCGGGGGTCAGCTGGTGGTCGCGGCGGGCTCGGGCGTCCACGGCTGGAGCCTGTTGGCCAGCCGGATCTCATCCACGATCCGGCCGATGATGGTCGTGATGCCGAAGTCCTTCGGGGTGAACACGGCGGCGACGCCGGCGGCCTTGAGGGCCTCGCCGTCCGCTGCCGGGATGATGCCACCCACGATCACCGGGACATCCTCCACCCCGGCGCGGCGCAGCCGCCGCAGTACGTCGGGAACCAGCTCGGTGTGGGCGCCGGAGAGGATCGACAGGCCCACGCAGTGCACGTCCTCGGCGACGGCGGCGGAGACGATCTGCTCGGGTGTCAGCCGGATGCCCTGGTAGACCACCTCGAACCCGGCGTCCCGGGCGCGGACGGCGATCTGCTCGGCGCCGTTGGAGTGCCCGTCCAGCCCGGGTTTGCCGACCAGCAGCCGCAGCTTGCCGGCGCCGAGCTCGGCGGCCGTCGCGGCCACCGCGGCGCGGACCGCGGCCAGCTCGCCGCCCGGCTCGGCCGCGACCGCGACCGGGGCGCCGCCGACGCCGGTGGGCGCGCGGTACTCGCCGAAGACCTCGCGCAGGGCGAAGGCCCACTCGCCGGTGGTGACCCCGGCCCGGGCGCAGTCGAGCGTCGGCGCCATCAGGTTGGCGTCGGTGGCGGCGACGGCCTTGAGCTCCTCCAGCGCCCGCTGGGCGGCGGCCTCGTCGCGCCGGGCGCGCCAGTCCTCCAGCGCGGCGAGCACGGACTGCTCGGCGGCCGGGTCGACCACCATGATCGCGGTGTCGAGGTCGGCCGTGAGCGGGCTCTCCTCGGTGGTGTCGAAGCAGTTGACCCCGACGATCTTGTCCTCGCCGGACTCGATCCTGGCCCGGCGGGCGGCGTGCGAGGCGACCAGGCTGGACTTGAGGTAGCCGGACTCGACGGCCGGGATGATGCCCCGGTTGCCCGCCCGGGCGCCCATCTCCAGCACCTTGGCGATCTCGGCCTCGGCGCCGGCCAGCAGCTCGGCGGTCTTGGCCTCGACCACCTCGGAGCCGTTGAAGAGGTCCCCGTACTCCAGCAGGTCGGACTCGTAGGCGAGCACCTGCTGGATTCGCAGCGACCACTGCTGGTCCCAGGGGCGGGGCAGGCCGAGCGCCTCGTTCCACGCGGGCAGCTGGACGGCCCGGGCGCGGGCGTCCTTGGAGAGCGTGACGGCGAGCATCTCCAGCACGATCCGCTGGACGTTGTTCTCCGGCTGGGCCTCGGTCAGGCCCAGCGAGTTGACCTGGACGCCGTAGCGGAAGCGGCGCTGCTTGGCGTCCTGGATGCCGTAGCGCTCCAGCGTGACCTTCTCCCAGAGCCGGGCGAAGGCGCGCATCTTGCACATCTCCTCGACGAAGCGCACGCCGGCGTTGACGAAGAAGGAGATCCGGGCGACCACCTCGCCCATCCGCTCGGCCGGCACCTGGCCGGAGTCGCGGACCGCGTCCAGCACCGAGATGGCGGTGCACATCGCGTAGGCGATCTCCTGGACCGGGGTGGCACCGGCCTCCTGGAGGTGGTAGCTGCAGATGTTGATCGGGTTCCACTTGGGGAGGCGCCCGACCGTGTAGGCGATCATGTCGGTGATCAGGCGCACCGAGGGGCCCGGCGGGAAGACGTGCGTCCCCCGCGAGAGGTACTCCTTGACGATGTCGTTCTGGGTGGTGCCGGTGAGCCCGGAGATGTCGGCGCCCTGCTCCTCGGCGACCACCTGGTAGAGCGCCAGCAGCCACATCGCGGTGGCGTTGATCGTCATCGAGGTGTTGGTCCGGTCGAGCGGGATGCCCTCGAACAGGGTGCGCATGTCCCCGACGTGGCCGACCGGGACGCCGACCCGGCCGACCTCGCCGCGGGCGAGGACGTGGTCGGAGTCGTAGCCGGTCTGGGTCGGCAGGTCGAAGGCGACGGAGAGACCGGTCTGACCCTTCGCCAGGTTCCGCCGGTAGAGGGCGTTGGAGTCGCTCGCGGTGGAGTGGCCGGCGTAGGTCCGCATCAGCCAGGGGCGGTCGCGGTCTGCCATCAGAGGCCCCGGCTCGGCTCTGCCGCCCGCTCGGAGACCTCGCGGAACAGGTTGATGGCCGGCAGGTGCTTCGCGCGCAGCTCGGCGTCGCGCACGCCCAGGCCCTCGGCGGGGGCGAGGCAGAGCACGCCGACCTTGCCCTGGTGCTTGTTGTGGTGGACGTCGAGGGCGGCCTGGCCGGTCTGCTCCAGCGGGTAGACCTTGGACAGCGTCGGGTGGATCTTCCCCTTGGCGATCAGGCGGTTGGCCTCCCAGGCCTCGCGGTAGTTGGCGAAGTGCGAGCCGACGATGCGCTTGAGCGACATCCACAGGTACCGGTTGTCGTACGAGTGCATGTAGCCGGAGGTGGAGGCGCAGGTGACGATGGTGCCGCCCTTGCGGGTGACGTAGACGCTCGCGCCGAAGGTCTCGCGGCCGGGGTGCTCGAAGACGATGTCCACGTCCTCGCCGCCGGTCAGCTCGCGGATCCGCCCGCCGAGGCGCTTCCACTCGCGCGGGTCCTGGGTGTTCTCGTCCTTCCAGAACCGGTAGCCCTCGGCGGAGCGGTCGATGATCGCCTCGGCGCCCATCGCCCGGCAGATCTCGGCCTTCTGGTCGTTGGAGACCACACAGATCGGGGTGGCGCCGCCGGCCAGCGCGTACTGGGTGGCGTACGAGCCGAGGCCGCCGCTGGCGCCCCAGATCAGCACGTTGTCGCCCTGCTTCAGGCCCGCGCCGTTCTGCGAGACCAGCTGGCGGTAGGCGGTGGAGTTGACCAGACCGGGGGAGGCGGCCTCCTCCCAGGTCAGGTGGGCGGGCTTGGGCATCAGCTGGTTGGTCTTCACCAGGGCCAGCTGGGCCAGGCCGCCGAAGTTGGTCTCGAAGCCCCAGATCCGCTGCTCCGGGTCCATCATCGTGTCGTTGTGGCCGTCGGAGGACTCCAGCTCGACCGAGAGGCAGTGGGCGACCACCTCGTCGCCCGGCTTCCAGGCGTTGACCCCGGCGCCGGTGCGCAGGACCACGCCCGCGAGGTCCGAGCCGACCACGTGGTAGGGCAGGTCGTGGCGCCTGGTGAGCGGCGAGAGGCGGCCGTAGCGCTCCAGGAAGCCGAAGGTGGAGACCGGTTCGAAGATCGAGCTCCACACCGTGTTGTAGTTCACGGCGCTGGCCATGACGGCGACCAGCGCCTCGCCGGGGCCCAGCTCGGGCAGGGCGACCTCGTCGAGGTGGAGGGACGTGCGGGGGTCCTTGTCGCGGCTGTCGAGGCCCGCGAACATCTGCTCCTCGTCCTTGTGGAGCGTCACCGCCCGGTAGGACTCCGGCAGTCTGAGCGCGGCGAAGTCCGCGGACGTGCTGTCGGAGCTGAGGATCGCGTCGAGGATTTCCTTCATGGCTGCCTCCGAAGGCGTACCTGTGCCGAGGGAGCACAGGGCGTCTGGGGGAGCCGGGAGCGGACACCGGCTTCGCTGAGGTGGGTGGTGGGTGGTCTGGCGGGGTGGGCCTGGCGTGCGCCCGGCTGGTGCCTGGCGTAGGGCAGAGCTCCCGGGGTGTGGGAACGCCGGACGACGGCGCGCCGAGGTGGGAGCCGCGGCGCCGCGACTGGTGGGTAACAAGGTAGTGGCACCCTGTGCCACGCGTAAAGACACCGGGTGTCATCAATTCGGGTGAACCGGATCCGTGTTCGACCGGGTGCCCGCAGACGCGGAAGGGGCCCGCGCCGACCCTCCGGCGCGGGCCCCCAAAGCCCTGTGAAACCGCTTCGACCTGCGAAGACGCTACTGCTCAGGCCTCCTTGGCGCTGATCAGCGCAGCCCTGATGCTGTCCACCACCACGTCCAGCGGGGCGTCCGTCCTGGCCACTGTGATGAGCACCTCACCTCCGGGGCTGGCACTCAGTGCGCTCCGGGCCGCCGTCTCCAGCGGCGTCACACTGGCACCGGGTGCCACCAGCGACCCACGCCGTCGCGGGCCGGGCTCCGAGGCGGCCCAGAAGGTCCGCCGGATCACCTCGAAGGAGTGGTCCAGCTGCGCCTCCACGTCCCCCCGCCCGCCGGCCCGCAGCCAGCGCCGCAGCACGTGGTTGTGCGCCGCCACGACCGCCGCCGCCGAGACCTCGGCCAGCATCGAGTCGTCCTCACCGCCGCGCTGCCAGCCCGACGGGATGGACTCGCGGGTGTCGAACCGCCCCAGCAGATAGCGGGTGAACAACCGCTCGTACCGGGCCACCACCGCGATCTCCCGCTCGCGCAGCGCCGGGACCTGACGGATCAGCTGGTACCGCGCGACCGACACCGAGGGGGTGGAGGCGTACATCCGCAGCACCTCCTTGATGCCCCGGCAGACCACGTCCAGCGGGTGCTCCTCGGGCTCGGCGCTGGCCAGCAGGTCGGCCACCCGGACCAGGGTGTCGTCGTGGTCCGGGAAGATCGCCTCCTCCTTGGACCGGAAGTACCGGAAGAAGGTGCGTCGGGCCACCCCGGCGGCCGCCGCGATCTGATCGACCGTGGTCTCCTCGTAGCCCTGCGAGGCGAACAGCTCCATCGCCGCCGTCGCCAGGTCCTGGCGCATCTGCTGGCGCTGCGCGGCCGCCCGGCGGCTGCCCGGGCCGGTGTCGGGGACGGCGGGGCCGGACCCGGCCGGCCGGTCGGCGCCGCGCGGTACGGCGGCGTGCTGTGGGGAGGCTGACTGAACCCGATCCATGTCCGGAACGCTACACGTCCCCGACGCCGGGGTGGCCGGCCTTCCCCGGCGCACCGGCGGAACCGGGCCGGTCACGGCCGGTCTCGGCCATCGGGCGGCCACCGCCCCGGGGCTCCAGCCGGGCGGCGGGGACCCGTGCGGCACCGCGCCGCGGGGCCCGGCGCCCCCGGTCGACGGCGCGGTCACCGGCGCGCGTGGTCGCGGAAGCCGCGGCCGGTCTTGCGGCCCAGGCAGCCGGCCGCCACCAGGTGCTCCAGCAGTGGCGCCGCCGCCAGACCCGGCTCGCGGAACTCCTGGTGCAGCACCTGCTCGATGGTCAGCGAGACGTCCAGGCCGACCACGTCCAGCAGTTCGAACGGACCCATCGGATAGCCGCAGCCCAGCTTCATCGCGGTGTCGATGTCGTCCACCGTCGCGTAGTGCTCCTGCAGCATCCGCACCGCGTCGTTCAGGTACGGGAAGAGCAGCGCGTTCACGATGAACCCGGCCCGGTCGCCGCACTCCACGGGGTGCTTGCGCACCGCCGCGCACAGCTCCAGCACGGTCGTGGTGACGTCCGGCGCGGTCAGCACCGTGGAGACCACCTCGACCAGCCGCATCGCCGGCGCCGGGTTGAAGAAGTGCATCCCGATCACGTCCTGCGGCCGCGAGGTGGCCGTGGCGCAGCTGATCACCGGCAGCGAGGAGGTGGTGGTGGCGAGCACCGCGCCGGGCTTGACGATCTTGTCCAGGGTGGCGAACAGCTCGCGCTTGACCGCCAGGTCCTCGGCCACCGCCTCGACCACCAGGTCCACCCCGGCCAGCTCGGTGTACCGGTCGACCGGTGTCACCAGCGCCAGCGCCGCGTCCCGCTGGTCCGCCGTCAGCCGGCCCCGGGAGACCGAGCGCTCCAGCGACCCGGCGAGCCGCGCCTTGGCCCGGTCGGCCTTCTCCTGGCCGCGGGCGGCCAGCAGCACCGGGTACCCGGCCTTGGCGAACACCTCGGCGATGCCGGTGGCCATGGTGCCCGAGCCGCAGACTCCGACGTCGCGCACCTCCCGGCCCGGCACCCGCGCCGCGGTGCCGGCGGTCGCCGCGTCGACCGTCCTGGACGAGCCCGGCGCCTCGTAGGTGTAGAAGCCGCGGCCGGTCTTGCGGCCCAGCAGCCCGGCCGCCACCAGCTGGCCGAGGATCGGCGCGGGCGCGTGCAGCCGGTCCCTGGACTGCTCGTACATCGCCTCCAGCACGGTGCGGGCGGTGTCCACGCCGATCAGGTCGAGCAGCGCCAGCGGGCCCATCGGCAGGCCGCAGCCGAGCCGCATCGCGGCGTCGATGTCCTCCCGGGTGGCGTACCGGGACTCGTACATCGCGGCGGCCTGGTTCAGATAGGCGAAGAGCAGCCCGTTCACCACGAAGCCGGCCCGGTCGCCCGCCGCCACCGGCTCCTTGCCCAGGTCGCGGGAGAACGCGGCGGCGTCCTCGGCCACCTGCGGGGCGGTCAGCACGGTGCGGACCACCTCGACCAGCTTCATGGTGTGCACCGGGTTGAAGAAGTGCAGCCCCAGCACCCGCTCCGGGCGGGTGGTGGCGGCGGCGATCCGGGTCACCGACAGGGCGGTGGTGCCGGTGGCCAGCACCGTCTCCGCCGGGCAGATCCGGTCCAGTGCGGCGAACAGCTCCCGCTTCAGCTCCAGTTGCTCGGGGACCTCCTCGATCACCAGGTCCGCCGCCGCGGCGGCCTCCAGCGCGTGGCCCACCGAGATCAGCGCGAGCAGCGCGGCCCGCTCCTCGGCGGTGATCCGCGCACGGGCCACCGCGTGGGCGGTCGCCTCCTCGATCCGGGCCAGCGCCCGGGCGGCCGAGTCCGCGGTGGCCTCGATGCCGATCACCCGGCGGCCGCTCTTCGCGGCCGCGACCGCGACACCGGCACCCATCGTGCCGAGGCCGACCACGGCGACCGTGGGAAAGGGACGCTCCATCTGTCCTGACTCCTTGTCATGAAGGGCCCGCGCGCTCCGGCGGGCGCGCCGCCGCGCCCGTACACCGGGGACGGCCGCCGCCGGAGGAGGGTTCGCGCGCGGGGCTGGGGAGATGACGGTTGCGGCCCACCGGCGCAGCCGCCGGTCCGCTCCGGCCGTGCCGCGGGTGTGCCGTGGTACTCAGGCGCTCAAAGGTGAAGGAAGCGGCGCTGATACGAGGAGGAAACCCGGCCCGCCGCCCATCGCGGCACGGACCGGTGAAAGACGCACCGCCCGCCGCCGCCCGTACCGCACGATCCCGCGCGCCGGCCGACGACCCCGCCGGTGCGGCTCCCGAAGCCCGGCGGTGGTGCGTGCGGACACTGTAGCGAAGCTACTCGCCAGTAGGAAGGGGGTGGGGGGACCGAACCGGAAATCCGTTCGGCGTCGGGCGGGGGCTTCGCTAGGGTGGCGGTGCGGGGGCGGCTCCGCGGCGTGCTTCCTTCTCCTCTCATCTCTTACAATGAACCCGAGTGCGCCCACTCTCCGCCCCCGCTTCGTCATATCCCCGGGGGACACCAGTGAAGAAGCAGAGCACCGCCACGCCCGACACCGGTCTGGACGCCTACCTGCTGCGCCGGCACGGGGCGGTCGTGGTCGCCGCCGGGGCGGCCCCGGGAGAGCCGGACCCCTCCAACGCGTCGGGGCTGATCGCCCTGGAGGCCGACCTCGCGCAGCGCGGCTTCCTGCTGACCGGGCCGCTGCGCGCCGCGCTCGGACGGCTCCGCCCGGCCGCCCTGGCCGACGCCGGAGCGGAACTGCTGCGCCGGATCGACGCCCTGCTCGGCGCCGACCGCAAGCACCAGCCGCTGTTCCGCCGCTTCCCGGAGACGGTCCCGGCCCACGCGCACGCCACCTACTCCGCGCACATCCGCGCCTTCCTGCTCAACCAGCCGAACCAGCCCTGCTCCTGGTGCGACCGCACCGGCGCCGAGGCCGGCATCGGCGCCCTCGCGCCCTGTGCCCACCTGCTCTGCGACGACTGCTACCAGGACGCCGAGGCCCTCTGGCCGCGCGGGGCGCGATGCCTGCTCTGCAGCACCCCGGTCGACGGGGAACGCCACCTCCCGCTGGACGCCAAGGCCGTCCGCAACGCAGCCCGCGAGCACCCCCGCGACAGCCTGCTGCGCCCGCTGCGCCTCGCCGAGGGCGCCGACCCGGCCGCCGTGGCCGCCGCCGAACTGGCCCGGCTGCTCGGGCGCCGCACCCCGCTCGACCCGCAGGACCGCGAAGACCTCGCCCTGCTGCTCGACCACGCCCCCTCCGATCCGGCCGACTGGCTGCCCGTCGACATCCCCGTCCGGGAGAGCCGCGCGAGCGTCCTGGCCGCCCTGCTCCACCGCGACCAGGCCACCGCCCGCCCACTGCTCGCCGACCGCCTCACCATCGCCACCGACGTACTGCGGCTGATCTGGGCCTGGTCCGGCGCCGAGCCCGACCTGCTGCCCGCCACCGCCAAGGGCCTGCGGCTGCGCAACCTGCCCCGCCCGCTCCGCCGCGAACTGCTCGCCGCCCTCGACGCGTTGCCGCTCGGCACCCTGGCCGAGGACCTCGGCCGCCACCGGTTCGCCTGGCTGCGGGCCGGCGAACTGCTGCACCCCTACGAGCACCGGGCCCGCTTCCCGTACGCCGCCGCCGCGTTCGCCGTGCTCCGGCAGAGCGACCTCGACCTGCACGGCCTCGGCGCCGAACTGCGCGACGCGCCCGCGCCGCTGCGGGTCGCCGAGACCCCGGGCGGCCACACCAGGCTGGCCGTCACCACCTTCGCGGGCCGGGTCGAACAGGCCCTCGCCGTCGGTGACGTGCCCGCCGCCGTCCGGCTGCTGACCGCCCGCCCGGGCGAGCTGGTCCGCCGACTGCACCACCTGCTGCGGGTGCACGCCACCTGGAGCCCGGCCGAACCGCTGCCCGCCGCGCTCGCCGGGGCGCTGCCGGGCGCGCTGCGCAAGGTCGCGCCCGGCCCGCTGCTCGGCGCGTACGGTCGGCTGCGCGCCGCGCGTGAACTCGGCGAGCGCCGGCTGTACTTCCCGCGCGGCCGGGTCTCGCTGGCCCACGCCCGCGACGACTGGGGCACCGTCGTCCCGGCCGCCCTCAGCGCACCGGTCTGCGCCCTGATCGAGGCCGAACTGCTGCGCCGGGCGGGTGCGCACGAGCGCCTCGACCTCGCGGTGCTGGACGAGGGCCTGGCCGACCTGGTCGTCCCGTTCGCCGAACGGGCCAGCGCCAAAACGCTGGTGGCGCTGCCGCGCGGCAGCGTGCAGCGGCTCCCGGACGGCCGGCGGGTGCGGCTCTTCCTGCACTGGATGCAGACCCCGCGCCAACGCGTCGACCTGGATCTGTCGGTCGCCCTCTACGACGACCAGTGGCGGTTCGTCGGCCTCTGTGACTACACCCACCTGGTGCACGGCCCGCGCGCGGCGGTGCACTCGGGCGACCTCACCTCGGCCCCGCCGCCGCACGGCGCCACCGAGTTCGTCGACCTCGACCTGCTCGTGCTGGCCGCGGCCGGGGCGCGCTACGCGGTGACGATCGTCTTCAGCTACAACGACATCCCCTTCGAGGACCTCACCGACGCCTTCGCCGGTTTCCTGGACCTTGACGCCACCGAGACCGCGAAGTACCGCCGGAGCAGCTTCCGGCCGAAGGACGTCCGCCAGCGCCTCGACCTGGCCGGCGACGCCAGGGTCTGTGTCCCGATGATCGTCGACCTGACCCAGCGCGAGTACGTCTGGACGGACCTCAACACCAGTGCCTCGGGCGGCTTCCACAACGTCTGGCGGCACCGGGACCGGATCGGCGTGCTCGCCGCCGACGTGCTGGCGCACTTCGCCGGGGGCTCCCGCGCCACGCTCTGGGACCTCGCCTGCGCCACCGCCGCCGCCCGTACCGACGAGGTCCTGGTCCGCGGCCGCACCGGCACCGCGCTGAGCGCCTACCGCCGGGCCGGGGGCGAGCCGGTGGCGGCCTTCGCCGAGCGGCTGCGCGCCCGGCACGAGCCCGACGACCGGACCGACGGGCCGGCCGACGACACCGTCCGGCTGCTCGCCGAACGGCTCACCGGCGCCCGGGCGTTCACCGCGCTGGTGCACGCCGATGTGCCCGTCCCCGCAGGCCTCACCGGCGCCGCCTACCGGCTGTACCCGGGCCCGTCGGACGCCGCGCCCGACACCGTGGAGCGGCTCACCGCAGGGGACTTGGTGGCCCTGTTCAACCCGGACGAGTGAACGGGCGGACAGGCGTCCACTCCAATCACCCGATAGAGGAATTCCCCGGGGTCAACGGGCCCGGCAGCATGGGGGCATGAGCACCGGAACCGTTGCCGCGGGCCCCGCCGAGCCGCCCGCCACCGGCCTCGGCGGCCACCTCGGCGCCGTCGCCCTGCCGCCGCGCGCCGAGCGCGGCGAGCGGGCGGAGGCGGCCACCGAGCGGCTGCGCGTGGCCGGGGTGGACGCGGTGGCCGTCACCTGGGTGGACAACGCGGGCATCACCCGGGTGAAGGCCGTCCCGCTCGGTGGGCTGGTGCACGCCGCGCAGTGGGGCGTCGGCACCGCGCCCTGCTTCGACGTCTTCCTGGCCGACGACACGATCACCACCAGCCGGATCATCGGCGGCCCGACGGGTGATCTGCGGCTCTACCCGGCCCTCGACCGGATCGTCCCGCTGGCCGCCCAGCCCGGCTGGGCCTGGGCGCCGGGGGAGAGGTACACGCAGACGGGGGACCCGCACCCCGGGTGCCAGCGGCTGTTCGCCCGCCGGATGGAGGCCGCCGCGGCCGCGCGCGGCCTGAGTCTCAAGGCCGGCATCGAGGTCGAGTGGGTGGTCGCCCGCGCCGGAGCGCCCCAGGAGGGCCTGCGCTACCCGACGGACGGCCCGGCCTACGGCATGCACCGCCTGACCGACCTCTCCGACTACCTCGGGGACGTGCTGCGCGCCCTCGGCGAGCAGGGCCTGACGGTGCTGCAGATCCACCCCGAGTACTCCCCGGGCCAGTTCGAGGTGTCGGTCGCCCCCGAGGGCCCGGTCGGCGCGGCCGACGCCTCCGTGCTGGTCCGGCACACCGTGCGGGCCGTCTCCGCCCGGCACGGCCTGCGGGTCTCCTTCGCTCCCGTGGTCGAGCCCGGCGCGGTCGGCAACGGCGGCCACCTCCACCTCAGCCTCTGGCGCGACGGGCGGAACCTCGGCCGGGGCGGCGCCGGACCGCACGGGCTGACGGTGGAGGCCGAGGGCTTCCTCGCCGGGGTGCTCGGCGCGCTGCCCGAGCTGCTGGTGCTCGGCTCCTCCAGCCCCGCCGGCTATCTGCGGCTGGTGCCCTCGCACTGGGCCGGCGCCTACCAGTGCTGGGGTCTGGAGAACCGCGAGGCCGCCCTGCGGCTGATCACCGGCTCCTCCGGCGAGCGGGCCACCGCGGCCAACGCCGAGGTCAAGTGCTTCGACGCCACCGCCAATCCGTACCTGGCGGTCGGCGCGGTGCTCGCCACCGGCCTCGCAGGGCTGGACCAACGGCTCGCGCTGCCACCGGAGTTCACCGGTGATCCGGCCGAGGCCGCGCCCGGCACGGTGCCCCGGCTGCCCGCGAGCCCGGCCGAGGCGATCGCGGCGTACGAGAAGTCGGCGGTGCTCCGCGAGGCGCTCGGTGAGCCGCTGTACGAGGCGGTGCTGGCCGTCCGCCGGGCCGAGAGCGAGCAGTACGCCGCGGCCACCCCCGAGCAGCTGGCCGCGGCCACCCGCTGGCGGTACTGACCTGTGGACTCGCTGGATGTCCCGGCGTTGCTCGACCACCACTGCCACAGCGTGGCGGTGGCCGATCTGGCCGACGACGCCCTGGCCGGGCTGCTCACCGAGTCCGACCGGCCGCCCGCCCCCGGCACCTCGCCGTTCGACAGCGCACTCGGCCTGGCGGTCCGGCGCTGGTGCCCGCCCGCGCTCGGGCTGCCCTGCCACGCCCCGGCCGCCGACTACCTGGCCCGGCGGCGCGAGCTCGGCGCTCCCGAGGCCGCCCGGCGGCTGCTCGCGGCCGCCGCGCTGGACACCTGCCTGGTGGACACCGGGCTGACCACGGCGGCCGGCCACCAGCTGCTCCCGCTCAGCGAGTTCGCCGAGGTGGCCGGCGCCCGGGTGCGCGAGGTGGTGCGGCTGGAGTCGGTGGCCCAGGCGGTCTCGGCGACGGCGCAGGCCTGGCCGCTCGCGGTACGGGAGGCGCTGGCGGCGGCCGCCGCCGGTGCGGTGGCGGTCAAGTCGGTGCTCGCCTACCGGTACGGTCTCGCGGTGCCCGCCGAGCGGCCCGCCCCGACGGCGGTGGTCGCCGCCGCGGGGGAGTGGCTGCGGGCGGGGCGCGGCCGGCTGACCGATCCGGTGCTGCTGCACCACCTGCTCTGGACGGCCCTGGAGGTCTGCGCGGACCTCGGTCTGCCGCTCCAACTGCACACCGGCTTCGGCGATCCGGACCTCACCCTGCACCGGGCCGACCCGTCCCTGCTGACCGACTTCGTCCGGGCCGCCGAGCCGAGCGGCGTCCCGCTGGTGCTGCTGCACGGCTATCCGTACCACCGGCAGGCGGCCTGGCTGGCCCAGGCGTTCCCCCGGGTCTACACCGATCTCGGGCTGACGGCCTCCTACGTCGGGCCGCGCGCGGCGGCGGTGCTCGGCGAGATGCTGGAGCTGGCACCGTTCGGCAAACTGTTGTTCTCCACCGACGCCTACGGGCTGCCGGAGCTGTACCTGGTCGGCGCGGCCCAGTTCCGGCACGGCCTGGGTGCCCTGCTGGCCGGCTGGCGGGCCGACGGCGCCTGCTCGGCGGCGGACGCGCAGCGCCTCGCCCGGCAGGTCGCCGCGGACAACGCCCGTTGCCTGTACGGCCTTTGAGTCGGTCGGCGGTTCCCGAGCAGCCGTCCGTCCGGGGCTGACTCCCCCCTCTCGACACGCCCGGGCTCATGTGATTGACAGTCCGATGGTCTGAACCTTTCGTCGCGGCCGTCAACAGCGGAGTCTTAACTTCCGCAGATGGCCGACTTGTGACGATTAGATGTCTACCTCTTGCGGATTGCAACGCTTGTTCACTAGCGTCCCGATCATTCCAGTGCACCTGCCAACCGCAGCTGCATGACGACTCGGGAGGGCCAACCCCTATGAGTGTTCCTCGGATCAGCCGGACCCGGTACGCCGCGGTGGGCCTCGTTCTCGCCACCGCCGGCGCCCTCGCGCTGCCGGCAGGCACCGCCGTCGCGGCCGCCGGGGCCGAGCCGACGACCGGGCCTCTGCTCAGCTACGTCGTCAACACCAAGGCCAACCACGGCCAGGTGCAGAAGGTCGAGAAGGCCGTCAGCGCGCTCGGCGGCACGGTGGTCTACTCGTACGAGCAGATCGGTGTGGTGATCGCCCGCTCGAACGACACCCAGTTCGCCGCCAAGCTGCGGCAGGCGAAGGGCGTCGAGTCGGTCGGTGCCAGCCGTACCAAGGGCATCACCGCCGCCGACTCGCAGAAGGCCGAGGTGGCCGCCGAGCCGACCGCCGCGCCCGCCCCCGGCCAGGAGCCCCTTGAGGCCAACCAGTGGGACATGCGCCAGATCGGTGCGGACAAGGCGCACAAGATATCCCTCGGCAGCCGCAACGTCACCGTCGGCGTGCTGGACTCCGGCATCGACGCGCTGCACGAGGACCTGGCACCCAACGTGGACGCCTCGCAGTCGGTCTCCTGCATCGACGGCGGCAAGCCGAACACCGACTGGAACGCCTGGCAGCCGACCAGCAGCGACCACGGCACCCACGTGGCCGGCACCATCGCCGCCGCCAAGAACGGCAAGGGCGTCGTCGGTGTGGCCCCGAACGTCAAGCTGGCCGCGGTCAAGGTCGTCGACGAGGGCGGCTTCATCTACCCGGAGTACGCCATCTGCGGCTTCGTCTGGGCCGGTGAGCACAAGTTCAAGGTCACCAACAACAGCTACTACGTCGACCCGTGGATGTTCAACTGCCAGAACGACGCGGACCAGGCGGCGATCACCACCGCCGTCCGCCGCGCGGTCGAGTTCTCGCAGCGCAAGGGCGTCCTGAACGTGGCCGCCGCGGGCAACGAGAACATCGACCTGGCGCACAAGACCACCGACGTCAGCAGCCCGGACGACACCACCCCCGGCACCCGTCCGATCACCAAGGACTGCCTCAACCTGCCGACCGAGCTGGACGGCGTCATCGCCGTCTCCTCGGTGGGCGTCAAGGGCGACAAGTCCTACTACTCCAGCTACGGCAAGCACAAGGTGACCGTGGCCGCCCCGGGCGGTGACCGGCTTTACCAGATCCCGGACACCCCGGACAAGAACGGCCGCATCCTCTCCACCATCCCCGGTGGCAAGTACGGCTACATGCAGGGCACCTCGATGGCCTCCCCGCACACCGCCGGCGTGGTCGCGCTGCTCGCCAGCACCCACCCGTGGGCGAACCCGGAGGAGCTCACCGAGCTGCTGACCAACCAGGCCGAGTCGCACGCCTGCCCGTCGGCCCCGTTCAACCCGGGTGGCACCGGCGTCTACGCCGCCACCTGTGAGGGCGGCGCGAACGACAACGGCTTCTACGGCGCGGGCATCATCAACGCCGAGAAGGCGGTCCAGTGGTGGCGGTGACGCCCTGAGGCGCTCACGTGCCGACCGGCTCGCACGCTGACCGGCCGACCGGCCGTCCGCCGGACCGGCTGAACCAACAGTGAGGTGGGGAGCGGGACCCAGGTCCCGTTCCCCACCTTCTTGCTACCCCCGGGTCATTCGACGTGCTGGTTCCAGGCCGTCTCGACGGACGGCTTTCCATGCAGGTCGGGGACCTCCTGGAGCCAGGCGGGCCGGCCGGCCCTGGCCCGGGCGGTCCGCCGGAGGTCGGCCTCGCGCAGCTGCTCGGGCGTGGCGAAGCCGTCCGGCAGCCACGCGGAGGAGAGCGCCGCGCGCGCGGCCAGATGCGCGACGTACGCCTGGCGCAGCGCGTCCACCGAGTCGAAGCCCGGCTCGTCCGCCAGCCACTCGTCGGGGACGACCGCCAGCACCTCCGTCAGCAGCCCGGCGGTGACCAGCGGGCCGAGCTGTTCGTCGGCCAGCCGGACGTCCGGGGAGTAACCGCCGAGGGCGTGGGAGCTGAGGTCGTACCGCTTGCCGACGGCGGCCTCGGCGGTGGACCAGCGGTGGTGGAAGATCAGCGCGGCGCCGTTGTCGATCAGCCAGAGCCGCCGGTGCCAGACCATCAGGTTGGGGTTGTGCACGGTGCGGTCGACATTGCCGGTGAGGGCGTCCAGCCAGACCACCCGGCCGGCCTCGGCCGGGTCCACCGGGATCATGCCGGGCCTGAAGTCGCGGGCGCCGGGCAGCAGGTCCATCCCGAGGTTCAGACCGCCGCTGGCTCTGAGGATGTCCTGGACCTCGGTGTCGGGTTCGCTCTCGGCGACCGCGGGGTCGAAGTCGACCAGCCGCAGCTCGGGCACCCGCAGACCGAGCCGCCGGGCGAGCTCCCCGACGATCACCTCGGCCACCAGCGCCTTGCGGCCCTGCGCGGCGCCGGTGAACTTGACCACATAGGTACCCAGGTCGTCGGTCTCCACGACGCCGGGCACCGAGCCGCCGGCCCGCAGCGGGTCGACGTAGCGCGTTGCTGTCACCTGATCGAGCACACCGGCCACCATAGCCGGTGGCCCGGCCCGGCGGACCGCCCTACCCCCGGTGGTACCGGCCCGCCGGCCCCGCCCCACCGGTGGCCCGGCCCGGCAGAGCGGACCGGGGGCTCACGACCGCCCTGAGCCCCGGGCGGTCGTACGGCGCCCGCTGTGGTTGGCTTGCCGGTGAAACCGGACGTACCAGACGAGGAGAACACGGTCATGGGACAGGTGCTGGCCACCACCGAGCGGGTCTACGACGCGGCCCCGGAGCGGGTGTACGAGGCGCTGGCCGACTACCAGGTGACCCGCCCCAAGCTGCTGCCCGGGCAGTACAGCGAGTACGAGGTGCGGGCGGGCGGCACCGGCGCGGGCACCCAGGTGCACTGGAGGCTCCAGGCCACCGAGAAGCGGGTGCGGGACTGCCTGTTCACCGTGTCGGCGCCGAAGCCCGACCAGTTGGTGGAGAAGGACGCCAACTCCAGCATGGTGATCACCTGGACGGTCTCGGTGGCCGGCGAGGGCCGGTCGAAGGTCACCGTCTCGGCCACCTGGCAGGGCGCGAGCGGTATCGGCGGTTTCTTCGAGCGGACCTTCGCTCCGAAGGGTCTGAACCGGATCCACGACCAGGTACTGGCGAACCTCGCCGCCGAGGTCCGCTGAATCATCGGCGTCCGCCGGAATCCGCGGGGTCTGCCCGATCCGCGGAGCCGGCGGCGCCACCCGGCTCCGCCGGATCCGTGGAGTCCGGCCCCTGGCGGGTGAATTCGTAAGGGAATTCGGCGATTTCGACCACCCGTGCGAGCCTCGAGCCGTACGGGTGGACGGCCGCCCCCTGGGAGTGGCGAGGGCCCTCCGGCGCGGTGGAGCGACCCTAGGCTCGCCGCCGTGCATATGACGATCCTTCACATTTCCCAGCCCGTCGACGGTGGAGTGGCCCGCGTGGTCACCGATCTGGTCCGGGGTCAGCGCGAGGCCGGCCACCGGGTGCTGGTGGCCTGTCCGCGAGGCGGCCGGCTGGCCGGGGAGGCCGCCGCCGCCGGCGCGCTGGTCCAGGACTGGCCGGCCCGCCGCTCGCCAGGACCGGCCACCGCCGCCGAGGCCTGGAGACTGCGCCGGATCGTCCGGGCGGCCGCGCCCGACATGGTCCATCTGCACAGTTCCAAGGCCGGGCTCGCGGGCCGGCTGGCCATTCGCGGCACGGTGCCGACCGTCTTCCAGCCGCACGCCTGGTCGTTCGCGGCCGTGGACGGGGCGCTGGCCGCCGCCACCCTGCGCTGGGAGCGGTACGCGACCCGCTGGGCGCACCGGCTGCTCTGCGTCAGCGTTCAGGAGCGGGCCGACGGGGCGGCGGCGGGCCTGCACGCCGACTGGGCGGTGGTGCCCAACGGGGTGGACGTCCGCCACTACGCGCCCGCCGAGCGCCGGGCCGCCCGGATCGCGCTCGGGCTGGAGCTGGACGCTCCGCTGGCCGTCTGCGTGGGGCGGCTCTGCCGGCAGAAGGGCCAGGACGTGCTGCTCGCCGCCTGGCCCGAGGTGCTGCGCCGGGTGCCGCGGGCCCGCCTGGCGCTGGTCGGCGGCGGGCCGGACGAGACCCGGCTGGCCGACGCCGTCCGGGAGTCCGCCGGGCCGTCCCGGGTCCGGCTGGCCGGGGACGTGCCGGACCCGCGGCCGTGGCTGGCGGCGGCCGATCTGGTGGTGCTGCCGTCCCGCTGGGAGGGGATGGCGCTGGCCCCGCTGGAGGCGATGGCGGCCGGCCGCCCGGTGCTGCTGACCGATGTGCCGGGGGCCCGTGAATGCCTGCCGCCGGCCGAGCGGGAGCAGGCGGTGGTGCCGCCCGAGGAAGTGACCCCGCTCGCCACCCGAATGGCCGAAGCATTGTCCGATCCGATCGAGTGCGAACGCCGCGGCGCGCGGTTGCGCGAGCACGCCGTCGCCCGTCATGACGTGCGCTCGGTGGTCGAACAGGTGGATGCGCTCTATCGGGACCTGCTGGGTGCCGGTCCGGCGGCGGGGCGCCGCCACCCCCGTGTCCCAGAGCGGATCTGATCGTTTCACATGCCGTGAATGCCCCGCCGTTCAGGCGCTGTCGTATTCGCACCCTCAGCCGGATAAGGGCGAGGCGTCAAGTCGGAAATACCTATTAATGGGCGGCTGGAATGAAACGGCAAGGTAACTTCCGGCATTCAAGCCGACGTTCGGTATTGTCGGATTTCGCCTGCTTCATTTCGATTTCACATCGGAAATTCGTGAGGGAACCGAAAGCCGCCAGCGGCAGCAGGTGTTGTCAGGACCGCGCCCACCGGGCCGGGACGGCCGCCCCGGGCCAACCGGTGCCGGGACGCCGTCACCCCGGGCACACAGCAGGGGAGTTCGTGCGCTGATGACCATTGACCACGACAGCGTGCCGCGGGCCGGCCGGTCCCTGGCCGGCCCGCGCCGCCCCGCCATCGGGCTGCTCGACCGCCCGCCCCGGTCAACCCACACCCGCAGCGCACCCCCGGCCCGCCGCCACCGCAGGCCGATCCGCTCCCGCCTCGCCCTGCCCGCCGCACTGGCCACCGTCGACGCGCTCGCCCTGTGCACCGCCACCGGCACCGCCAACCGCGTCCTCGACCCGGCCGTCCGGGTCGAGCCACTGCTCGGCGTCGCCGCCCTGCTGCCACTGCTGCTCACGCTCAACCTGGCCGGCGGCCTCTACCGCCTCCGGCTCACCCTCTCCGTCCTCGACGAACTCCCCGCGCTGACCGTCCGGGCCGTGGTCGCCACCGCCTTCTCCGTCACCCTGGCCGGCTGCCTCGACGGCCGCTGGCCCGACTGCGGCCCCGCCACCCCCGCCCGGCTGACCGTCCTGCTCGGCACCCAGCTGCTGCTCGCGGTCTGCTGCCGCGCCCTGCTCTACCACCTGGTCCGCCGGATCCGCCGCAGCCGCCCCAGCCCCGTCCTGGTGCTCGGCGCCGGCCGGCTCGGCCGCCGGGTCGCCGCCGCCCTCAGCGAGCGCCTGGAGTACGGGATGCGCCCGGTCGGCTTCCTCGACCCCGACCCGCCGGTGCTGGCCGGCGGCACCGACCTGCCCGTGCTCGGCGGCCGCGAGGTGCTGGAGCGCGAGGTCCGCCGCCACCGCGTGCACCACGTGGTCGCCACCGCCGGCGCCGCCGACGAGGCCGAGACCGCCGCCGCCCTGCGCGACGCCGCCCGGCTCGGCTGCCAGGTCTGGCTGGTGCCCGCGCTGCGCGAGTACGGCGCGCTGGAGACCGGCCGGCCGGCCGGCGGCGACCACCTCTGGGGCTTCCCCTGCCTGCGGGTCGGCCGCCCGGCGATGCGCCGCCCCGGCTGGGCCGCCAAGCGCGCCCTGGACGTCGTCGCCGCCGCCCTCGGCCTGCTCCTCCTCGCCCCCGTCCTCACCCTGTGCGCGCTCGCGGTCCGCTTCGACACCGGCTCCGGCGTGCTCTTCCGCCAGCAGCGCACCGGGCTCGACGGCCGGGTCTTCACCGTCCTCAAGTTCCGCACCCTGCGCCCCAGCAACGAACACGAGTCGGCCACCCGCTGGAACATCTCCCAGGACCACCGGATGGGCGCCGTCGGCAAGGTGATGCGGCGCAGCTCCCTGGACGAGCTGCCGCAGCTGTGGAACGTCCTGCGCGGCGACATGAGCCTGGTCGGCCCGCGCCCCGAACGCCCCTACTTCGTCATGCGGTTCGGCCAGGTCCACCCCGAGTACGCGGACCGCCACCGCGTCCCGGTCGGCCTGACCGGCCTCGCCCAGGTCAACGGTCTGCGCGGGGACACCTCCATCGAGGACCGGGTCCGCTTCGACAACCGCTACATCGAGAGCTGGAGCCTCTGGCAGGACGTCAAGATCCTCTGCCGCACGGCCGCCCTCATGCTCCACCCGGACGGGAGCTGACCACCGTGGCCCTCACCCTCTCCGCCGCCCCCGGGCCCGCCCGGCTCTTACGCCGGGCGGGCGCGGTGCTCGCGGCCCGGCCCAGCCTGCTCGCCGCCGCCACCGTGCTGCTGGTCTGCGTCCCCACCGGGGAGAAGGACGTCACCGCCGCCGTCCACATCACCGCGGCCGACCTCGCCTCGCTGGCCCTGGTCGCGGTCACCGCCGTCCACCTGCTGCGCGGCCGGGCGCCCGTGCTCGGCCCGGCCGCCTGCGCGCTGTTCGGCGGGATCGTGTTCGCCGCCGCCGTCGCCACCGTCGGCTCGATCGACCCGGCCACCAGCCTCACCGGATTCGTCCGGCTCACCCAGGTGTTCGTCCTGGTGCCCGTCGGCATGCTGTGCGCCCTGCGCGACCGCACCGACCAGCGGCTGGTCCTCGGCTCCTTCGTCGCCGCCGCGCTGATCCAGGGCGCCGTCGGCGCCCACCAGTACCTCACCGGCACCGGCGCCTCCTACACCGGCCGGCCGATCCGGGCCGTCGGCACCTTCGGCGCGCTCGACATCATGGCGATGTCCACCGTGGTCGGTTTCGGCCTGCTCGCGGCCCTCGCCCTGGCTCTCGGCGAACGCGGCCCCGGCGGCGACCGCCGACTGCGCCGGGCGATGTACGCGGCCGCCGCCTTCCTCGTCTTCCCGCTCGCCGTCTCGTTCAGCCGGGGCAGCTGGATCGCCACCGGCGCCGCCGCCGTCGTCCTGCTGCTGCGTGCCGATGCCCGGCTCGCCGTCCGCAGCGCCGTACTCGGCCTCGCCGCCGTCGTGGTCCTGGTCGGCGGCCTCGGTCTCGGCGCCTCCGGCGTCACCGACCGGCTCAGCAGCATCGGCTCCGTCTCGGCCGCCCCCGACCAGTCGGTCTCCGACCGCTACGACCTGTGGACCACCGCCACCCGGATCTGGCAGGACCACCCGGTCGGCGGCGCCGGGCCCAAGGCCTTCCAGCAGCTGCGCGACAGCCACGCCCCGCTGCGGCTCTCCTCCGGCAGCGACGCCGCCGACGCCACCATCGGCTTCCAGCGCGAACCGCTGCTCTCCCCGCACAACATGTACTTCCTGGTCCTCAGCGAGCAGGGCCTGATCGGCATCGTCGCCTACACCGCGCTCTTCCTCGGCCTCCTCATCGGCTGCCTGCGCCACCCGGGAGGGCCGGGCGGCGGGCCCGGGCTGGGCGCCCTCGCCCTGCTGGTCTGGGTGCTGGTCGACTACCTCTACTCCGACATCGGCGGCACCACCACCGTGCTGACCTCCGTCGTCCTCGGCCTCGCCGCCCGCACCGCCCGTGCCGGCACCGCCCGTGCCGGCACCGCCCGTGCCGGCACCCCCGGGGCGGTCGCCCGGTGACCACCGACCGCCCCGCGCTGACACCGGCGCTGCCCGCCCCCCGCACCGCCCCGGCCGGCGGGCCCGCCGCCCCGGCCGGGCCCGCCCGGCCCGGCGGCGCCGCGACCGCCCCCCGGCGCGGCTTCCTCGCCAAGGCCTTCGGCGTCACGGCCGTGCTCAGTGCCGCCGGCTCCGCCCTCGGACTCCTCCGCGACCTGCTGCTGGCCCGCTACTTCGGCGCCAACCAGGGCACCGACGCCTTCCTGGTCGCCTGGACCGTCCCGGAGACCGCCGCGCCGCTGCTGATCGAGGACGCCATGTCCTTCCTCATGGTGCCCGCCTTCGCCCTGGCCCTGGTGCTGCGCGAGGAGCACCCCGAAGGTCCCGACCCGGTACGGCAGTTGGTCCGCTCCACGCTGCCCTGGCTGCTGCTCGCGCTCAGCACCCTCTCGCTCGGCACCGCCCTCGGCGCCCCCCGGCTGGTCGAGTTCCTCGCCCCCGGCCTGGCCGACCCCGGGCTGGCCGTCAGCTGCACCCGGATCACCGCGCTCACCGTGCTGCCGTTCGGCGTGGCCGGCTACCTCGCCGCCGCGCTCCGCGCCCACCACCGTTTCACCGCCCCCGCCGGGATCTACGTCGCCTACAACGTCGGCATCCTCGGCGTCCTGCTGAGCTGTCAGGCGTTCTGGGGGGTGCGCTCCGCCGCGATCGGCGTCGCCGCCGGCAGTCTGCTGATGGCCGGGCTGCTGGTCGGCCCGTTCCTGCGCCGGCTGCGCGCCGGCCGCCCCGTCCGCGGCCGGCGCCCCGCCGACTCGCTGGTGCTGATCCCGCTCGCCCTGCTCCCGGTGGCCGCCTTCACCCTGACCCGCCAGGCCCAGGTCTTCATCGAGCGCTTCCTCGGCTCGGCCCTGCCGCCCGGCACCATCTCGCATCTCAACTACGCGGCCAAGGTCTCCCAGCTCGCCATGACGGCCGCCCTCCTGATCTGCACCGTCACCTTCCCGCTGGTCGCCCGCGCGCTCGCGGCCGGTGACCTCGCCGCCGCCCGCGACCGGGTCGAGAAGGACCTCGGCCAGGCCGCCGCGGTCGTGCTGCTCGGCACCGCCTTCCTGCTCGCCTGCGCGCCCTCGACGGTCGCCCTGCTCTTCGAACGCGGCGCCTTCGGCCCACGGGACACCGCCGCCACCGCCGCCGTGATCCGGGTCTACAGCTTCGGCCTGCCCGCCCAGGCACTGATCGGTGTGATGATCCGCCCGTACTTCTCGCTGCGTCCGGTGGTCCGCCGGGCCGGCGAGCCGGGCGCCGAGGACGGCGGACGCCGGCTGCTCGACTGGCTCCCGGCCGCCGCCATGGTGCTCGGCCTGGCTGTCACCGCCGTGGTCGGCCTGCTCACCACCCCCCGGTTCGGCGCCCTCGGACTCGCCGCCGGGAACGCCGCCGGCATCACCACCACCGCCGTGCTGCTGCTGCGCGGCCTCGTCCTGCGGGGCATCGCGCTGCGGCTGCGGCGGGTGCTCGGCGGCCATGCCCGGCTGCTGGCCGCCGCCGGTGGCGCCGCCGCGGCCGGCGCGGCCGTCGCCGGGCTCCCCGCCGACCCGCTGCTCTCGACCCTGCTCGGGGGCCTCACCGTGGCGCTGGCCTTCGCCGCCCTCGGCACCGGCCTCGGTGCCCGCGAGGTGCGCGGCCCGGTCCTCGCCGCCGTGCGGGCCCTGAACCCGTCACCTGTCGTCGACGAAGGGAAGCCCTCCCATGGACGTTGAACGGGGTTCCGCCCGTCCGGCCCGGCCGGGCGTACGCGGTTCCGTCCTGCCGGCGTCGGCGGGCCCGCGCACCGACCCGCCGCGCACCGACCCGCCGCGCACCGACGTCCTCCGCCCCTCGGCGAGGCTGCCGAGAAGCCGCCGCCCCGCCGCCGGACCGCCCGGCCCGGGCGCCCCCCACCCGTGGATCCTGATGTACCACTCGGTGGCCGTCGAGCAGGAGGACCCGTACCGGCTCACCGTCAGCCCCGAGCGGTTCGCCGACCAGATGGACTGGCTGCACCGGCGCGGCCGGCGCGGCGTCTCGGTCCGTGAACTCCTGCGGGCCCGGGCGGCCGGCCGGGGCGACCGGCTGGTCGGCCTCACCTTCGACGACGGCTACGCCGACTTCGCCCGGCACGCCGTGCCGATCCTCCAGGCGTACGGCTTCACCGCCACCGCGTACGTGGTCGCCGACCTGCTCGGCCGGGACAACGACTGGGACACCGAGGGCCCGCGCAAGAAGCTGCTCACCGGCCGGCAGGTCGCCGAACTCGCCGCCACCGGCTGGGAGATCGGCTCGCACGGCCTCGGCCACCAGGCCCTGCCCGGCCTGCCCGCCGAGGTGCTCGCCGCCCAGACCAGGGAGAGCCGCCGGGCCCTGGAAGAGGTCGTCGGCGGTCCCGTCACCGGCTTCTGCTACCCGTACGGCGCCGTCGACCTGCCCGCCACCCTCGCCGTCCGCGACGCCGGCTACGACCACGCCTGCGCCATCGCCCACTCCCCGCTGACCGGCCGCTACGCCCTGCCCCGCTGCTACGTCGGCGACCGCGACGGCGCCTGGCGGCTGCGCGCCAAACGCGGCCGGCACCGGCTGCGCGACACCGTCACCGAACTGCGCCGCAGCCGCGTCGCCACCCGCCGGGAGGCCGGCCGGTGAGGGTGCTGCACATCGTCACCGGCCTCGCCTCCGGCGGCGCCGAACGCCAACTCCAGCTGCTGCTGCGGCATCTGCCCGCGCACCAGCACTGCGAGGTGGCCGCGCTGACCAACCCCGGCACGGTCGCCGACGCGCTGCGCGCCGACGGGGTGACCGTCCACCACCTGGCGATGCGCGGCAACCGGGACGTCGGCGCGCTGCCCCGGCTGGTCCGGCTGATCCGCGCCGGCGGCTACGACCTGGTCCACACCCACCTCTACCGGGCCGGGCTCTACGGACGGCCGGCGGCCCGGCTCGCCGGGGTCCGGGCGGTGGTGGCCACCGAGCACTCGCTGCACGCCGGGGCGATCGAGGGCCGTCCGGTCACCCGTGGCGTCAAGGGCCTCTACCTGGCCGCCGAGCGGCTCGGCACCACCACCGTCGCGGTCTCCCGGCAGGTCGCCCAGACCCTGTACGCGTGGGGGGTGCCGCCGGCCCGGGTCGAGCTGATCCCGAACGGCATCGACGCCGCCCGCTACCGCAGGCCGGACGCCGAACGGGCCGCAGTGCGCCGCCGGGTACGGGCCGAACTCGGCCTGCCGCAGGGGAGCTGGGTGGTCGGCGGGGTCGGCCGGCTGGTGCCCGGCAAACGCTTCGACGTCCTGCTGGAGGCCCTGGCCGAGGTGGACTCCGGCACCCGGCTGGTGCTGATCGGCGAGGGCCCGGAGCGCGCCGCCCTGGAGCGCCGGGCCGCCCGGCTCGGCGTCCGGGACCGGCTGGTGCTCACCGGCGAACGCGACGACGTGCCCGAACTCCTCACCGCCCTGGACGTGCTGGCCGCGCCCTCGACCGAGGAGACCTTCGGCCTCGGCGTCCTGGAGGGCCTCGCGGCCGGTCTCCCGGTCCGCCACAGCGCCTGCCCGGCCCTGGACGAACTGCCGCCCGCCGCCGCCCCGCAGGCCCGCCGGATCCCCTCCGAGGCCGCCGCGTACACCGCCGCGCTGCGCGACCTGCGCCACCTCAACATCCACAGCACCGCCCCGCTGCCCCACCCCCCGGCGGTCGGCCACTACGACATCGTCCGGGTGGCCGCCGACCTGGGCGCCCTCTACGACCGCCTGGCACCCGCCTGACCGGCCGGCGGCCCGTGCAACCCCGGACCGCCCCACACCCTACGGAGCACCCCATGTCCGAATCGCGCCGAAGCGTCCGCACCCTGGCCCTTCGCTGGTGGCCAGTGGCCCTGGCGGTGCCGCTGGGCGCCGCCGCCGGCGCCGGGTACGCCGCCGTCGCGCACCCGTCGTACGCCGCCAACTCCTACGTGGTCGTGGTGCCGCAGAACCCCGGGGAGAACGCCGTCGCGGTCAACTTCGCCCAGGCGTACGGCCGGCTGGCCGGCCAGCCGCAGGTGCTCGGCACGGCCGCCGCCGAGACCGGCCACCGGCTCTCCGAGCTGGAGACCCTGGTGCACGGGACCACCTCCCCGGACGCCCCGGTGATCGAGATCACCGGGACGGGGGCCAGGCCGCGGGAGGCCGTCGAGACCGCCGACGCGGTGGCCCGCTCCCTGGTCGCCCTCGCCAACGCCAACAGCAAGGAGACCGGCGTCCGGCTGGTCCCGCTGGCCCCGGCCGCCGAGCCGGGCAAGCCGACCACACCCTCGGCCCGGCTGGACGTCGCGGTCGGCGGCGCGGCAGGCCTGCTGATCGGCGCACTGGTGCTGGCGACCCGCCGCCGCAGCCCCGGGGCCGAGCCCGGTCCCCGGCCCGCCGAGCCGGTGCCGGCCGCCCCGCCGGTGCCCGGGTCCGCGACCACCCCGCGCCCCCGGACCGGCGCCGCGCAGACCGCACCGCAGGCGTACCCGGACGGACCCGGCGAGCCTGGGGTCTACGCGCTCCAGGCCCCCGCCGAGCCGAAGACCGCCGCCGGGAGCCCCCGATGAGCACCGAGGCGGTGGCCGCCACCGGCCTGCCCGCCCAGACCGGCACCCCGCGCTGGACCAGCGAGCTGCGCCGCGAGGACGACGCCCTGGAGACCCTCGCCGAGGAGTGGGACGACCTGGCCGGCCGCTGCCGGACGGCCACCTTCTTCCAGGCCGCCGCCTGGCAGTGCTCCTGGTGGCGCCAGTACGGCCGCCCCGGCGAGCTGCTGGTCGTCCTGGTCCGCCAGGACGGCCGGCTGGTCGGCGCGGGCGCCTTCCGGCGGCGCGGCGGCCCGCTCGGCGGGCTGACCGGGCTCGGCGACGGCCTGATCGACTTCACCGACATCCTGCTCGACGACGCCTGCGCCGACCGCGCCGCCGCCGCGTTCGCCGAGGCCCTGCCGCTCACCCGCCCCTGGCACAGCCTGGAGCTGCGCGAGGTGCACCCGGAGGCGGCGGTGCAGCGGGTGTTCGAGCAGTGGCGGGGCAGCCGGCGCCGGTTCGCCGACTCGCTCTGCCAGTACCTGCCGGCCGTCCCGATGGACCAGCTGCTCAAGCGGGTGCCCGGCAAGACCGCCCAGCGCACCCGGGTGAAGCTGCGCAAGATCGCCGAGGCCGGGGTCGAGGTCCGCCCGACGCCGCCCGAGGACGTGCCCGACGCGCTGGACGCCCTGCTGCGGCTGCACTTCCTGCAGTGGCAGCAGCGCGGCGTCACCCCGGAGCACCGGACCGAGCGGTTCGCCCGCCACCTCACCGAGTCCACCACCGGCCTGGTCGCCACCGGCCGCGCCGCCGTCCACCAGTACTGGCTGGACGACGAGCTGGTCGCGGTGAACCTGCTGCTGCTCTGCCCGTCCTTCGGCGGCCTCTACCTGTACGGCGCGCACCCGCGGCTGCGCGAGCGGCTGGACATCGCCGGGCTGCTGTTCGGCGCGGCGCTGGAGGAGACGGTCGGCGCGGGCGTTCCGGTGCTCAGCCTGCTGCGCGGCCAGGAGCCGTACAAGCAGCGCTGGCGGCCGGACCAGCTGGCCAACCAGCGGCTGCTGTTCGGCCCGCGCGGTCCGGCCCCGGCGGCCGCCGTCAGGGCCGGTTCGGTCCGGGCCCGGCAGGCGGTGGTGCGGGTGCTGACCACCCGCCTGCCGAGGCTCAAGGAGGCGCTGGTGGCGCGCCGCCGGAGCTGAACCGGCCGCCGGCCCGGGCCGCCCCCGGTGCCGGGCCCCGCTCAGCGCGGGCCCGGCACCGGGGTGGTGCTCGGGGGCGCCGTGGCGGGCGCCCCCACGGAGCCCGACATCAGCTGCCGGAACCGGGCGGTGGACCGCGGGTTCCGGTCGCACTGCCAGAACCCGTGCGGACAGTAGTCGGTGACCGTCTGGTAGCTGGTGTCATGGGTGCGCATCCACTCCACCATCCGCTGCACGAACTCCGGGTTGTCCCCGTTGCGGAACAGCCCCCACTCCGGGTACGAGACGGGCTTGCCGCGCTTGGCGGCGAACTCCACCTGGTCCTGCAGCCCGTACGGCTCGCGGACGTAGTCGTCGAAGGTGGCGCCGGCCGGCTGGTCGTAGCTGTCCATGCCGATGATGTCCACGACGTCGTCGCCCGGGTAGCACCTGGTCCACGGGATGGCGTCCAGCCCCCGGTTGGGCGTGAAGTCGAAGCGGAACCGCTGCCCGGGCACCGAGCGCATCACCCCGACGATCCGCCGCCAGTACGCCTTCCAGGCGGTCGGGTCGGGCTTGCAGCGGTGGGTGTAGGTGACGCCGTTCATCTCCCAGCCGAGGGTGAGCACGGCGTCGGCGCCGCCCAGCGCGACCAGACGGCGGGCGAGCTTGAGGAAGTGGCCGTCGAAGTCACCCTGCACACCCTGGCCGAGCAGCCTGGCCACCTCGCCGTCCGGCACGTTCGCCTCGCTGGGCACCAGCATCGGCACGCCGAGCACGAGCATCCGGGCCGGGTCCGCCAGCCGCCACTGCGACCACATGCCGAGCACCATGGCCTCGCCCTCGACGTCCGCCCAGCTGTTTCCGGCCAGATAGGTGTGGCCGACCTGCAGATTGGCGTCATTCAGCCACTTCGCGAAGTGGTCGATCTGCGGGATGTAGGTGTCCCAGGAACCGACGAAGGCCCCGAACGGCGGCTCGTGCCCGGCCCGCTGGACGGCCGGGCGGGTGGCGGCGCCGCGCGGCTGGATGGCGTCCGAGGAGAGGGTGTGCCGTTCGGTCTGGCTGAGCGGGGTCCCGGCCGGGACACTGGCCGTGGTCAGCAGCAGCAGGGAGGCGGCGGCCAGCGCCAGGCGGCCGAATCGCATGGGTCTTCCTCCGGGCGTCGCGGAGCGGTGCGGGATGGACGGACCGTGGTCCCCCGCTCGCAGACAGTAGGCCCAACGGGCGTCGGAAAAGCCGAATGTCACCCTAAAGTGGGCGATATTCGAACGCCGTCTGCCGCAGTGGGCCGTGTATCACCTCTGTAACAGTCCGGGCGGCCCTGGGGGCCCTACCGGGGCGCCCCGCGGAGCCGGCGCCCCGACCGGACGGGGCCCGACGGCGCAGGTCGGGGGTGGGACCGGGCGAGGGGTGCGATCCGGCCATCGAGCGGTCCGCGGAACGGGCGCACGGCCACGCCCGGCTGACTCGCGCGGGGGGAGAAAGGTACGCTCCGCCCGTGTCCTGGAAGCCGCTGCGTGTACTCACCCCCCGATCGATCCTCCCTGCCCTGGCGGTGCTGCTGGTCCTTGTGGCGGGCGCTGCCGCGCATGCCAACAAGCCGGTGCCGTTCGGGGACCGGGTGGCCGAGCCCGGTGGTGCGAGCGTCAGCACGGTCAACGCGCAGTCGCCGGGCGCGGCCGACCTGGAGCTGCGGGTGGGCCCGGGCCTGGAGGCGTACAACCGCGCCACCGGGGAGCACGCCTGGTCCTACCGCCGGGAGGGCGCCACCGCGCTGTACCAGGCGATGGCGGGGGAGAACGCCGTGGTGCTCTGGGACGACGGCCTGATCACCTCGGTCCGGCCCGGTGACCACGAGGTGCGCTGGCACCGGGCCGTGCCCGGGCTGGCGGACTGGCTGCGCGGCGAGGGCGAGCCGGGCGCCGACAAGCGCACCGACGAGCAGCGCAAGCAGCTCGCGGTGGAGCGGGCCGCCACCGCGCTGTACACCGTCCAGGAGACCTCGCCGTGGGTGGCCGTGGTCACCCCCAACCTGACCATGGGCCTCCGCGACGCCGACGGTGACCTGCGCTACAACTCCAAGCCGCCCGGCAACTGCGTCTACGACCCGACGCGCACGGTGGGGACGGACTACGCGGTGCTGGTCCCGCGCAGCTGTACCAGCGGCGGCGGTCAGCCGGTCTCCGGCGGCGTCAGCGGCTACCGGCTGGACAGCACCGGCTGGCAGCTCAGCGCCGGCCCGGGGGTGTCGCTGAAGGCGCTGGACGGCCGCCGGGTGCTGATCTCGGACGGCCCGATCGTCGGCCCCAAGGTGTTCGACACCAAGGCGGCGGCCCCCGAGGCGGCCTGCGGCAGCCCGGCCGAGCCGTTCGCCGCCGTCCGCCCGGAGGGTTCCTGCGCGGCCCCGGCGGGTGATCCGCAGCCGTAGGGCGCGTCCGGCGACCCGGGTCCGGCCCCGGTCCCGGTACCCCGCCACGGTAATTCCCGGGGGCCGTGTCGCGCGGCCCGGTAGACTTGCCGTCATGGCTGTTCTCTCCGGGCACTAGCGGGCGAGCGGCGCCGCCCCCGTGCGGTCCGCCGATCACCGACGAAGCCCTTCCCGCTGCCCGGCCCCGGGCCATGCCCAGGCGCCCGCCCACGTCCCAGGAGTAGTCCCCAGCCATGATTTCCGTCAACGCCCTTGAGCTGCGCGCCGGTGCCCGGATCCTGATCGAGTCCGCCAGTTTCAAGGTCGCCCCGGGCGACCGGATCGGTCTGGTCGGGCGCAACGGCGCCGGCAAGACCACCCTCACCAAGGTGCTGGCCGGCGAGGGCATGCCGGCCGCGGGTACGGTCACCCGCTCCGGCGAGGTCGGCTACCTCCCGCAGGATCCCCGCACCGGCGACCTCGACGTCCTCGCCAAGGACCGCATCCTCTCCGCGCGCGGTCTGGACACCGTGCTGCGGAAGATGCGCGAGAACGAGGACCGGATGGCGAACGGCAAGGGCGCCACCCAGGAAAACGCGATGAAGAAGTACGCGCGCCTGGAGACCGAGTTCCTCACCAAGGGCGGGTACGCCGCCGAGGCCGAGGCCGCGACCATCGCCGCCGCCCTGGGCCTGCCGGACCGCATCCTCGGCCAGCAGCTGCACACCCTCTCCGGTGGCCAGCGCCGCCGCGTCGAGCTGGCCCGGATCCTCTTCTCGGACTCCGACGTGCTACTGCTCGACGAGCCCACCAACCACCTCGACGCCGACTCGATCGTCTGGCTGCGGGACTTCCTGAAGACCTACAAGGGCGGCTTCATCGTGATCTCGCACGATGTCGACCTGGTCGAGACGGTCGTCAACAAGGTGTTCTACCTGGACGCCAACCGCTCCGCGATCGACGTCTACAACATGGGCTGGAAGCAGTACCAGCAGCAGCGCGAGGACGACGAGAAGCGCCGCAAGCGCGAGCGGGCCAACGCCGAGAAGAAGGCCGCCACCCTCAACGCGCAGGCGGACAAGATGCGCGCCAAGGCGACCAAGACGGTGGCCGCGCAGAACATGGCCCGCCGCGCGGACAAGCTGCTCTCCGGGCTGGAGCAGGTCCGGATGAACGACAAGGTCGCCAAGCTGCGCTTCCCGGACCCGGCGCCCTGCGGCAAGACCCCGCTGACCGCCAGCGGCCTGTCCAAGTCGTACGGCTCGCTGGAGATCTTCACCGATGTCGACCTGGCGATCGACCGCGGTTCGCGGGTCGTCGTGCTGGGCTTCAACGGCGCCGGCAAGACCACCCTGCTGCGGATGCTGGCCGGGGTGGAGAAGCCGGACACCGGCGAGGTCGTCCCGGGCCACGGCCTGAAGATCGGCTACTACGCCCAGGAGCACGAGACCCTGGACCCGGACCGCACGGTACTGGAGAACATGCGCTCCTCGGCGCCGGACACGGACCTGGTGCAGATCCGCAAGATCCTCGGTTCGTTCCTGTTCTCCGGCGACGACGTCGACAAGCCCGCCGGGGTGCTCTCCGGCGGCGAGAAGACCCGGCTCGCGCTGGCCGCGCTGGTGGTCTCCAGCGCCAATGTGCTGCTGCTCGACGAGCCCACCAACAACCTCGACCCGGCCAGCCGCGAGGAGATCCTCGGCGCGCTGCGCGAGTTCAGCGGCGCGGTCGTGCTGGTCACCCACGACGAGGGCGCGGTCGACGCGCTCCAGCCGGAGCGGATCATCCTGCTGCCGGACGGTGTGGAGGACCTGTGGAGCCCGGCGTACGCCGATCTGGTCTCGCTCGCCTGACCGGCGGTAGACACCTCCTCCGCTTTTTGGACCAGAAAAACTAGTCCTTACGGCGTGTCCGGGAATGAAGAGGTCCGGCATTCCGTTTGAGTAGCTCCTGTCGGCCCGCCACTCGATCGTGGTCGGGCCGACGCTGCTGATCAGCCGTTTCGCTCCGGACGGCGGTATCGCCCCGGGGGCGTGCACTCTGCGTGAGCGCCCTTGTGCGCTCGGATCACCACCGACGGACCGCGCATTCCCGACATCGACCTTGTCGAATGGGTGGCCAGGACGCTGTGGATGGGTGATCATGGGAATCTGACCGAGCAACGCTACGAGGAGGCACGGGTGGCCGAGACTCTGAAAAAGGGCAGCCGGGTGACCGGTGCCGCGCGTGAGAAGCTCGCGGCCGATCTCAAGAAGAAGTACGACTCCGGGGCGAGCATTCGCGCTCTCGCGGAGGAGACCGGTCGTTCGTACGGCTTCGTGCACCGGATGCTGAGCGAGTCCGGAGTGATCCTCCGGGGCCGCGGTGGTGCCACGCGTGGCAAGAACAAAGCTACTGCCGGGGCTGGTTCCTGACGGTCCGTCAATTCTATGAGCGGATGACTCGGCGGCAGGGCGCCGACCGGGGAGGCGGCATCGATCGCCCGCCCCCGGCCACAGCGAACCGGCCGCCGATCGTCATGTCCGCGGTGGCGTCCGTCCCGGCGCCCCGATCTTTCCGCGCCGGCGTCTGCCGCTGCGCCGCCAGTTTTGTTACTCTCCGGTAGCCACGTCCCTCGCCACCGGAGGTCCCCGCATGACCGCCCCCGCCACCGACCCGCAGGCCCCGAGCTGGGAGCAGGACGGCGTCCGTCTGGAGATCGACGGCGCGCTCGCCACCGTCACCCTCTGTCAGCCCAAACGGCGTAACGCCCAGTCGCCCGCGATGTGGCGCGCCCTGGCGTCCGTGGGTCGGCAGCTGCCCGGCCAGGTCCGGGTGGTGCTGCTGCGCGCCGAGGGCCTCTCCTTCTCCGCCGGCCTGGACCGCGCGATGTTCACCCCCGAGGGCATCCCCGGCGAGCGCACCTTCCTCCAGCTGGCCGCCGCCGCGGACCGCGACCTCGACGACACCATCGCCTCCTACCAGGAGGCCTTCACCTGGTGGCGCCGCCCCGACCTGGTCTCGATCGCCGCCGTCCAGGGCCACGCCGTCGGTGCCGGCTTCCAGCTCGCCCTCGGCTGCGACCTGCGAGTGGTCGCCGACGACGTCCAGTTCGCCATGAAGGAGACCTCGCTCGGCCTCGTCCCCGACCTGGCCGGCACCAAGCCGCTCACCGAACTGGTCGGCTACGCCAGGGCGCTGGAGATCTGCGCCACCGGGCGCTGGGTCGGCGCCGAGGAGGCGACCGCCACCGGGCTGGCCAACCTGGCCGTCCCCGCCGCCGAGCTGGACGCCACCGCCCGTGATCTCGCCGCCGCGCTGCTGGCCGCGCCGCGGGACGCCGTCATCGAGACCAAGGCCCTGCTCCAGGGCGCGGGCGGGCGCTCGTACGACGAGCAGCGCTCGGCCGAACGGGTGGCGCAGGCCCGCCGCCTGCGCGATCTGGCCGGCCTCGGCGACTGACGCCCACCGAGCGGACAGGGCCCGGCTCCGGGGGCGATCCCGGGGGGCCGGGCCCTCGGCGTTCCCCGGGCCGGCCGGCCGCCGTTCCGGGGGCGGGAATCGTGGCGAAATGCCAGAGTTGGAGTGATTCGGGATATAGCTATGGCCGTACGACGGGAGAAGCGCTCATGCCTGACACTCCGACGCCCGCCACGCTGCACAAGAACCCCTCCGCCGCCGCCTCCTCGGCCTCGTCCTCCTCGTCCTCCTCGCTCGCCGAGGGGAAGAGGTCGGCGAGCGAGCGCGGACGCACCGCGCTGGCCGTCGGCGTGGTGGAGAAGATCGCCGGTATGGCCGCCCGCGAGGTCTCCGGCATCCACGCCCTCGGCTCGGGTCTCTCCCGCACCTTCGGTGCGATGCGCGACCGGGTGCCGGGCGGCAAGTCCAGCATCGGACGCGGCATCAAGGCCGAGGTCGGCGAGAAGCAGACCGCCATCGACATCGCCCTGGTCGTCGAGTACGGCGTGGTCATCCCCGAACTGGCCCGCCAGGTACGGGAGAACATCATCGACTCGGTCGAGCGGATGACCGGCCTCGAAGTCGTCGAGGTCAACATCGCCGTCAACGACGTCCATCTCCCCGACGAACCGGACGTCGAGGAGGAGGAAGAGGAGACCCTCTCCTCCGGCCAGCGGCCCAAGCTGAAGTAGCCCGACCGGCCGGACCCGGCCGGCGGCGGAGGACGAGGAGGAGCGGATGAACCTGGCCATCGTCGGCCTGGTGGTGGGTATGGCCCTGGGCTTCGCCGGATATTTCGGCGGGTTCGCGGCCTTCCTGCTGGTGGCCGCGCTCGGGCTGGTCGGCTTCGTGGTCGGGCGACTGCTGGAGGGCGACATAGAGCTCGGTGACCTGGGCGACCTGCTGCGCGGCCGCGACCGGCGCCGCTGATGGCGGCCCTCGCCACCACCTCCCCCCGTGACCCCGGCGCCCGGGGCCGGCTGCGGGTCGCCGACCGCGTCTACGCCCGGATCGCCGCCCGGGCCGCTCGCGAGGCGCTCACCGAGGCGTGGCACGGCCGGGCGGAGCGGGGCAGGCCGCCCAGGGTGTCCGTCTCCACGCCGGGCAGCACCGTCACCGTCCGGGTCGCCGTCGAACTGCCCTTCCCCGCCGACCTGGCGGCGCTCGCCCGGGCCGTGCGCGAGCGGATCGCCGCGCAGGTCGGCGGGCTGACCGGGACCAGGGTGGCCGGGGTGGTGGTGGTCGTCGAGCGGCTGGTGACCGGGGGCCGCGCATGACCGAGCAGACGCCCGGGACACCGTCGGAGGGGGCGGCCGAGCCGGGCCCGCCCACCGAGCCGCCCACCGAGCCGCCCACCGAGCCGCCCACCGAGCCGCCCACCGGGGCGCCGAGCGAGCCACGGACCGTCGCGGCCCGGGTGCCCCGGCCGCGGTCCGCGCGGACGGCCGCCGCCGTGCTGGTCGCCACCGGTGTCCTGGTGATCGCCGGGGCGCTGCTCTACGACGTGGTCGCCGTCCGCACCGGGCACCCCGTCCTCCGGTGGCGCGCCGAGACCGCCGACGAGCTGGCCACCCGGCACCTGGACGACCTCTGGGTGCTGATCGGTGCCGGAGCCGCCGCCCTGCTCGGCGGTCGGCTGCTCTGGCTCGCCTTCGCGCCCGGCCTGCGCCGCTGGCTCGCACTGCGGCCGCACGGTGAGACCGCCGCCGCCATCGACCGCGCCGGGGTGGGCCATCTGCTGGCCGACCGCGCCGCCGGGCTGCCGGGCGTCGAGCACATCGTGATCCGGATCAACCGCCGCCGGGTCCGGGTCACCCTGGTGGGTCCCGCCGATCCGGCCTTCGTCCAGGCCCGGCTGCGGGAGGAGCTGGCGCGGGTGACCCTGGCCCGGCCGCTGCGGCTCGACGTCCGGGCGGACCGTCCGGGGTCCGGAACGCGCGGAGCGGGCGGATGAGCGGCGTACGGGCGGAGAGAGGAGCCGACGGATGAGCCGGTCCACCGTGAACCGGGTGCTGCTGGGAGTGGCCGGGGTGGTGCTGCTGGCGGTCGGGGTGCTGGTGCTGGCCGGCGGGCTCGACCTGTACGGGCGGCTCGGGGTGGATCCGCCGTCGTGGTGGCCGCTCACCTCGCCGGACCAGCCGGTGGTCAGCGTCCGCACCCGGACCCGCTGGGTGGACGCCTCCTGGTGGTGGCCCGCCGTGATCGGCGGACTGACCGTCCTGGTGGCCGGCATGATCTGGTGGCTCTTCGCCCAGCTGCGGCGCAGCGGCCCGGCGAGCATCGACGTCCCCACGCCCGGCGCGCCCGGGCTGCGGCTGCGGCTGCGGACCCACGCGCTGGAGGACGCGCTGGAGACGGGCACGGTGGTGCTCCCCGAGGTCGAGCGGGCAGGCGTCCGGCTGGTGCGTGCGCCGGGTGGGCCGCGGCTGCGCGGCGCCGTCCGGCTGACCCCGGGCGGGGACCCGGCGGCGCTGGTCGAGCACTTCGACACCGGTCCGCGCGCCGACGCCGCGGCCAGCCTCGGGCTGACCGCGCTGCGGGCCGACCTCCGTGTCCGGGTGCTGCGGGCGAAGCACACCGAGCCGCGCCGCCGAGGCCGGCGCAGACAGCCGCGGGTCCGGTGACCGGAGGGGGTGGCGTGGGCCGCCCCCCTTTCGGTCACGTCAGAGGCCGCGCAGGGCGCCGCCGTCGACCGGGACCATGACGCCGGTCAGGTAGGACGCGGCGGGGGAGAGCAGGAAGGCGGCGACCTTGCCGAACTCCTCCGGGGTGCCGTACCGGCCGAGCGGGATGGCGGCGCTGTGGTGGGTGCGGGCGGCCTCGGGGTCGCCGCCGAGGGCGTCGAGTTCGCGGACCCGGTCGGTGTCGATCCGGGCCGGGAGCAGGCCGACCACCCGGATGCCGCGCGGCCCCAGCTCGTCGGCGAGCGACTTGGCGGCCATCGCCAGGCCGGGGCGCAGGCCGTTGGAGATGCCGAGGCCGGGGATGGGCTGGCGGACCGAGCTGGAGAGCACGAAGCCGATCACACCGCCCGCGCCGAGTGCGTCGGCCGCCGCCCGGGCGATCCGCAGGGCGCCGAGGAAGAGCGACTCGAAGGCGTCGCGCCAGGCCTCCTCGGCGGCGGTGGAGACCGGGCCGGCCTGCGGGCCGCCGACGCTGATCAGTACGCCGTCCAGCCGGCCGAAGTGCTCGGCGGCCTCCGTCACCAGCCGGGCGGCGGTGGCCGGGTCGGCGTTGTCGGCCACCAGGCCGTGTGCGGCCCCCCGGCCGCCGAGCGCGTCCAGTTCGGCGACTGCCGCCGCCACCGACTCCTTGCCCCGGCCGCTGACCAGCACCCGGGCACCGTCGGCGGCCAGCTCCCGGGCGGCCGCGAGGCCGAGGCCCCGGGTGGCGCCGGTGACCACGTACACCCTGTCCTTCAGTCCAAGATCCATGCCCCCATCCTGCCGGGTGGCGGCAGCGGGCGGGTAGGGGCCCGCCGGGCCGGGGTTCCGGGGGAGTGCCCCGGGGGCTGGCCTTGACGTCGGCGTCAAGGTCTACCGTCGTTCACGGCGGCGTCCGGACGGCGGCGTTCGGACGGCGGCCGGAAGGAGCGGTGCGGTCATGCGGATCGGCGAGCTGGCGAGGCGGGCGGGGACGACCACCCGGGCCCTGCGGTACTACGAGCAGCTCGGGCTGTTGCCCGCCCGGCGGGCCGGCAACGGCTACCGCGCCTACGGCGAGGACGATCTGCGGCTGCTCCGGCAGATCCGCACCCTCCAGGACTTCGGCTTCGGGCTGGAGGAGACCCGGCCGTTCGTGGAGTGCCTGCAGGCCGGTCACCCGGAGGGGGACTCCTGCCCGGCCTCGCTGGAGGTCTACCGGCGCAAGCTGGCCGAGCTGGACGAGTGCATCGCCCGGCTCCAGGAGGTCCGTGCGCAGGTGGCCGAGCAGTTCTCCCGGGCGGAGCTCGCCCGGGACGAGCTGGCGGCCGGGGCCGGGCAGGCGCCGCTCTGCGAGTTGGCGACCGATTGGAAGGAGACGTAGACGATGGTGCAGATCACAGGGGTGCCGGCGGTCACGGACGAGACGTTCGCGGCCGAGGTGCTGGCGGCCGAGGGGCCGGTGCTGGTGGACTTCACGGCGGACTGGTGCCCGCCGTGCCGGATGATGGCGCCGGTGCTGGCCGACCTGGCCCGCGAGGAGGGGCACCGGATGACCGTGGTCCAGCTGGACGTGGACAGCAATCCGCAGACGCAGGCGGCGTACGGGGTGCTGTCGATGCCGACGCTGATGGTGTTCCGGGACGGGCAGCCGGTGAAGTCCGTGGTCGGTGCCCGGGCCAAGACCCGGCTGCTGCGGGAGCTGGACGACGTGCTCTGAGCGGGCTCCGGCGGGGCCGCCGGAGGTCAGGCCGGTACGGCCACCGGCGGCACCTCGGCCTCGGCGGCCTCCTTGGCGCGATCCCTGGCCTCGCGGCGGACGATCACCCAGAGGCCGACCGGGATCATCGCGGTGAACAGCCACCACTGGATCGCGTACGCCATGTGCGGGCCGATGTCGGAGTGGTTGGGCTCGGGCAGCAGCTGGGGCTGGTCGCCGGGGGCCGGGGCGGTGTCGGTGAGCTCCAGGTAACCGCCGAGGAGGGTGGCACCGGTCTCCTTGGCCTGCTGCTCGGTGCTGATCAGGTTGAACTGCCGGTCGGGCAGGCCGGCCCGGTCGCGGATACCGCTGCCGGCCGCGGTCTCGTCGGCACGCAGCCGGCCGGTGAGGGCGACCTCGCCGGCCGGCGCGGCCGGCACCGGCGGGTAGGCGGTGGCGGAGTCGCCGGACGGCACCCAGCCGCGGTTGACCAGGACGGTGCCCTTGCCGTCGGCGAGCGCCAGCGGGGTGATCACGAAGTAACCGATCTTGTCCCCGCTGGAGTCGGTCCGCTTGCGGACCACGAACTCGTGCGCCGGGTCGTACTGCCCGGTGGCCGTCACCGCGCGCCACGTCAGGTCCTTGGGCACCGTGAAACCGGGCGTCGCCGACAGGGTGTCGAACGGGACCGGCCGGTCGGTGAGGGCCTGGGTGATCAGCTCGTTGCGGTCCACCCGCGCCTCGTGGCGGTGCAGCTGCCAGAACCCCAGCCTGATCGTGGTGGGGATCAGGAGCAGGGCGATCAGCAAGGTGATCAGCCAGCGCCGGGAGAGCAGAAAACGGTACACACGGGCACGGTACGCCCACCTCACGGCGCGATCACGCACCGGGGTGCGGAGCGACCTCGCGCAGCAACTGGAGGAAGGCGTCCTCGGTGACCACCGGGGTGCCGACCTCGCGGGCCCTGCGGGCCTTGCCGCTCCAGCTGCCGGGCTCGTTGGTGACCAGCAGGCTGGTGAGCCGGCTCACCGAGGTGGCGATGTGCAGGCCGGCCTCCACCGCGCGGTCCTCCAGCAGCTCGCGGTCGGTGGCGGTGTCGCCGGTGATCGCCACCCGCATGCCCTGCACCAGCGGCTTGCCGTCCTCCCAGCGCCCCGGGTTGGGGTACGGGCACGGCGGGCGCTTCCTGGCCTGGCGGTACGAGGAGCCGGTCCAGGAGGCGCGGCCGGGCGCCGCGGGCTCGTCCTCGCCGAGGTCGGTGACGGCCACGCAGGCCTGCAGCGGCAGCGGGACGCCCCCCTGGCGGGCCAGGTGCAGGCTGGGGCGGAAGGCCTCGGCGAGCACCCGGGCGTCGTCCAGGGCGTTGTGCGCCTGGCGCTGCTGGACACCGAAGTAGGCGGCGAGCGAGGACAGTTTGCCGTTGGGCAGCGGGAGCCGCAGGTCGCGGGAGAGGACCATGGTGCAGAGCCGCTGGTCCACCGGGGCGTGCAGGCCGGCCCGGGAGAACTCGCGGGAGATCATGTTCCAGTCGAAGAGCGCGTTGTGGGCGACCAGCACCCGGCCGCGCAGCCGCTCGGCGAGTGCCCCGGCGATCTGCGGGAAGGTCGGGGCGTCCGCGAGCAGCTCGTCGGTCAGGCCGTGGATCCAGACCGGTCCCGGGTCCCGCTCGGGGTTGACCAGGGTGTACCAGTGGTCGGTGACCTCGCCGTCGGGGTCCAGCTGGTAGACGCCCGCCGAGATGACACGGTCCGAGCGGCCGAGGCCGGTGGTCTCGACGTCGACCACCGCGAAGCCCTCGGTGGGGGCGGCGGAGCGCTGGGCGGGGACGGGGACGGTCCGCGGCGCGCCGTACGTCTCGGGCTGGATCGCATGCATGGTCAAACAGAATAAGCGCCGTCCGGGCCGGGGCCGGTCGAAATGAGGTGGCGGACGGGCCGGAATAGAGTGGTCGACGTATTCGTCGTACATCCGGTCGAATATCTCCCGGTCGTTCGCCACCCCCGGCGACGGCCTCTGCGAAGGACGAACCCTCATGCGCGCCACCGTGATCCACGGCCCCAACGACATCCGGATCGAGGACGTACCGGACCCGGTGATCCAGCAGCCCACCGATGTCGTCCTCCGGGTGGTGAACGCCTGCATCTGCGGCAGCGACCTGTGGGCGTACCGGGGTGTGGCCGCGCGGACGGCCGGGCAGCGGATCGGGCACGAGTTCCTCGGCGTGGTCGAGGACGCCGGGTCCGAGGTGCGCGGCTTCAGGCCGGGCGACCTCGTGGTGGCCCCGTTCGTCTGGTCGGACGGCACCTGCGAGTTCTGCCGCGAGGGTCTGCAGACCTCCTGTCCGCACGGCGGCTTCTGGGGCCAGGTCGGCTCGGACGGCGGTCAGGGCGAGGCGGTGCGCGTCCCGTACGCCGACGGCACGCTGGTGGGGCTGCCCAGGGAGGCGGCGGCGGACGAGAAGCTGCTGCCCAACCTGCTCGCCCTCTCCGACGTGATGGCCACCGGGCACCACGCGGCGGTCTCGGCCAGGGTGCGGCCGGGGTCCACCGTCGCGGTGGTCGGCGACGGTGCGGTGGGCCTGTGCGGCGTGCTGGCCGCGCGCCGGCTCGGTGCGGGCCGGATCATCGCGCTCGGCCGGCACACCGCCCGGACCGACCTGGCCCGCCGTTTCGGCGCGACCGATGTGGTGGCCGAGCGCGGCGAGGCGGGGATCGAGGCGGTCAAGGAGCTGACCGGCGGCCAGGGCGCGCACGCCGTGCTGGAGGCCGTCGGCACCGAGGAGTCGATGCGCACCGCGGTCTCGATCGCCCGGGACGGCGGCGCGGTCGGCTACGTCGGTGTGCCGCACGGCGGCAGCGCGGGCGTGGACATCGGTCAGATGTTCGGCCGAAACGTTTCGCTCAACGGCGGTGTCGCCCCCGCCCGCGCCTACATCCCCGAGCTGCTGCCCGACGTTCTCTCCGGCGCCATCGAGCCAGGGCTGGTCTTCGACCGCACGGTGGACCTGGACGGCGTCCCGGACGGCTACCGGGCGATGGACGACCGCTCCGCCCTCAAGGTGCGGATCGCCTTCTGATCCGGCGTCACCAGGGGCGGCACCGCAGGCCGGTGCCGCCCTTTCGCATGCCCGGAAGTGATGGTTTTCGGCCAATTGGGCAGCACGAGGGGGTGAATGGTCGGCTGAACACGGTCAAACCCTTCCGGGGCGGGTGCGACCCTCCTAGCATTGCGCGGCGCGCAGCCGGACTGTGACTCCGCTCACGTCCGCTCGTTCCACCTGTGCGACCGCCACGCCGAAGGAGTGAGGAGTCAGAGTGGAATCGCCGTCGATCACCACTGTCCCTACGGAAGTCCAACTCATCGATGAGAGCAGGGAGTTCCGTGCCCTGCGGCACTCGTTCCGGAGCTTCGCGTTCCCCGTCACCATCGGATTCGTCCTCTGGTACCTGCTCTACATCCTGCTCTCCAGCTACGCGCCCGGCCTGATGGGCACCAGGGTCGTCGGGCACATCAACGTCGCCCTGGTGCTGGGGCTGCTGCAGTTCGTCACCACCTTCGCCATCGCGGCCTGGTACGCGCGCTACGCGGACCGGCGGCTCGACCCGCCCGCCGCCGCGATCCGCGAAGCCCAGGGCGCCGTGGTCCACGCCCCCCGGGAGGCCGCCGAATGACCCTGCTCGCCAGCTCCGCCACCGAGCACCGCGGCCTGACGATGACCCTCTTCGGGTTCTTCGTGCTGGCCACCCTCGGCATCACCGTCTGGGCCGGGCGGCAGACCAAGGACGCCGCCGACTTCTACGCCGGCGGCCGCGGCTTCACCGGCTTCCAGAACGGCTTGGCCATCTCCGGCGACTACATGTCCGCCGCGTCCTTCCTCGGCATCGCCGGCGCCATCGCGCTCTCCGGTTACGACGGCTTCCTCTACTCGATCGGCTTCCTGGTCGCCTGGCTGGTCGCCCTGCTGCTGGTCGCCGAACCGCTGCGCAACTCCGGCCGCTTCACCATGGCCGACGTACTCGCCTTCCGGATGCGGCAGCGGCCGGTCCGCACCGCCGCCGGGGTCTCCACCATCGTGGTGTCGATCTTCTACCTGCTGGCCCAGATGGTCGGCGCGGGGACGCTGGTGGCGCTGCTGCTCGGCGTCAGCGGGGACGGCGCCAAGCGCCTGACCGTCGTCGCCGTCGGCGCACTGATGGTGATCTACGTGGTGATAGGGGGGATGAAGGGCACCACCTGGGTGCAGATCGTCAAGGCCGTGCTGCTGATCGCGGGCACCGCGCTGATGACCGTGCTGGTCCTCGCCAAGTACCACTTCAACCCCTCCGCGCTGCTGGGCGCCGCCGCCGACGCCAGCGGCAAGGGCGCCGCCTTCCTCGAACCGGGGCTGAAGTACGGCGCCACCGGTACCAGCAAGCTCGACTTCATCAGCCTGGGGATCGCCCTGGTGCTCGGTACCGCCGGACTCCCGCACATCCTGGTCCGCTTCTACACGGTGCCCACCGCCAAGGCGGCCCGGAAGTCGGTGCTCTGGGCGATCGGCATCATCGGCGCCTTCTACCTGATGACCCTGGCGCTCGGCTTCGGCGCGGCCGCGCTGGTCGGCCACAAGGCGATCGAGGACACCAAGTCCTCCGGCAACACCGCCGCCCCGCTGCTCGCCGAGCAACTCGGCGGCGGTGCGGGCTCCACCGGCGGGGCGATCCTGCTGGCGGTGATCTCCGCCGTCGCGTTCGCCACCATCCTCGCGGTGGTCGCCGGACTCACCCTGGCCTCCTCGGCTTCCTTCGCGCACGACCTGTACGCCAACGTCATCCGGCGCGGCCGGGCCAGCGAGAAGGAGGAGGTGCGCTCGGCCAAATGGGCCGCCGTCGCGATCGGCGCGGTCGCGATCGTGCTCAGTCTCTTCGCGGGCAAGCTCAACACCGCCGCGCTGGTCGCCCTGGCGTTCGCGGTGGCCGCCTCGGCCAACCTGCCCACCCTGCTCTACTCGCTGTTCTGGAAGCGGTTCACCACCACCGGCGCGGTCAGCTCGGTCTACGCCGGGCTGGTCACCTCGGTGGTGCTGGTGCTCTTCTCGCCGGTCGTCTCCGGCGCCAAGACCTCGCTCTTCCCGAACCACGACTTCCACTGGTTCCCGCTGGAGAACCCCGGCCTGGTCTCCATCCCGGTCGGCTTCCTGGCGGGCTGGGTCGCCACCCTCCTCTCGAAGGAACGCGCCGATCCGGCGAAGTACGCTGAACTGGAGGTTCGGTCGCTGACCGGACTGGGCGCCCACTGACAGCCGGGCGATGACTAGGCTGGCCCGGCCCCGCCGTGACGGTGGCCGGGCCGGCCGCATTCTCCGGAAGGGACCGCCGTGCTGCTCGACACCTTCGGCCGCCGCGCCGTCGACCTGAGGGTCTCCCTCACCGACCGGTGCAATCTGCGCTGCACCTACTGCATGCCCGAGGAGGGCCTGCAGTGGCTGGCCAAGCCCGACCTGCTCACCGACGAGGAGATCGTCCGGCTGATCGCCCTCGCCGTCCGTGACCTCGGCGTCCGGGAGGTCCGCTTCACCGGTGGCGAGCCGCTGCTGCGGCCCGGACTGGTCGCCGTCGTGGCCGCCTGCGCCGAGCTCGAACCGCGCCCCGAACTCTCCCTCACCACCAACGGGATAGGCCTCGCCCGGACCGCCGAGGCGCTGCGCACCGCCGGGCTGGACCGGGTCAACGTCTCGCTCGACACCCTCGACCCGGACACCTTCCACACCCTCACCCGCCGCCACCGGCACCAGGACGTCCTGGACGGGCTGGCCGCCGCCGAGACCGCCGGGCTGGCGCCGGTCAAGCTGAACGCCGTCCTGATGCGCGGGGTCAACGACCACGAGGCGCCGGAGCTGCTCGCCTGGTGCCTGGAGCGCGGGTACGAGCTGCGGTTCATCGAGCAGATGCCGCTGGACGCGCAGCACGGCTGGGACCGCACGTCGATGGTCACCGCCGAGGAGATCCTGGAGCGGCTCGCCGCCCGCTTCGCGCTCACCCCCGAGCCCTCGGTCCGGCGGGGCGCGGCACCCGCCGAGCGCTGGCTGGTGGACGGCGGCCCCGGCCGGGTGGGCGTGATCGCCTCCGTCACCCGCCCGTTCTGCCGCGCCTGCGACCGGACCAGGCTGACCGCCGACGGACAGGTGCGCAACTGCCTGTTCGCGACCGGGGAGACGGATCTGCGGACCGCCCTGCGCTCGGGCGCCGACGACGCCGAGATCGGGGCGCTGTGGCGCGCGGCGATGTGGGGCAAGAAGGCCGGTGCCGGGATCGACAACCCCGAGTTCCTCCAGCCCGATCGGCCGATGTCGGCGATCGGCGGGTAGGGCGTGGCCCAGGGCGCCTACGGAAGGGGCCGGGCCTGCTCGTCCCCGGTGTTCCCGGTGCTCTCGGGGGTCCAGTCGGCGAAGGCGACGACCTCCTTGAGGAAGCCGCGCACACCGAGGAACTGGGACAGGTGCTCGCGGTGCTCCTCGCAGGCCAGCCAGGTCTTGCGGCGGTCCGGGGTGTGCAGCTTGGGGTTGTTCCAGACCAGCACCCAGCGGGCGTCCGCCCGGCAGCCCTTGGCGGAGCAGACCGGCGTCTGCGTCTGCGGGGAGTCCATCGGGGCCGTCCTCAGCGGTAGGCGGGTCGTCTGTACCGCCAGTCTGTCACGCGCCCGGCACGCCCCCGTTCGCGGCCCGAGGCCGCCCGTACGCCACGCGGGGCGCCACCCGGATCCGGGCATGGCGACGCCGGGCAGCCACGGGGGGAGCCGCCCGGCGTCGGTCCGTCGCTCCGACGGGGGATGCGGAGCGCGTACGCAGTATGTCACGGTAGGGGTGGCTTAAGGGGAGGTCTTGCATGATTAATCTGAGCTTCTTTTGAGCTTTCCTCTAAGGCAATTGCTGGATACCAGAGCAAAACGGGCAGTCAGCTCAAGTCCTGTGAAGAATCGGTGGGATCGCCCTTCGCACCGGGCGTACCATGCGTCGCACCCGCCCCACCCTGACCGCCGGGACCGAGCATCAGCGGGGTGCCGGCCGGCACGTCGAAGGTGCTCGGCAGTCCAGGCGCCTTCTCCCGGCCCGCGTTGGCGATCAGCACCGCGAAGTACGGCAGCAGGACCGCGCCGGCCAGCGCGACGAACGCCAGCACCCGCTGGACGTCCCACAGGACCACCGCCAGCAGCACGCAGACGGTGCGCAGCAGCATCGAGGCCACATAGCGCCGCTGCCGCCCGCGGACGTCCTCGGTGAGGCTGCTGCGCGCACCCGTGATCCGGTAGACCTCTCCATCGCCGGCGCTCTTGCCCATGTCCTACCGTCCTCGTCCAGGCACCCGCGCGTCTCGCCGCGCGGCCTCCTCACGGTACGCCGCGCCGGGGCCGCCGACGAGGCCGGGGCGGAGGGGCGCGTCCTGGCGGAGCCGGCCGAGGTACTCGGGCGGTACCGCGGCGGTGAGCCAGACGCCGTTGGCGCTGACCCGGAACTCGTGGCCGGCCGCCGCCATCGCCGCCGCGTCCACGGTCAGGACCACCGGGCGGCCGTGCCGGGCGCCGACCCTGGTGGCCGTTTCGGTGTCCGCCGAGAGGTGGACGTCCTGCCGGGCCATCGGGCGCAGGCCCTCGTGGAATATCGGGTCGAGGCTCCGGGTGGCGGTGCCGTGGTACAGCACCGCCGGCGGCTCGGTGGCGGTCAGACCGAGGTCGACCGCCACCGTGTGCCCCTGACTGGCGCGGATCGAGAGACCGTCCTCGGAGTAGGCGAACCGGCGCTTGTTGTTGGTCTCCACCACGTGGTCCAGCTCGGCCCTGGTCAGCCGGTTCCCCTTCGCCGCCAGCGCGGCGAGCAGGACGTCCACCCGGACCCAGCCGGCCGCGTCCAGGGTGATCCCGACCCGGCCGGGGTCGTGCCGCAGGATCCGCGACAGCATCTTGCTGGTCCTGACCGTGCGCTTCTCGTCCACTCTCTCGATCCTTCCCCCGTGGTCAGGCGCCCTAGGACGCCTGGCTGACCGAACTCATGTTGAAATCCGGGACCCGCACCGGCGGCATCGCGGCCCGGGTGAACCAGTCGCTCCACTCCCGCGGCAGGCAGCGCTCGGTGCGGCCCACCTCGGTGATCCGGCCGAGCAGGTCGACCGGCGACTCGTTGAACCGGAAGTTGTTCACCGCGCCGACGACCTCGCCGTTCTCCACCAGGTACACGCCGTCCCGGGTGAGGCCGGTGAGCAGCAGCGTCGCCGGATCCACCTCGCGGATGTACCAGAGACAGGTGAGCAGCAGGCCGCGCTCGGTGCGGGCGATCATCTCGTCCAGGGTCGGCGCGGACGCCTGGTCGGCGGTCTCCAGGACGAGGTTGTCCCCGGCCGGCCGCAGCGCCAGGCCGGTCAGCGCGGCGGAGTGCCGGGTGGTGACCAGATCGGTCAGCACGCCCTCGCGGATCCACTCGGTGGCGGTGAGCTCCAGGCCGTTGTCGAAGACCGAGGAGTCCCCGCCGCTGGAGTGCGCCAGCACGAACGGCGCCGTCTCCAGGCCCGGTTCGGCCGGGTCGGAGCGCAGCGTCAGCGGCAGGCCGGCGAGCTTGTCGCCGATCCGGGTGCCCCCGCCGGGCCGGGAGAAGACCGTCCGGCCCTCGGCCGCGTCCCGGCCGCCGGAGGACCAGCTCATGTACACCAGCAGGTCGGCCACCGCCGAGGGCGGCAGCAGGGTCTCGTACCGGCCGGCCGGCAGGTCGATCCTCCGGGCTCCCCAGGCGAGCCGCCTGGTCAGCTGGGCGTGCAGTTCGGTGACGTCGACGTCGGTGAAGTCCCGGGTGCCGGCGCCCGCCCAGGCCGAGCCGGAGAGGTCGGCGGTCTTGGCGTTCAGCTCGACCATGCCGGTGGGCTGGTCGTGGCGCAGCCGCAGGCCGGTGGAGGTGCCCAGGTAGCTGGAGACCATCTCGTGCCGGGCGAAGCCGTACAGCAGCTCGCCCTGGGCGGCGGCCCGGGCGAAGGCCTCGCCGAGGGCGGGCGCGAAGGCCGCGAACACCTCGATCGAGGTCTCGGCGGGCGGTTCGGTGAAGCCGGGCGAGGACGGCCGGTCGGCCACCAGGGGCTGGGCGTCCTCGGCCGGGCCGGCCGCGCGGGCGGCCTCCTCGGCGGCCCGGACCAGGCTCTCCACCTCGTCCGGCGCGACGGCCTCGCGGGAGACCACGCCGGAGGCGGTGCCCTCGGCGCCGGCCACCGTGGCGATCACGGTGAGCCGGCGGCCCCGGGTGACGCCGTTGGTGGTCAGCGCGTTGCCGGCCCAGCGGAGGTTGGCGGTGGACTCCTCGTCGGCGATCACCACGCAGCCGTCGGCGAGGGAGAGGCCGAGCGCCAGCTCGACGAGTTCGTGGGGTTGCGTCGCGGTCATCAGTGACCCGCCTCCTGCTGGGTGTTGAGCACGTTGACGTTGCGGAACAGCGCCGAGGGGCAGCCGTGGCTGACCGCCGCGATCTGGCCGGGCTGCGCCTTGCCGCAGTTGAAGGCGCCGCCGAGCACGTAAGTCTGCGGGCCGCCGACGGCCGCCATCGAGCCCCAGAAGTCGGTGGTGGTGGCCTGGTAGGCGAAGTCCTTGACCTGGCCGGCGAGTTCGCCGTCCCTGATGGCGTACGCGCGCTGGCCGGTGAACTGGAAGTTGTACCTCTGCATGTCGATCGACCAGGAACGGTCGCCGACGATGTACAGGCCGTTCTCCACGCCCGCGAACAGCCCCTGGGTGTCGGGGCCGTCGGCGGCCGGCTGGAGCGAGACGTTGGCCATCCGCTGGACCGGCACATGGGCGGGGGAGTCGGCGAAGGCGCAGCCGTTGGAGCGCTCGAAGCCCTTCAGTCTGGCCATGCTCCGGTCGAGCTGGTAGCCGACCAGGATGCCGTCCCGGACCAGGTCCCAGGACTGGGTGGCGACGCCCTCGTCGTCGTAGCCGATGGTGGAGAGGCCGTGTTCGGCGGTCCGGTCGCCGGTGACGTGCATCAGTTCGGAGCCGTACCGGAGCGACCCCAGCCGGTCGAAGGTGGCGAAGGAGGTGCCGGCGTAGGCGGCCTCGTAGCCCAGCGCGCGGTCCAGTTCGGTGGCGTGGCCGATCGACTCGTGGATGGTCAGCCAGAGGTTGGACGGGTCGACGACCAGGTCGTAGCGGCCGGCTTCGACGCTCGGCGCCTTCATCTTCTCGGCCAGCAGGACGGGCAGTTCGGCCAGCTCGGCGTTCCAGTCCCAGCCGGTGCCCGTCAGGTACTCCCAGCCGCGCCCGGCCGGCGGGGCCAGGGTGCGCATCGAGTCGAAGGCCCCGGTGCGCTCGTCGACCGAGGTGGCCTGGACCGTGGGGTGCAACCGGATCCGCTGCTGGGTGGTGACGGTGCCGGCGGTGTCCGCGTAGAACTTGTTCTCCTGGACCGTCAGCAGCGTGGCCTGGACGTGCGAGACGCCCTCGGCGGCGAGCAGCCGGGAGCTCCAGTCGGCGAGCAGGGCCGTCTTCTCGGCGTCCGGCACCTCGAAGGGGTTCACCTCGTAGGAGGAGACCCAGGTGACGTCCGGGTGGACCGGTTCGTCCGCCAGCTCGACGAGCTCCTTCGAGCCTGCCGCGCGGCCGATCCCGCCGGAGAGCCGGGCCACCGCGACGGCCTGCTCGGCGACCCCGGCCGCCGCGGCGGGGGTGAGGTCCACCCCGGCGGCGAAGCCCCAGGCGCCGTCCAGAAGCACCCGGACGGCGAAGCCCAGCTGGACGCTGTCGGAGGTGCCGGCCGGGCGGGCGTCGCGCAGCCGCCAGGAGGCGCTGCGGACCCGCTCCAGACGGAAGTCGGCGTGGGCGGCGCCGAGTTCACGGGCCCGGGTGAGCGCCGCGTCGGCGAGGGTGCGCAGCGGGTAGGCGAGGAACAGCGCGTCGACGGCGCGCCCGTGCGGGGCGCCGGCGCTGCTGGTCGGGGGCTTCGGAGTCAATCGGGCTCCCTGGTCGGGGGGATGGCGGTGCGGGCACCCCGCACAGGGATGCCCGCACCGAATCATTTCCCGTCCATGGGGTTTCGGCCAGCTCATTTTCCCGGTGACACGCGCCGGTCGCGGGCGCCGCGGGGACCTTCCGGGCCGTGCGTCAGGAGACGCTCTCCCACCAGCCGTCCAGCTCCGGCGGGCAGTCGACATCCACCCGCTCGCCGGGGCGCGGCACCGCCAGCGGGACGGCCTGCGCCTTGGCCTCGACGAGCAGCCGCTCGACCGGCTCGGCCCACGGGTGCAGGCCCAGGTTGAAGGTGCACCAGTGGACCGGCACCAGCAGGCCCGCGTCGAGGTCGCGGTGGGCACGGACGGCGTCCTCGGGCGTCATGTGGATGTCGGCCCAGGCCGCGTCGTACGCGCCGATCTGCACCAGGGCGGCGTCGAACGGGCCGTGCTGGTCGCCGATTTTCGCGTAGCCCTCGAAGTAGCCGGAGTCCCCGGTGTAGAAGACCTTGCGGGTGGGCCCGGCGATCACCCAGGAACCCCAGAGGGTGGTGTTGCGGGTGAGGCCGCGGCCGGAGAAGTGGTGGGCGGAGGTCAGGGTGAGCACCAGTTCGCCGAGGGTGCAGGTCTCGTCCCAGTCCAGTTCGATGATCCGGTGCTCCGGGACGCCCCAGCGGCGCAGGTGGCCGCCGATGCCCAGCGGGACCGCGAACGGCGCGGACTGGCTGCGGACGAGACGCTTGACCGTCGCCATGTCCAGGTGGTCGTAGTGGTCGTGGGAGATCAGCACCGCGTCGACCCGCGGCAGTTCCTCCAGCTCCACCGGCACCGGGTGCAGCCGCTTGGGGCCGATGTGCGCGGCGGGGGAGCAGCGGTCGCTCCAGACCGGGTCGAGCAGGACCCGGGAGCCCTCGATCTCCACCAGGGCGGAGGCGTGTCCGTACCAGGTGATCTCCACGCCCTCGGCGGCCGGGCGCGACCCGTCGGCCGGGCGGACGGTCGGGACCGGGTTGGCGGGTACCCGGCCCTCGCGCTGGAACAGCATCCGGCGCGCGGTGTCCCGGTCGAAGTCGGGGGCGGACCCGGCCCGGGCCAGCGTGGAGGGCGCGTTGTGGAAGACCCCGTCGCGGTACTGCGGCGAGTCGCGCACCCGCTCCTCGCGGTCGCCGTCCGGTCGCCGCCCGAACGCCGCCGGCAGGTCGCGCAGCGACCAGGCGGCCGCTCCCGCGCCGGCCGCCAGGACGGCCAGTGCCAGCAGTCGTCCGCGCCGGCGGGTGGTACCGGGCTGTGCCTCGCTCATCCGTGCTCTGCCTTCGTTCGTCGCCGGGGCGCCGGGCCCCGCACGGCGGGGCCCGTCCAGAAGTCGGTACGGCCGGCCCCGGGTTGTCCCGCACCACCGGGGCAACGGGCGTGCCCGCCCGTGTTGTTCCCGGCCGTCCCTGTTGTTCCCGTTCCGCGGATCAGGACAGCGGATACGACAGCGGACACGACAACGGCGGGACCACGGCAGCACAACGACCTGGAGGCGGCCGGCCGCCGCCTCGGACGCGGATTGTCGGATTGCGACAGTTCCGCCGGTAAGGCGCTGTGGGAGACCGATTCGTCGCCGCCCCGGGCCGACCGATACCGTCACACTGCGTGCGCGTTTCGCCGTACGCGGATCCAACGGAGAGAGGTGGATCGTTGAGCCGCTCGGTTCTCGTCACCGGAGGAAACCGGGGCATCGGCCTCGCGATCGCCCTGGCCTTCGCCGAGGCGGGCGACAAGGTCGCCATCACCAGCCGCTCGGGTGAGGTACCCGAGGCGCTGGAGAAGTACGAGGTCCTCGCGGTGCGCTGCGACATCACCGACGCCGCGCAGGTCGATGCGGCGTTCACCGAGGTCGAGGCCAAGCACGGCGCGGTCGAGGTGCTGGTCGCGAACGCGGGCATCACCCACGACACCCTGCTGCTGCGCATGTCCGAGGAGGACTTCACCTCCGTCCTGGACACCAACCTGACCGGCACGTTCCGGGTGGTCAAGCGCGCCTCCAAGCTGATGATGCGGGCGCGCAAGGGCCGTGTTGTCCTGATCTCCTCGGTGGTCGGCCTCTCCGGCTCGCCGGGTCAGGCCAACTACGCCGCCTCCAAGGCCGGCCTGGTCGGGTTCGCCCGGTCGCTGGCGCGCGAGCTCGGCCCGCGCAACATCACCGTCAACGTGGTCGCCCCCGGCTTCGTGGACACCGACATGACCGCGGTGCTCAGCGACGAGCGCCGTGCGGAGATCGTCTCGGGCGTGCCGCTGGGCCGCTACGCGGCGCCCGCCGAGGTCGCCTCCACCGTGCGGTTCCTCGGTTCGGACGAGGCCGCGTACATCACCGGAGCCGTCATTCCCGTCGACGGCGGATTGGGCATGGGTCACTGATCATGAGTGGAATCCTTGAGGGCAAGCGGATCCTGATCACCGGTGTGCTGATGGAGTCCTCCATCGCCTTCCACACCGCGAAGCTCGCCCAGGAGCAGGGCGCCGAGATCATCCTCACCGCGTTCCCGCGGCCGAGCCTGACCGAGCGCATCGCCAAGAAGCTGCCGAAGCCGGTCAAGGTGCTGGAGCTGGACGTCTCCAGCGAGGAGCAGCTGGCGGGCATCGCCGACCAGGTCCGCGAGCACCTGCCGAGCCTGGACGGCATCGTCCACTCGATCGGCTTCGCCCCGCAGGACGCCCTGGGCGGCAACTTCCTGAACACCCCGTGGGAGTCCGTGGCGACCGCCATGCACGTCTCGGCGTTCTCGCTGAAGTCGCTCACCACGGCGCTGCTGCCGCTGATGCAGGACGGCGGCTCGGTGGTCGGCCTGACCTTCGACGCCCAGTTCGCCTGGCCGAAGTACGACTGGATGGGCCCGGCCAAGGCCGCGCTGGAGGCCACCTCCCGCTACATGGCCCGTGACCTCGGCTCCCGCAACATCCGGGTGAACCTGGTCTCGGCCGGCCCGATCGGCTCGATGGCCGCCAAGTCCATCCCGGGCTTCGGCGACCTGGCCGCCACCTGGGACAGCCGTTCCCCGCTGAAGTGGGACCTGACCGACCCGGAGCCGGCCGGCCGCGGCGTCGTGGCCCTGCTCTCCGACTGGTTCCCCAAGACCACCGGCGAGATCGTCCACGTGGACGGCGGCCTGCACGCGATCGGCGCCTGACGGCGGCGGCGCACCCGGTCCCACACCCGACCCGCCCGGTATCCCTCGCAAGGGGTACCGGGCGGGTCGCGTTCTTCGCCGCTTCGGGCGGCAGGGCCGGGGCCCGCTCTCACCAGGGGCTGTCCGGCCCGGGGTTGCCGGGCGCGGGAACCCGGGAGCCGGGACCGGGTCAGGCCTCGGCCGGGGTGCAGGCGCCGATGGCGCGGCCGGCCTCGTCCGAGGCGCGGTGGGGGTCGCCGGCCCGGATGGCGTCCACGATCCGGTCGTGGCCGAGGTAGCGCTCGGCGATCAGCTCGGGGCCGACGTCGTGGCGCAGATGGGCCCGGGTGACCTCGCCGAGGTCGGCGTAGACGGCGGCGAGCACGTCGTTGTGGGCGGCGGCGACGACGGCCTGGTGGAAGGCGGCGTCGGCCTGGACGAAGTCCTCGGCGTCGCCGGAGCGCCAGGCGTCCTCACGGCGGGCCAGGGTGGCCTCCAGCAGGCCGAGGTCGCGCTCGGTGCGGCGGGTGGCGGCCAGCCCGGCCGCCGAGGCCTCCAGGGTGACCCGCAGCTCGGCGACCTGGGCCAGGTCGGCGTCGGCGAAGCGGCGGTGCATCACGCCGGCCAGCTCGCTGGTGGCCAGGACGTAGGTGCCGGAGCCCTGGCGGATGTCCAGCAGGCCGTTGTGGGCGAGGGCGCGGACGGCCTCGCGGACGGTGTTGCGGGCCACTCCGAGCTGCTCGACCAGCGCGGCCTCGGTCGGGATGCGCGAGCCGACGGGCCATTCGCCCGAGGTGATCTGGGCGCGCAGCTGCGAGATCACCTGATCGGACAGCGGGGTGCGTCTCGGCGAGGACAGCGCCACGGGGGACTCCTTGCGGATTCGGGATCGGCGGGGGCCGGCGGCAGACGGGTGGGCCGGACCGACGGGTGGGTCGGGACATCATGCCAATTCGAGGATGCGCTAATTCATCCCATCATTCTATGATGGCTCCCATGCCTCCCGCAGCAGACACCACCGCCTCCTCCCGAACCGAGGCCCGGCCGCAGACCGAGCGGCCCCCCGCCACCCGTGGCACGCGCGTCGGCTGGTTGTTCGCCGTCGCGATCGCCGTCGCCGCCTTCAACCTCCGCCCCGTGGTCACCAGCCTCGGGCCGCTGCTCGACCAGGTCCGTGCCGACCTCGGGATGAACCCGACGCTGGCCGGCCTGCTCACCGCCGTCCCCTCGCTCTGCTTCGCCCTGTTCGGCTTCGCCGCGCCGGGCATGGCCCGCAAGGCCGGGCCGATCGCGGTGATCACCGCCGGCATGGGCGCGATCACCGCGGGCGTGCTGGCCCGCTCGTTCGCCGGCGGCACGGCGGTCTTCCTGCTGCTGACCGCGCTGGCGCTGGCCGGTGTGGCGGTCTCCAACGTGCTGATCCCCGTGGTGATCAAGCGGTACTTCCCGGAGAAGGTCGGCCCGATGATCGGCCTCTACTCCATGTCGCTGTCGGCCGGCACCGCGCTGGCCGCCGCCGTCACCGTGCCGCTGACCAGCTCGCTCGGCGGCGACTGGCGGGTGGGCCTGGGCGTCTGGGCCGCGCTCGGCGCGCTCGCCCTGCTGCTCTGGCTGCCCGTCATGCTGTCCCGGCGCGAGCGCGGCGACAGGGCCGGCGGCACGACCACCGTCCGGCTGCCGATCACCCGCAGCCGGACCGCCTGGGCGATGGCCTGCTTCTTCGGCCTCCAGGCCACCGGCGCCTACGTGGTGATGGGCTGGCTCCCGAAGATCTTCCAGGACTCCGGCGTCTCCGAGAGCGCCTCCGGGGTGCTGCTGGCGATCACCATGGCGATCGGCGTGCCGGTCTCCTTCGTGCTGCCCAACCTCGCCGCCCGCCGGGGCGACCAGCGGCTGTTCGTCGTGGTGCTCGCCGCCTGCGGCATCGCCGGGTACACCGGCCTGGCGCTGGCCCCCGCCTCCGCCTCCTGGGCCTGGGCGGTCCTGGTCGGCCTCTCCAACTGCGCGTTCCCGCTGGTGCTGACCATGATCGGGCTGCGCGCCCGGACGGCCGGCGGGGTGGCCCAGCTCTCCGCCTTCGCCCAGGGCGTCGGCTACCTGATCTCCATCCCCGGCCCGATCCTGATCGGCCGGCTCTACCAGGCCACCGGCGAGTGGTACCTGCCGCTGGGCTTCCTGGCCCTGCTGCTGGTGCCGCAGATGCTGTTCGGCCTGCGGGCCGCGATGGCCCGGCACATCGAGGACGAGGCGGTCCACCCGGCCGCGGTCCCGGTCAAGAACTGACCAACACCGATGGGTCGGTGACCGACGGGCATGACCGGGGTGGGAGAATCCGGTCATGCCCGTACTTGATCCCAACCCCACCGACGGCCACAAGAAGCTCGGCCAGATCGCCGCGGCGATCGTCGGCATCGTGGTCCTGCTGGTGATCGTCGCCAGCGTCGCCCAGAGCCTGGGCTGACCGGGCGCGCCGTACCCGGGACGCCCCTCGGCGCCCCGGCCGTCCGGCGCCCGTCCGGCGGACGAACCCCGGCGAACGGCGCATCATGACACCCTGCACCCCTCAGGGTGGCGCCATCGGGCAGCACCGCGCCCCGCAGCGGCTTTTCTGCCAAGCTTGCTGGGTATGAGCGCCGACACGCCCCGCAGGATCATCGTTCTCCGCCATGCCAAGGCCGACTGGCCCAACGGCGTCGACGACCACGAGCGGCCGCTGGCCGACCGGGGCCGCCACCAGGCCCCGGATTCCGGCCGCTGGCTCGCCGACTCCGGCATCAACCCCGACTACGTGCTCTGCTCCACCGCTCTGCGCGCCCGCGAGACCTGGAAGCTCGCCGCGCACGAACTGCCCAAGCGGTCGCGCAAGACGGTGTACGAGGAGCGGGTGTACGAGGCCAGCCCCGGCGAGATCATCACCGTCATCCAGGAGACCCCGGAGGAGTACGCCGACCTGGTCCTGGTCGGCCACAACCCCGGAGTGCTCGGGCTGACCCAGGTGCTGGCCGGGGACGAGGGCGACCGGGAGGCGCTGGAACGGCTGCGGCTCGGCGGCTTCCCGACCGCCGCCATCGCGGTGCTCAGCTTCAGCGGTTCGTGGAAGGGCGTCGAGCCGGGCGTGGCCGCGCTGGTCTCCTACTTCACGCCGCAGGACTGACCTCGGGGGAGAGGGGCCCGAGGAGTGCTCCTCGGGCCCCTCTCGTCCGTCCCGGGGCCCGCCCGGCCGGCCGCGCGCTACTCGGTCGGCGTACCGTCCAGCGCGTCGGCCGCCTCGACCTCCTCGCGGGTGATGCCCAGCAGGTACAGCACGGTGTCCAGGAACGGCACGTTCACCGCGGTGTCCGCGGCCTCGCGCACCACCGGCTTGGCGTTGAACGCCACCCCGAGCCCGGCCGCGTTCAGCATGTCCAGGTCGTTGGCGCCGTCGCCGATCGCCACCGTCTGCTCCAGCGGCACCTTCGCCTGCTCGGCGAAGCGGGCCAGCCAGCGGGCCTTGCCGGCCCGGTCCACGATCTCGCCGACCACCCGGCCGGTGAACCTGCCGTCCACCACCTCCAGGGTGTTGGCCGCCGCGAAGTCCAGCCCCAGCTGCTCCACCAGGTGGTCGGTGACCTGGGTGAACCCGCCGGAGACCACCGCGACCTGGAAACCGAGCCGCTGCAGTGTGCGGATCAGGGTGCGCGCGCCCGGCGTGAACCGGACCTCCGCGCGCACCTTCTCGGTCACGCCGGCGTCCAGCCCGGCCAGCAGCGCCACCCGGGCGCGCAGCGACTCGGCGAAGTCCAGCTCGCCGCGCATCGCCGCCGCCGTCACCTCGGCGACCTTCTCCTCGCAGCCCGCGTGGGCCGCGAACAGCTCGATCACCTCGTCCTGGATCAGCGTGGAGTCGACGTCCATCACCACCAGCCGCTTGGCCCGGCGCTCCAGGCCGGCCCTGACCACCGCGATGTCCACCCGCTGGGTGGCCGCCTCCTGGGCCAGCTCGGCGCGCAGTTCGTCGGTGGCGACACCGGAGACGGCCAGCTCGACGGCGGTCACCGGGTACTTGGCGAGCCGGAAGACACGGTCGATGTTGCCGCCGGAGGCGGTGATCCGGGAGGTCAGCGCGGAGACCGCGGCGGCGGTCAGCGGGTGGCCCAGCACGGTCACGTGCGAACGGCCCTCACGGCGCGGCCGGTTGTCGCCGATGCCGGAGATGATCTCGGCCTGGAGCTTCTGCTCCTCCGCCCAGCGGTGCACGGTGGCCCGCAGGCTGCCCTCGGCGCCGGGCGCGCCGCCGGCCGGGGGGGTCACCAGGGCACAGAGCGTTATCCGGCCCCGGGTCACCACCTGCTCGATGTCGATCACCTCGACGCCGAACCCGGCGAGGGTGGTGAAGAGGCCGGCGGTGATGCCGGGACGGTCCTTGCCGAACACCTTGACGAGCAGGGTGCGCTCGTCCTCGGTCCGGGGCTGCGGGGCGGGAAGCGGCTCAGCGGCCAAGGGCGATGCGTTCATGGTGCCCCCCACGCTACCCGCCGCCCGCCGCCGCCACGGCACCCGTCCACCTCGCGGACGGACGTATCGGAGGTGTGCGTACGACCCGGGTGACGGATGGGTGACGGAGAGGTGACGCGGGGGTGTGGTACGGGTCCGTCGGCGAATCGTTTCCGCCTGGTCACAGTCGTCAGGGGCGACTTTCGTCCCCGGGCGAGGGGCTGGAATGATTCCCCCGTCAGATTCACGATCATCGCGGCCCCGGCCGGGGTCACAATCGGGGGACCGAGAGAGCGGGGCAGGCGAGCAGTGCCGCAACTCGTCATTGAGATCAACGGACAGCAGCGGACTCTGGAGCCGGGGCGGTCCTACAGCATCGGGCGCAACCCGCAGTCGGACTTCCCGTTCGAGGATGCCAGGGTCTCCTGGCAGCACGCCACCATCTCCTTCAACGGAACCGGCTGGCAGCTGGACGACCACGGGAGCACCAACGGCACCTACACCGGCGGCGCCCGCACCCTGCAGGCCCAGCTGTTCCCCGGCGCCGCGGTCAACCTCGGCAACGCCGAGAACGGCCCCCGGCTGAACTTCTCCGCGCCCGCCCAGGCCGCCGCGCCGGCCCCCGCCTGGCACGAGGCCGTCACCAGCCGCGCCGCCGCCCCGGCGCCGCAGCCCCCGGTGCAGCAGCAGTGGGCCCAGCAGCCGCCCGTCCAGCAGCCCCCGGCGCAGCAGCCGCCGCAGTGGGGCGGGCAGCAGCCGTTCCCGCCGCGGCAGGACTTCGCCCCGCCGGCGCCCCCGCACGGCGGCTTCCCGCAGCAGCAGGCGCCGCAGCACGACGGCGGCCCGCAGCCGACGGTCATCCGCAACCTGACGGCCGCCATGCGCACCGTCCGGATCGGCCGCGCGCTCGACAACGACGTCGTGGTCTCCGACCTCCAGGTCTCCCGCCACCACGCCGAGCTGCGCCAACTGCCCGACGGCCGCTACGAGATCATCGACCTCGGCAGCCACAACGGCATCTTCCTCAACGGCCAGCCCGTCCAGCGCCAGCTGATGGGCCCGCAGGACCGGCTGACCGTCGGCCACTCCAGCTTCGTCCTGGTCGGCGACCAGCTGCAGGAGTTCGTCGACACCGGCGCCGTCTCCTTCTCCGCCCGCCACCTGACCGTCGAGGTCGAGCACAAGGGCGCCAAGAAGATCCTGCTCAACGACGTCAGCTTCGGCGTGCCGGAGAAGTCGCTGGTCGCCGTCATCGGCCCGTCCGGCTCCGGCAAGTCGACCCTGCTGCGCGCCCTCACCGGCTACCGCCCGGCCGACCGCGGCGACGTCCTCTACGACGGCCGCAACCTCTACAAGCAGTTCGCCGAGCTGCGCTCGCGCATCGGCCTGGTGCCGCAGTCGGAGATCCTGCACAAGGAACTGACCGTCCGCACCGGCCTCAAGTACGCGGCCCGGCTGCGCTTCCCCGGCGACACCGAGGCGCGCGAGCGCGAGGCCCGGATCGACGAGGTGCTGTACGAGCTGCGCCTGGACAAGCGCGCCGACAACCGGATCACCGCGCTCTCCGGCGGCCAGCAGAAGCGTGTCTCGGTCGCGCTGGAACTGCTCACCAAGCCCTCGCTGATCTTCCTGGACGAGCCCACCTCGGGCCTCGACCCGGGCATGGACCGCGAGGTCATGCAGATGCTGCGCGGCCTCGCCGACGACGGCCGCACCATCCTCGTCGTCACCCACTCGGTGGCCGAACTCGCGCTCTGCGACCGGCTGCTGGTGATGGCTCCGGGCGGTTCGGTGGCCTACTTCGGCCCGCCGGACGAGGCGCTGCACTTCTTCGGGTACGAGACCTGGGCCGATGTCTTCCAGGCCTTCGAGAACTACCCGGACCACGACTGGGCCGGCCGCTACCGCGGTTCGGTGCACTACCAGCAGTACTCCGCGGACGTGGACTCCGCGGCCGCGCAGTCCGCCCAGATCGTGCGGGAGGCGGTCCGCCCGCCGAAGCCGCAGAGCTGGGGCTCGCAGCTGTGGACGCTGATCCGCCGCTACGCCTCGGTGCTCGCCTCGGACCGGGGCTTCCTGGCGCTCTCCGTCCTGCTGCCGGCGGTGGTCGGGCTGGTCAGCGTGCTGATCCCGAACGAGGCGGGCCTGGCGAGGAACCCGAAGTCGCAGCTCGGGATCAACAGCGGGGCCGCCACGATCATGCTGATCCTGGCGATCGGCGCCTGTTTCTCCGGGGCGGCCAACTCGGTCCGCGAGCTGATCAAGGAACGGGCGATCTACGAACGGGAACGGGCCACCGGGCTCTCCCGCTCGGCGTACATGATGTCCAAGATCATCGTGCTGGGCTTCTTCAGCGTGATCCAGGGCGCGGTCATCTCCGCCGTCGGCTTCCTGCCGCGCAAGCTGCCCTCCGAGGGGCTGATCGTCAAGAGCCTGCCGATCATCGAGATGAGCACCGGCCTGATCCTGCTGAGCTTCGCCTCGATGATGTTCGGCCTGATGATCTCCGCGCTGGTGAAGACCTCCGAGAAGACCATGCCGCTGCTGGTCATGTTCGCGATCATCCAGGTCGTCTTCACCGGCTGCCTCTTCCAGATCTTCAGCAAGCCGGGCCTGGAGCAGTTCGCCTGGCTGATGCCGGCCCGCTGGGGCGTCGGCGTGGTCGCCACCACGCTGGACCTGTCCAAGCTGATGGGCCCCTGGAACAAGGACCTCCAGAACCCCGAGTACGACGCGGTCTGGGGCCACAACGTCGGCCAGCTGCTCCTCGACGCCGGTGTGCTGATCGCGATGTCGGTCGTCATCGGCGTCATCGTGACCCGCCTCCAGCGCCGCCACGAGCCCGAGGTCATGCAGAAGGGCTGACCCCCTTCGCCCGCTCCACCGGGGCGGCCCTCCCCGATCCGGGAGGGCCGCCCCCCGGCGTTCCGGTGGCGCTCCGGCCCGGGGCGTAGGTCCTCGGACCTGCGCCCCGCGCGCCCTCGGACCGACGCGGGCGGCGGCCGCGCGGCGGTAGTTTGGCGGTATGCCCCCCGCGTCCAGCGACCGCCGGCCCCCGGCCGGACCGCTCCCCGTCGGCCGGATACCGGTCGGCCCGCCGCCCACCGGTCCACTGCCCGCCTGCGAGCCCTGCCTGGCCGGTATCGAGGCCGTCAGCCAGGCCCTGCTCGGGATGAGCCGCCACCTGGAGGTGCGCGAGGTCCTGCGCCGGATCACCGCCTCCGCCCGCGACCTGCTCGGCGCCGAGTACGCGGCCCTCGGCGTACCGGACGACCACGGCGGCTTCGCCCAGTTCGTCGTCGACGGCATCACCGACGAGCAGTGGAAGGCCATCGGCCCGCTGCCCCGCCAGCACGGCGTCCTCGCCAAGATGCTCCACGAGACCGGGCCCACCCGGCTCGCCGACGTCCGCCGGGCCCCCGCCTTCGGCGGCTGGCCGGCCGCCCACCCGGACATGGACGCCTTCCTCGGCATGCCGATCCTCGACACCGACGCCGTCGAGGACGAGCCGCAGGTCATGGGCGTCATCTTCCTCGCCAACAAGCGGCTCGGCGGCGGCTTCACCGACCACGACGAGAAACTGCTCCGGATACTCGCCGCGCACGCCGCCCTCGCCCTCTCCAACGCCCGCCTCTACGAGCGCAGCCGCGAACTCACCCTGGCCGGCGAACGCGCCCGGATCGCCCACGACCTGCACGACGCCGTCTCGCAGAAGCTCTTCTCGCTGCGCCTCACCGCCAAGGCCGCCGCCACCCTGGTCGAGCGCGACCCGGCCCGCGCCCGCGCCGAACTCGCCGAGGTCGCCCGCCTCGCCGCCGAGGCCGCCGACGAACTGCGCGCCGTCGTCGTCGAACTGCGCCCCGCCGCCCTGGAGGAGGACGGCCTCAGCGCCACCCTCGCCTCCCAGGTGCAGGTCCTCGACCGGGCCCACAGCGCCGACCTCGTCTTCGCCGCCGACGGAGTCCGCGCCCTGCCGCCGGCCCAGGAGGCCGCCCTGCTGCGGGTCGCCCAGGAGGCCCTGCACAACGCGCTGCGCCACTCCGGGGCCGGGCGGGTCACCGTCACCCTGGCCGGCACGTCCGCCCGCGGCGCCGTCCTGCGGGTCCGCGACGACGGCCGGGGCTTCGACCCGGAGTCCGTCCGCCGGGCCGGCCGCCACCTCGGCCTGGCCTCGATGCGCGACCGCGCCGCGGCCGTCGGCGGCACGCTCACCCTGGAATCGGCCCCCGGGAAGGGAACGGTCGTCGAGATGGAGGTCCCCGGTGCCTGACACCACGCCAGCGATCCGCGTCCTGCTGGTCGACGACCACCAGGTGGTCCGCCGCGGCCTGCGCACCTTCCTGGAGGTGCAGGACGACATCGAGGTGGTCGGCGAGGCCGCCGACGGCGCCGAGGGCGTGGACCGCGCCCGGGAGCTCGACCCCGACGTCGTCCTGATGGACCTCAAGATGCCGGGCGTGGACGGCATCGAGGCGCTGCGCACCCTCAAGGGCGAGGGCAGCCGGGCCCGCATCCTGATCGTCACCAGCTTCACCGAGCACCGCACGATGGTCCCCGCGCTGCGGGCCGGCGCCGCCGGGTACGTCTACAAGGACGTCGACCCGGAGGCGCTGGCCGGCGCGATCCGCTCGGTCCACGCCGGCCACGTCCTGCTCCAGCCCGAACTCGCCGAGGCGCTGCTCGCCGACGACGGCCCCCGTGCTCCGCAGGGCCGCGGCGGCACCCTCACCGAACGCGAGCGCGAGGTGCTCGGCCACATCGCCGACGGGCGCTCCAACCGGGAGATCGCCCGGAGCCTGCACCTCTCCGAGAAGACGGTGAAGACCCACGTCTCCAACATCCTGATGAAGCTGGACCTCGCCGACCGCACCCAGGCCGCGCTCTGGGCCGTCCGCAACGGGGCGGCCAGGGAGGCCTGAGCGGGGCCCGCGGGCTCAGCGGTCCCCGCGCTCGTCCACCAGGGCGTTGTACGCCGCCACCTGGGCCCGCCGGGCGGTCCGCCGCAGGGGCGCCAGGGCGCCCTGGCGGGCGGCCATCTCGGAGGCGCTGACCGCCGCCCCGTGGCCGCCCGAGGCGATCGAGAGCAGCGCGGACACCTGGCGGGCGGACTCCAGCACCCGGACCGCCCGCGGCGGGTAGCCGGGCGCGAGCAGCTCGACGTGGCCGCGCCGGCGGTAGGCGTCCAGGGCCCGCAGCGCCTCGGGGCCGGCCCCGGCGACATCCAGCCGGGCCAGCAGGACGGTCGCCTCGCGCAGCCCGTCCACCAGCTCGCGCTCGGCCTCGTGCAGCGACGGCACATCGGCGGGCGGGGCGTCGTCCACCTCCGAGCAGCGCCACAGGACCGTCGCCGAGCGGTCCCCGGCCGGGCCGAACACCTCGATCTCCGGCACCAGCCCGAGCGGCACCCCCACCGCCAGCACGGCCTCGCCCGCGTCCAGCGCGCGCTGGTTGAACGACGCGGGGCCGGTCAGCCCCAGCGGGTGCCCGGCGCTCGGCAGCGCCAGCCGCAGGCCCTTCACCCCCAGCACCCGGAGCCGCCCCAGCGCCCAGGTGAGCCCGTGCAGCTCCCCGGGCCCGTCCCCGGGCAGCCCGGTCACCCGGTGGCTCTCGTCGGCGCCGAGCACCGCGGCGGCGGCGTTGTCGGGCGGCACCAGGCCGTTCAGCAGAGCGTTGCCCCAGGCGGTCAACCGCCCCGAACGGGGCTCTTCGTACGGATTGTCGGCAGGAGTCACGAGCATCCGGCCAGCCTACGGAATCGGCGGTCATCCGCGTGGCGTAGGTTTGCCCATGCGCGTGCGGCGCACCCACTCCGTGCCCACCGGCCGCCGGAGTGGCTGCCCGCCCGCACCCGACGGCCGTATTTCTGTATTGGGGAAGGCGTAGGCATGAGCGACGTGCTGGAGCTGGTGGACGTATCCGTGGTCCGGGAGGGGCGCGCGCTGGTCGACCAGGTCTCGTGGTCCATCTCCGAGGGAGAGCGCTGGGTCATCCTCGGCCCCAACGGCGCCGGGAAGACCACCCTGCTGCAGATCGCCTCCACGTACCTCTTCCCGACCGCCGGCAAGGTGTCCGTCCTCGGCGAGAAGCTCGGCGAGGTCGACGTCTTCGAGCTGCGCTCGCGGATCGGCCTGGCCGGCGCGGCCATGTTCGACAAGCTGCCCGCCGAGCAGACCGTGCTGCAGACGGTGCTCACCGCCGCGTACGGCATGACGGTCAGCTGGCAGGAGAAGTACGAGCAGACCGACGAGTCCCGCGCGCTCGCGCTCCTCGACCGGCTCGGCATGGTCAACCTCACCGCCCGCAAGTTCGGCACCCTCTCCGAGGGCGAGCGCAAGCGCACCCTGATCGCCCGCGCGCTGATGACCGACCCCGAGCTGCTGCTGCTGGACGAGCCCGCCGCCGGCCTCGACCTCGGCGGCCGTGAGGACCTGGTCCGCCGCCTCGGCGCGCTCGCGCAGGACGAGTTCGCGCCGGCGATGGCCATGGTCACCCACCACGTCGAGGAGATCGCCCCCGGTTTCACCCACGTCCTGATGATCCGTCAGGGCAAGGTGCTCACCGCCGGCCCGATCGACACCGAGCTGACCGCGCGCAACCTGTCGCTCTGCTTCGGCCTGCCGCTGACCCTGGAGCGGCACGGCGACCGCTGGTCCGCCCAGGGCCTGCCGCTCGGCTGAGGCCGCTGACGCCTCATGAGGTCTCCGGTGAGCCCGCTGACGGCCACTGAAGTCCGCTGAACCGGGGCCGGTCGCACGTGCGACCGGTTTCCGCCCCTCCACCTGCGGGAACTTTCCGCCCTAAGGCCCTTCGCTCCCTAGGATGGACACGTGGACAGCTGGATCTGGTGGCTCCTCGCCGCCGTCGGCCTCGGCATACCGCTGGTGATCACCGCGATGCCGGAGTTCGCCATGTTCGCGGTCGGCGCGCTGGCGGCGGCCGGAGTGGCCGGGCTGGGCGCCGGAGCGGTCTGGCAGGTACTGACCTTCGTCGCGGTCTCGGTCGCGCTGCTGGTCGTGGTCCGCCCGATCGCGTACCGGGAGCTCAAGAAGGGCCCGAACATCAAAATGGGCATCGAGGCGCTCCAGGGCGCCACCGCGGTCGTCGCGGAAACGGTCGACGGGGAGGGCGGGCGGATCAAGCTGAACGGCGAGATCTGGTCGGCCCGTGCGCTCAACCCCGGCAGCGTGTACCAACCGGGGCAGCAGGTCGATGTCGTCGAAATCCAGGGCGCGACCGCCCTGGTCGTCTAGGGGAGAGTCCGTGGAACCCGTCCTTATCGTTTTGGTCGTCCTGGTCGTGGTGGCATTCATCGCGCTGATCAAGACGATTCAGGTCATCCCGCAGGCCAGCGCCGCGATCGTGGAGCGCTTCGGCCGCTACACCCGGACGCTCAACGCAGGGCTGAACATCGTCGTCCCGTTCATCGACCGGGTCCGCAACCGGATCGACCTGCGTGAGCAGGTCGTGCCGTTCCCGCCGCAGCCGGTGATCACCCAGGACAACCTGGTGGTCAACATCGACACGGTGATCTACTACCAGGTCACCGACGCCCGGGCGGCCACCTACGAGGTCGCCAGCTACATCCAGGCGATCGAGCAGCTCACCGTCACCACGCTGCGCAACATCATCGGCTCGATGGACCTCGAGTCCACCCTGACCTCGCGCGAGGTCATCAACGCCGGCCTGCGCGGGGTGCTCGACGAGGCCACCGGCAAGTGGGGCATCCGGGTCAACCGCGTCGAGCTCAAGGCGATCGAGCCGCCGACCTCCATCCAGGACTCGATGGAGAAGCAGATGCGCGCCGACCGTGACAAGCGCGCCGCGATCCTCACCGCCGAGGGCGCCCGGCAGGCCCAGATCCTGCGCGCCGAGGGTGAGAAGCAGGCCGAGGTGCTCAAGGCCGAGGGTGAGGCCCAGGCCGCGGTGCTGCGCGCCGACGGTGAGGCGGCCGCGATCCGGACGGTCTTCGAGGCCATCCACGACGGCGACGCCGACCAGAAGCTGCTCGCCTACCAGTACCTGCAGACGCTGCCCGAGCTGGCCAAGGGCGACTCCAACAAGCTCTGGATCATCCCGAGCGAGGTGGGCGACGCGCTCAAGGGCCTCGGCGGCGCGTTCAACGGCCTGACCGGCGGGGCGAACGGCGGCGCGGTCGCGGCGCCGAGCGTCCCGGCGGCGCCGGCCGCCACCCAGGTCCCGCTCGACCCGGCGGCCGGGCCGCGCCCGCTGGACACCGACACCAAGGGCGCCGCCCGCCCCCGGGTGGACCCGGCCCGCGAGTACCGCAAGATCGACCCGGAGTGATCCGGAGCGTCTCCGGACGCGCCTGATGCGATGAGGGCCCGCCTCCCGTGCGGTACGGGAGGCGGGCCCTCGGCCGTTCCCGAGGGTGCGGCGCGGGCCGGGTCCCACGTCCCGGAACGCGGTGGGGTCTGGTGGGCCCGGTACCCGGTCCGGCATGATCGCCTCGGACAGGACCGAGACGAGAGGTGACCCATGACGCTCTGGGAGGCGATCGCCGTCCTGGTGGCGGGTGTCGGGGCCGGGATGATCAATGTGATCGTCGGCTCCGGAACCCTGATCACCTTCCCCGTCCTGCTCGCCGTCGGCATCCCGCCGGTCACCGCCAACGTCTCCAACACCTTCGGCCTGGTGCCCGGTTCGCTGAGCGGCGTGATCGGCTACCGCAGGGAGCTGGCCGGCCAGGGCCGACGACTGCTCCGGCTGGGCACCGCCTCGCTGCTCGGCGGACTGGTCGGCGCCGTCCTGCTGATCAGACTGCCCAGCGGCGCCTTCGACGCGATCGTCCCGGCGCTGATCCTGCTGGCCCTCGTCCTGGTGGTGATCCAGCCCCGGGTGGCCAGGGCGGTCGCGGCCCGCCGCCGGCCCGGGGGAGACCCCGACGGAAGCGCGGTGCTGCTCGGCGGCGTCTTCCTCACCGGTATCTACGGCGGCTACTTCGGCGCGGCCCAGGGCGTCCTGCTGATGGCGCTGATGGGCATGCTGCTCCAGGAGGACCTCCAGCGGATCAACGGCGTGAAGAACGCGCTGGCGATGATCGTCAACGCGGTCGCCGCCGTGTTCTTCCTCTTCACCTCGACCGTCGACTGGACGGCCGCCGGGCTGATCGCCGTCGGCTCGCTCTGCGGCGGGCTGATCGGCGCCAAGGTGGGCCGCAAGCTGCCGCCGCCCGCGCTGCGCGGGGTCATCGTGGTGGTCGGGCTGGTCGCCGTCACCAAGCTGCTGATCGGCTGATCCGCCGTCGCGCCCGGTGCCCGCGGACGGCCCGGAGGGCCCCGGAGCGGGGGAGACGCGTGACACCGGCGGGCGCCGCGAGGTGTCGTCGACCGCGCGGGAGCCCGCCTCCCTATGCTCCTACGTGCGCCTTCCCGTCCGGACCGCACCGGGGCCCTGGCCGCCGCCACCCGGTCCGTTTCGCGGCGGAAGGCCCGACCCTTCACCCCCGACCCACGGGAGCGGTTCGATGAGCAGCAGAGCACGCCTGACCGAGGACGAGATCACCGCCGCGCTGGCCGGACGGCCGGAGTGGTCCAGGGACGGTGACAGCATCGTCCGGACCGCCGACGCCCCGGACTTCCCGGCGGCGATCCGGGTGGTCGTCGCCGTCGCCGAGGCCGCGGAGGCGATGGACCACCACCCCGACATCGACATCCGCTGGCGCACCCTGCACTTCGCGCTCTCCACCCACAGCGCGGGCGGTCTCACCGCGCTGGACTTCGCGCTCGCCGGCCGCATCGACGAGGCCTTCCGCGCCGAGGCGGGGTAGCCGGCCCGCCCGCACCGCGCCTCGCCCGCCGCCCTCCGGAGGCCTCTCCGGAGGGCGGAACGGGCCGCTCCGCCCGGCGTGAGATGCTGGCTGCCGCACTTCAGGCGGTCGGGAGGGACGGAACGGATGGCGCAGGATCCCCTCGGAGACGCCCAGCAGCAGCCCTGGTACCCCCAGCCGCAGCCCGAGTGGCAGGGCGGGTACCCGGAGCAGCAGCAGTGGCAGGGGACCGCCGAGTACGCCACCGACGCCGGGTACGGCACCGCCCCTGGCTACGGCACCGACGCCGGGTACGGGGGGAACGGGTACGGCCAGGGTGGGTACGGCCACGGTGGCCACCCGGACGGCCCGTACCAGCCGTACGCCCCGTACCCAGGTCACGAGCAGCAGCAGTACGCCCCGTACGCCGTCCCGCAGCCGCCGGCCGGGGACGAGCTCTACGCCCCGGCCGGAGCCGAGTACTCCGCCGACGGCTATGTGCACATCGAGCCGGAACCCGACCCGGAGCCGGCGCCCCAGCCGGGGCCCGCGGCGCCGTCGGAGGCCGCCGTACCCGGCGCGTCCGCCAGGCCGGGGTCGCGGTCGGCGGGCCGGCGGGCCGGCGGCTCCGCAGGCCGTTCCTCCTTCACGGCCAAGGCCCGGGCCGCCGCCGACGCCGTGGTCTCGGCCGAACACGCGCCCGGCCGGCGGGCCCTGATGGTGCGGACCGGCGCCGGTGTCGCCGCGCTCGGCGTGCTGGTCGCCGCCGGTCTGGCGGTCGCCGCCGAGGGCAGCGAGAACGCCTCCGCCGACGGTGATCCCGGCTTCGCCGTCTCCCACGCCAAGGCCTGGTCCGCCCAGCCGGCCGGCGCCGTGCAGCCGGGCGCCGACGACACGCTGGTGGGCAGCTGGCTGCTGGCCGACGCGGTGGTCCGGGCCGACTCCAGCGGTGTCCACGCCTATGACCTGGCGGCCGGCCGGCCCACCTGGTCGGTCGAGCCGCCGGCCGCCGGGGCGGTGCCCTGCGGGCTGTCGCCGAGCGTGAACGGGGCCGGTCTGGGCGCGGTGCTGTTCCGCCCGAAGGCCGATCCGAAGAGCCCTTGCACGCTGGTCGCCGCCGTCGACGCGAAGACCGGCAAGACCGCTTGGACCAAGAGCGTCTCGGACGCCAAGGGCGGTTACGCGGCCCGGATCGGCGTCACCGAGGACAAGGTGATCGCCGTCGGCGACGACCGGGTGATCGCCTGGGAGTCCGCCGACGGCAAGGACGTCTGGCAGTACACCGGCCAGGGCAAGTTCTGCACCCTCTCCGGCGGTGTCACCGGCCGGACCGTCATGGTCGCCAGCTCCTGCGCCGACTCCACCCCCGTCGACCAGGCGGTCTCGCTGAACACCGCCGACGGCAAGGTGAACTGGTGGCGGGGGCTGAACAGCCAGCCGAAGACGGTGACCGTGCTCTCCGCCGAACCGTCCGTCGTCCTGGCCACCGGCGGGAAACCCGACGACGACAAGGTGCTCGCCTGGGGCCCGACGGGCGACCCGGCCGCCGAGATCCCGGTCGCCACCGGGGAGGGCCGGCTCGATGTCGCCCAGGGCACGTTTTCGGCCACACCCCGGGTGTTCTTCCAGGACCGGACGATGGTGACCACGGTCGTCCCGGCGAACGGCGGCGGACCGGTCTCGGTCGTCGGCTACGACCTGGACAGCGGCAAGCCGCGCTGGAAGACGGCGGCGCTGGAGAAGGGCGTCCTGCGGGCGGTCGCCATCGACGACCGGGCGCTGGTGCTGGCCGCCGACGAACGCCGCGAACGGCCCGCCCACCTGAGCCGCTTCACGCTGGACGGCGGCGGCGAGGCGATGGGCGGCAGCTTCCCGCAGGGCACCGGCTCACTGCTGGTCTCCGGCCGGGTGCTGATCGGCGGCGGCAAGGTCGTCGCGGTACCCGAACACTCGGCCAACTTCGGCATAGCGTCCGGGTACCAGGCGACCGGCTGACCCGCTCCCCGCCCGGACGGCCTCAGGCCGCGGACGGCACTGCGGGCCCGGCCGGGACGGTTCCGGCCGGCAGCCAGGCGGCGAGGTCCCGGGCCTCCGGGCCGCGCAGGCCCAGTGCCGTCATCAGCGTGGCCTGCGGGGTCGGTACGAACGGCTTGCGCAGCAGCCGCATGCCGGCCTGCTCCGGTGTCCGGTCGGCCTTGCGCTGGTTGTCCTCGGCGCAGGCGGCCACGGTGTTCAGCCAGCTGTCGGCCCCGCCCCGCGACCTGGGCTGGAGGTGGTCCACGGTGGTGGCCCGGCGCCCGCAGTAGGCGCACAGGTGCTGGTCCCGGCCCAGCACACCGCGGCGTGACCACGGGGCCTGTTGTCGGAACGGCACGCGTACGTACCGTTGCAGTCTGATCACCCGGGGCACCGGGACGGTGACGCCGGTACCGCGCATGGTCCGCAGCGGGTGCGCCTGTTCCACCACCGCCTTGTCCTGGAGCACCAGCACCACGGCGCGCTGGAGCGACACCGTCGTCAGGGGTTCGTAGCTCGCGTTCAGAACCAGCGTGTTGCGCACCTCGGCCCACCCTTTCCACCGGCGTGCCACGGCGGCACGACCGTCTCCACACACGTCACTGCCGCCGCGCGGCGTTGGCACCACTCTGAAGGGGCCCCGGGCCGACGAACAACGGAATTTCCGGTGTCGGGGCGGGGCGTGGCCGGCGGTGGACGGGGCGGGCCCGCGCCGACCCGGTGCCGGGCCGGACGCCTCGACGGAAAAGCCCTGGCCCGGACCGCGTAGGCTTTGTGACGCTGGAGTCGCTCCGTACCGGGGCCCGGACGAACCGGGTCCGCACCGGGCGGACGCCCGATCGAAGGAGAATCGTGACCGTGACGGACATCGTCGACGAGCTGCAGTGGCGTGGTCTGATCGCCCTGTCCACCGACGAGGACGCACTGCGCAAGGCATTCGCGGACGGCCCGGTCACGTTCTATTGCGGGTTCGACCCGACGGCCCCCAGCCTGCACCTCGGCAACCTGGTACAGATCCTCACCATGCGCCGCATCCAGCAGGCGGGGAACCTCCCGCTCGGTCTGGTCGGCGGCGCCACCGGCCTGATCGGGGACCCGAAGCCCACCGCCGAGCGGGTCCTCAACGACCCCGAGACGGTGGCCGGCTGGGTCGAGCGGCTGCGCGGCCAGATCTCGCGCTTCCTCGACTTCGAGGGCCCGTACGCGGCGCGCATGGTCAACAACCTGGACTGGACCTCCGGGATGTCGGCCATCAGCCTGCTGCGTGACGTGGGCAAGTACTTCCGCGTCAACAACATGATCGCCAAGGAGGCCGTCGCGCGGCGGCTCAACTCCGACGCGGGCATCAGCTACACCGAGTTCAGCTACCAGATCCTCCAGGGCATGGACTACCTGGAGCTGAACCGCCGCTACGGCTGCAGCCTGCAGACCGGCGGCAGCGACCAGTGGGGCAACCTCACCGCCGGCACCGACCTGATCCGCAAGGCCGACGCCAAGTCGGTGCACGCGCTGGCCACGCCGCTGATCGTGAAGGCCGACGGCACCAAGTTCGGCAAGACGGAGTCCGGCACGGTCTGGCTCGACCCCGAGCTGACCACCCCGTACGCCTTCTACCAGTTCTGGCTGAACGCCGACGACCGGGACGTCCCCACCTTCCTGCGGATCTTCAGCTTCCGCACGAAGGAGGAGGTCGAGGAGCTGGAGCGCGAGACCGCCGAGCGGCCCGCCGCCCGGCTCGCGCAGCGGGCACTCGCCGAGGAGCTGACCACCCTGGTCCACGGCGCCGAGCAGTACCAGCGCGCGGTGGCCGCTTCCAAGGCACTGTTCGGCCAGGGGGACCTCGCCGACCTGGAGGCCCCGACCCTGGCCGCCGCGCTGGCCGAGGTCCCGAAGGCCAAGGTCACCGAGCTGCAGTCGATCGTCGACCTGCTGGTCGCCGTCGGTCTGTCGCCGAGCCGGTCGGCCGCCCGCCGGACGATCAAGGAAGGCGGCGCCTACCTCAACAACGTCAAGGTGACGGACGAGGAGGCGGTGCCGGCCGAGTCGGACCTGCTGCACGGCCGTTGGCTGGTCCTGCGCCGTGGCAAGCGCAACCTGGCGGCGGTGGAGCTCACCGCGGCCGGCTGAGCCTGGCCGAAACCACACCGCTGCTGAACTGCGGTTTTCAACCCTGAGGGCCGGATCTGGTCAGATCCGGCCCTCAGGGTTTGACGAGGTCGTCCGACTGGCCTAATGTTGGACGAGTCGCTTGAAGCGGGCAGGTGCACGAGAGGCCGAGAGGCCACCGCGGACCAGCCGGAGCGGCCATCACACTCAGCAAGCCCAACTCTCACTCGATGCCCATTCATTTGGGTTGTTCGGCGTTTTTGTCGACGGGTGGGAGCGGGAATTTCGGGTTAATCCTGAAATGCGCTAATGTGGGGGTCGCCGCAGAAAAGCGGACCTGGCCGGCCAGGATCGGATGAATGAAACTCCGGAAAACGGAGCGGAAAACATCTGGTAAGCTGGAAATGCGAAAGAACGAAGCGCCCGGAGGGCCCGCTGGAAGGCGGCCTGAAGGAAGTGTCCGTTCCTTGAGAACTCAACAGCGTGCCAAAAGTCAACGCCA
>NZ_JBIVMI010000012.1:0-105049 GCF_044753005.1 Kitasatospora sp. NPDC088548
CTGACCGGCGGCAACCGGCACGACGTCACCCAGCTCCTACCACTGCTGGACGCCATCCCACCGATTCGGGGCCTGCGCGGCCGGCCCCGACGACGTCCCCGAAGACTGTTCGCCGACCGCGGCTACGACTACGACAAGTACCGCCGCATCCTCCGCCGCCGCGGAATCACCCCGAAGATCGCCCGCCGGGGCGTCGCCCACGGCTCCGGACTCGGCAAGACACGTTGGGTGGTCGAGCGGACCTTCGCCTGGCTCCACCAGTTCAAGCGCCTGCGGATCCGCTACGAGATACGCGCCGACCTCCACCTCGGCCTGCTCCAACTCGCCTGCAGCATCATCTGCCTGCGAAAGCTCCGAACCTCATTCTGAAACGATCAGTTAGGGGTGGTGCTGATAGCTCCTCCTTGCGGTCGAGCGATTGGTTTCTTCATCTGGCGGCTCCCTGCGGGAACAGGGGGCCGCCGCCTTTTGGCGGCGGCCGACGCCGGCCGTCCCTCCTGGAGCGACGGTGTTCAGAGGGTCGAGCGCTTGCTGAACAGGAACTCCATCGAAAGAACGGATTCGTCCTGGTTAGGAGGCAGCGCTGGTGGCGCGCCTTCCCCAGGCACAGTCTTGGTGGGGCCAGCTGCCGAGATCTCGGCCTGAGCGCGCTTGCTGATGTTCAGGTTGTAGGGTTCGCGAAAGGCATACTTCGCGGCCGTCGCCGTGAGGGTTGGCCGCGAGGTGTCGATGTACATACCGAGCCCAACCTCTTTGAGGATCCCGGCCTTGACTAGCTCGTGCCGTCCCCGACGGATGGTCTTGGGCGAGAGCCCGTACCACTCCGCGAACACATCCGGAATGTAGAATTCCGGGTCGCGCAGGCTCATACATATGAGGAGCATCGCCTTGGCCGGCAAGGAGAGCTTCTCGTAGAGCTCGTCGCTCCAGTACTCAAACGGCAGCCGGAAGTAGATGTCTTGGAGGGGGCCATCGACTAGCCCGGAGGGCGGGACGTACGCGGCCCCACTCCCATCTTCCATGAGTTTTGTGATCTTGGTGTGCTTGCCGTCCTGAGACCTAGCCACTAGGGCAAGATCCTCAAGCCTCCTCCAGAGCCGCGAGATCTTCACGCTTGTCGATGCGCCCGTCGCATAGGTGCCGAGGCATCGGGCCCAGAGCTCAGATCGCTCGGTCACATCGAACGGGGCGGCAGTCGTGACCGCCGCCACGAGCAGATACAGGTCCAACGCCCGCGCGCCGCGCGAACGCACCAGTTCGCTCAGGGGGCTTGGCGCCTTAGTCGCGCCGTCGTCGTCACCGGAGACGCGTTGCACGAACGACCGCCGAAGAGGCACCGCTCCCTTGCGCCGCTTCGATGACTGCAGGAGCGCCGCAATGCCGAGCCCTTGGGAGAGGCCGCTGGCCGGGAGAGACTGGCCAGTCGGCGGGAAGATGATCCGTGCCATGGGCATAAGGATGCACGGCACACGGCCGTCATGATGGCCAGTCATGGACACTAGGGCGAACGCCCGTTACCGCCGAGGACCGACATCAGATAACCATTATGACAATTAACAACCATTCGACGCAGATCAGGTGCAGATATCGAAGGTTCATGCAGGTCAGAGCCGCCAGGCGAAGTTTGATCTTTAACAGCTCGATCCTGGAACCCTTGCCTGTCGAGCACGTTTTGGTTGCCTATTCCGACCGAGGCCTTTGCGGTTGCATCCCGCACCACCCGTTGGCAGCGCGCTCAGGCGCGACCGAAGGTCCGATGGGCCCGAAGGACTCGAATCGGACGGTCAAGTTCCAGCCCTGCCGGTCTACTTCTCGGCACTAATCTTCTGCATCGCAGTAGCGATGCGCTGACCAAAGGGCGTCAACCTCATCGCTCGGCCGCGTCCTGCGCGCTCGTACAGGGGTTGTCCAAAGTCACGCTCCAATCGGCTGATCTGAGTCACCAGCACGGACTGGCGAATCCCGAGCGCGCGAGCGGCCTCACGCATCGTCGGATATGCGGCAGCTGCCATGAAGCGATTGAGCCGCTGACCTGCGTAAGGAGTGCTGAACGCCTTCTGAAGGATGGGCGGCATCTGGTCGGCCTGGTCGATGACACGAAGCGCTGCGTCGTGGCTTCCTCCGCCACGCGGTCGGAGGGGGATGTTGTGGGTGTGGGCCCACCTGACCATGTTCGCGGTGCTCATGCCCTTCTCGCAGGCGAGGTCAGGCAGGGTCCGCCGACGGTGGACGTACTGCTCGAAGAGCCAGTCGCGTTCGACGGTGCCGCGTCGTTTGTAGTCCTGCGGGCCGTTGCAGAGGGGGATGCCGTATTCGCGGGCGAGGCCGGTCAGGACACTGCGCGAGAAGCCGGTGAGGGTGGCGATCTGCTTCAACGAGCGGTGTTCGCCGGGGTAGAGGCGGGTGAAGGTCTCTTTCGACAGTTCCCGACGGGCTTGGAGCCGGACGCGACCGGCGGCTCTGGCGGTGCTCTTCGTCAGCGGCGGTGCGGGTGCTGGGTGTTCGTCGAGGAGCTGCCGGATGGCCTCGACGGTCGTGCCCAGGACCTGGGCGGCGTGCTGCACGGGGTGCTGACGTTCTCGGACGAGCTGGTGCAGACGGGGCAGGTCGACGTGCGCCGGGTCCGGTCCGGGAAGGGAGAGACCGGCCAGCAACGCGGTGGGAGGCTGCCAGACCACGGGCTCGTCATGGATCTGGTGCAAGGCCAGGAAGCCGAGGGCTTCCTGCTGGAGGGCGCGTGCGAGTTCGGGGGTCTGAAGGGCGGTGAACCGCACGGAGGCCGCCCGGAACTCTGCCCTGTCGAGCCCGGCCAGGTCGTCGGGGAAAGATTCGGCAGGCAGGCCGCTGAGGCGGCGGAAGAGCTGGCTGCGGGCGATGCGTTCGCGCCGGCCGGCCCCCGGAGGTGTTCCCGTGCGGAGGCAGATCTCCAGCCAACGGTCGTGGGGAAGCAGGCCGGTGTAGTCCAGAATTCGGCGCCGGCCGTAGTCGATGGGGGTGTTGTCGGCGTCGAGGTGGTCGGTGAGCCGGGTCAGGGCGGTGACGATGTCCGGCCAGTGCGGAAGATCATCGAGTTCCTGGAGGAGTCGGGAGATCTCGATGCCGTCGGTGACGTCACCGGCCAGGACGGCGGCCTGGTCCAAGGAGACGCGGCCGTCGGGGATCAGTAGCAGGGCGGCGAGGACGGGGGCCAGGGTTCGTGCGTGGATTCCTTCGGGTGGTGCGAGCCGGGCCGTCCAGGAGGGCCAGAAGAGCGTGGGGATCTTCCTGGAGCGTTGCTCAATGGCCAGCGCGGTCCTGGCCGGCCGTCGTGGCGACTGGGTCGGGATGCGGTAGCGCAAGTGCTCACTGGGCCGCAGGGACGGGGCGAGCGCGGCCAAGTGCACGGACTGCAGCACCGGGCTGATGCCCTGTCCCCAGTCGTCGATGCTGGTTACCGAGATCTGTGTGAGCTCGTCGCGTACTGCTTCCAGCAGGCCGCGCAGGGCCTCGCCGGCCGTATGGATTCCGGGTCTCTGCAGGATGTTCAGGGCGCCGGTGATCGCGACCGCGGTGTCTGCGGCCCGCGGCGGGGCCATGAAGCCCGGGCGGTCCCCCGCCTTCCCGGTAGCGGCGGACCCCTGGGAGAGATATGCCGTCGTGATGTCTTCAGGGAGCCACTGCCCCAGGGCCTCGGCAGGGAGGTCCGCCAGGAAGCGGATGCCCAGCGCCCTGATGTCGGCCAGGACGGCTGCCGTCGGCTGCGGGGTGGCCGCGTAGGGGCCGAAAGAAGCGGTCGTGGTGTCGATGGCGGCCATCACCCGGTCCTGCGCTGTGAGAACGGGGTGCCCGGGAGGCAGGAGGAGTGTCGGAACACTGCGAAGGTCGCTGCCGCATCCGACGGTGACCGGGCCACCGGGCCGGGCCGGCGGGTTGCCGCAGAGTTCCGGCCGGGGAACGGAGCGGCCCGAACAGGGCCGCTGTCTGGGAACCCTCCCACAATCCGGACAACAGTCGGCCAGCAATCTGCGGTGGCGGGTGCAGGCGAAGGAGAAACCGAGCCGCCAGGACAACTGCCAGCGACCGTCGGCGCTCGCAAGGCAGTCCGGGCAGAACCGGGAACCCCGCCCGCGGCCCCAGAGGACATGCCGCGACACGAACCGTCCACCCGCACTCGTCCGCAGGGCCCGCCCGTCGTAGTGGGCCAGCGTCAGTGCGGTGATCGCCTGCGAGCTGATGCCGGTCGCGTGCGCGACGGCAGCGGTCAACCGCTCGTCGAGGAAGATCGTCCAGTCGGCCGGGATGCCGTGGTGCTGGTTTCCTGCACGCTGGCGGACCGGGAAACCAAAGTGCAGCAGGACATCGCCGAGTGTGGTGTCCATCCGTCGGGCCGTCGCTTCCAGCCAGGAGTCCAGGGCCTCACCGGGCAATGGGGGAAACCGGATCGGCAGGGTGCGGGCCGACGGTCTCATGCGGCTCGTCGGTTTCGGGTTCGCGGGCGGCTGGTCAGCCGCTTCTTCTCCAGCGCGACCTGGAGTTCGAGGCGGGCCGCCTCGGATGCTTCGTCGTTCTTCACCCGGTCCATGAGCTCCTGGTCCAGCCGTTCGGCGCCGGTGCGGACCGCCCGCTGGCAGCCGCGGTTGATGAGCGTCATCAGCGAGCCGATGTGTCCGGTACTGCGGGCGAAGAGGTAGTCCGACAGGTCGTCCGCGAGCATGCCGGGGTGCTTGTCGGCGAGCACGACGCGCTGTTCGAGGGCCAGCAGCATCTGTCGCCATTCCCAGCGCCCGGCTTCCCCATCGATGGTGAACGGGCGAAGCCCCAGGCGGGTGGTGCGACGGCCGGTCTGGGCCAGGGCGGTGTCGCGCCCGTTCGTGCCTTCACCGAACAGGCCCTTCTCCGCGAGCTCGACCCCCACCATCAGCAATGTCACCGGGAACTCGTTGGCGATCCACTTCAGGTGATTGCTCACCTCGATGCCGCTCTTCTGCCCCCACTTCAGGAAGTGCAGATCGTCCAGAACCAGCAGACGGACGTCACAGGACAACACGCAGTCCAGCACTCGCCGTCCGAACTGGGCGGTGGTGCCCCGCCCCTGTCCGGGGTGGCCGAAGAACTCCAGCATGGCCCGGTTGAGGTCCTTCATCCCGGTGTTCCCGGTCAGCCCGACCCGACAGACGGGAATCCGCTCGTGCCCCTGGCTCGTGAACGGGCCCGACTCCTCGATCTCCCGCTGGTGGAAGTCGCGGGCGAAGGCCAGCACCGAGGTCGTCTTGCCGAGCCCCGGGAACGCATCCACGGCCACCGTCCCCTTGGCCTTGTCGCCGTCCTGCTCGTTGCTGTCGACGATGTCCCACAAGTCCTCGTGGAGCTCTGCCAGTTGCGGTGTCTTGACCGGGCCGATGTTGGCGTGCCATGCCCGGCGCCGCCGGTCGTAGTCCGCCCGCTCCTGTGTGGCCAGGGACTTCAGCTGCTTGCGGGTCAGCAGATCAGGCCGGCTGCGGCGGGGACTCTCGGCGAACGCCTTGAAGTCCTCCTTTCGCGACAAGGCGAGATTGGCCGGCCCCGGAACACCGTCCTTGCTCACACGTCCTCCAGCGCATCGGCGTAGAAGTCGTTCTCCGCGGCGAGGTCCTCCAGATCGGCCTCGTCGTCGTCCCCCGTCTCCGCCGCTACGTCGAGCTCCCGCGGTTTTGCGGTCTCCTCGTCCTGACCGAGGGCCTTGCGTACCGACGGAAGCGAGACGACCCTCTCCTCCTCGTTCTCGGGAAGGTCGATGGCGGCCTGCTCGCGCGAGAGCCGCAGGGCCATGCGCCGCTCGGCGATCGTGGTGCCCAGCCCGAGGTTCCACCGCTGAAGCAGATCGGCAACGGCGAGCCGGTCGTCGGGGAAGCGATACTTCGAGGCGGCCAGCCGGCGGGCGAACATCAACGCGTCCTCGCTCAGAGGCATCTCGGCCGACGGTGCGTGCTCCCAGACCAGCGTGTGCCAGGACCCGGTCACCGGATCGCGAAAGTAGATCCGGGTGATGTCGTCGGGGTCCACCTGGAACGGCCAGCCGTTCTTCATCGGCGAGTCGTAGGGACTGCGGATGCCCGGCTCCGGCAGGCCCGGGCCGCTGTAACGGCGGCGGCCGATCTCCACCCCGTAGTGCTGGACCGTGCGCCACTCGGTCTTCAGGAACTCAAAGGCCAGGTCCCGGTCGCGGGGTGCTTCGATGTAGCCCGCCCGCGCCATGCCGTGCTCGAACATCTTCGCCGGGGACATCCGCAGCCCTGGCAGCCCTGGATCGACCAGACTGGAGTGCGGCCTGCAGTGATAGACCGTCGCGGTCCACTCCCGGATGATCGCCTCCAGCTCGTCGAGGAAGAAGAACGCATCATCCTCGGGGCTCTCGCCCCGCGAGTGGATATCGGGCCCCTTGTAGCCGGGCAGCACCTGCAGCAGCCCTTCCCGCAGGGTCCGGAAGTAGCGCTCCACCGGTCCCTTGTCGCGGCCCGTCCGCAGGCGGGCTGGCTGGATGGAGATGCCCATCCGGCGGCAGACGCTGGTCAGATGCTCCGAGACGTAGACCTTGCCGTGGTCGACCACCAGCGTCTCGGGAACCAGGGGCGGCGAGGCCAACCCCGGCCCGGTGACGCCCTCGACATCGACCAGGACGGTGCGGGGAATGCCGTGCTCGGGCCAGACCGCGTGCCGCGGCCAGTCCCGTCCCGCCGGCCTCGGCCGAAACGACTGGAAGAGCACCGCGCTGACATCCACCGCCTTCGTCGAGACCGGCGTGAGCCGGATCCCCGTGATGCAGCGGGTGTACCAGTCCATCCCGACACTCAATTCGGCCTGCACCCACTTGAGCGTCAGCGGATCGAACGCGAAGACATCCAGACGGGTGGAGTCCATCACCAGGTACTCGCCCGGCCGCGTGGGCCGCAGCTTGCCGTAGGGGCCCTCCGGCCGGCCGGCAATGTCCCGGTTGCGCTTCGTACTCAGCCGGAACAGCGGATGGCGTCGCTCCAGCTCCTCCATCAGCCGAAACGCCGTCGCCCGACTCGGCTGCGGCACCACTCCTTCACCGAACCGCGCAATCACCCGGGCCCGGGTCCGCTCGATCACCATCGTCCGCGACGGCCGCGACTGGTCGGCGTGCTCGACCATCACCTCCACCGCGGTCTCCACCCACCGGTCATCGACCGAGGTCTGTGACCGCGCCGAACGCGTCCTCCCCGGTGCAAGGCCGGCCTCGCCATGCTGGAGAAATCCAGCGACCCAGCGCTCGATGGTGCGGGCCGTCACGCCAAGTTCCGCCGCTTTGGCAGCCTTCCTCGCTTCCATCGGCACTGCCGTGGTGTAGGCGGCCTTCGGTTCGTCGTCGGCCGCCAACTCCCTGCTGCCGGAGCGGTAGCCGGTCAGCACCTCGCGGACGTGCCCAGCTCGCTCCAGGACTTTCTGTCTCTCCTCCGCATCGAGCTGCCCGAGGACTACGGAGGCGATCTCGCCTTCGTCATCTGGGGCCGGTCCCGGGCCATCAGGACTGATCGCGGCACGGTCAGAGAACAGCAACTCCTTGAGCGACAGCCGCAGAAGCCGCCCGTGACCATCCTTCAGGACGACTTCGTTGCCCGCCGTGGTCGCGGCCATCTCCACCACCTCGACGGATTCCCCGTCGTAGCGGAAGCGCGTACCAACTCCGACTCGGGTCGCCGCCCTGCTCACGCTGACCTCCGCAGGATGTGCGAAGGGCCGAGAGGCTGGTCGAGATCGGTGACGAAAGCCTTCTTCCAGAGCAAATGGTAGATAGCGGAACGGACTTGAGGTTCCGAATGATCCGGCAGACACCTCATGGCCTGTCCCAGAGGAAGCCCATCGAGATCCGCATCCCGCAGCGCTTCCAAAATATCGGGGTTGAACAGCCAATCTCTGCGGTAGCCCGCGAGGAACCGAATGTTCTCCAGCTCTGCGGCCGGAGGCTCGCTCCAGACCTCGTACTCCCATCCCCGAGATTCCACCGCCCTCCGGGTCCACTCGAAGGTGAACGCCACCTCCGGCATGGACAACCGCTGCAACGGCTTGACGTCGACAACCACCGGCACCTGCCCGGTGAGCAGGAGATAGTCCGGGATGTGCCGACGTGTCTTCCCCTCCAGCACCGTCTCCAGCAGAAAGGGCTGGGCCACGACGGCGCGTACAGACGGATCAAAATCGGCGAAGAGCAGACGCGACAGCTCAAGCCGTGACTCGTAGATCACGTGATCGCCCATCGTCGCCGACCAGTAGGTGCCCGAGTAGTGCTTCTGGCCCCTGTACCAGCGGAACGTCCGCCACGGATGAGCCGTCTGCAGCGACGCTGGCGCCACGGACGCCCAGGAACACTCTTCAATCCCGCTACCGTGCCCGCGAAAGCTGACAGTCGCTTCCATCCCCACTCCCGAGTTGGAGTTGCCCCTCGGCAGCACGATGCTCCCGCCCAACACGCTGACGGGAGCACACCAGCAACACTCACTCGAACGAGGTACGGCAGCGACCTGTGAATCTCAGCTCGGTGTCGGATCCGACTTCGATCCGACACCGACCGTGAGATTCCGACACGAAATTTGAGACCCTACAGGTCTCCGTCAGTCCCTCGTCATGTCGACGAAGCGCGAGTAATGCCCCTGGAAGGCAACGGTGATGGTGGCGGTCGGGCCGTTTCGGTGCTTGGCGACGATCAGGTCGGCCTCGCCCGCGCGCGGGGACTCCTTCTCGTAGGCGTCCTCGCGGTGGAGCAGGATGACCATGTCGGCGTCCTGCTCGATCGAGCCGGATTCACGCAGGTCGGAGACCATCGGCCGCTTGTCGGTGCGCTGTTCGGGACCACGGTTCAGCTGGGAGAGCGCGATCACCGGCACCTCCAGCTCCTTGGCCAGCAGCTTCAGGTTCCGCGACATGTCCGAGACCTCCTGCTGGCGGTTCTCGGCCCGGCGCGAGCCACCGGACTGCATCAGCTGGAGGTAGTCGATGACCACCAGCCTGATGTCGTTGCGCTGCTTGAGCCGACGGCACTTGGCGCGGATCTCCATCATCGACAGGTTCGGCGAGTCGTCGATGAACAGCGGCGCCTCGCTGACGTCCGGCATCCGGCGGGCGACCCTGGTCCAGTCGTCGTCCGTCATGTTGCCGGAGCGCATGTGGTGCAGCGCCACCCGTGCTTCGGCCGAGAGCAGACGCATGGCGATCTCGTTGCGTCCCATTTCGAGCGAGAAGATCACGCTCGGCAGCTTGTTCTGGATCGAGCAGGCCCGGGCGAAGTCCAGTGCCAGGGTGGACTTACCCATGGCCGGGCGGGCCGCGATGACGATCATCTGGCCGGGGTGCAGGCCGTTGGTCAGCTGGTCGAAGTCGGCGAAGCCGGTCGGCACACCGGACATCTGGCCGTTGCGGGAGCCGATCGCCTCGATCTCGTCGAGGGCGCCCTCCATGATGTCGGAGAGCGGCGCGTAGTCCTCGTTGGTGCGCTGCTCGGTGACGGCGTAGATCTCCGCCTGGGCGGCGTTGACGATCTCGTCGACGTCGCCCTCGGCGGCGTAGCCCATGCCGGCGATCCGGGTACCGGCCTCGACCAGGCGGCGCAGCACCGCGCGCTCGTGGACGATCTCCGCGTAGTACTCGGCGTTGGCGGCGGTCGGAACGGAGTTGACCAGGGTGTGCAGATAGCCCGGGCCGCCGACCCGGGTCAGCTCGCCGCGCTTGGTCAGCTCGCCGGCCACGGTGATCGGGTCGGCCGGCTCGCCACGGGCGTAGAGGTCGAGGATCGCGCCGTGGATCAGCTCGTGCGCGGGCCGGTAGTAGTCGGCCGGCTTGAGCACCTCGACCACGTCGGCGATGGCGTCCTTGGAGAGCAGCATGCCGCCGAGGACGGACTGCTCGGCCGCGAGGTCCTGCGGGGGGACGCGCTCGAAGCCGTCCACGGCCTCGGAGCGCTCGCCCTCGTCCTGACGCTGCTTGCCGCCCTTCTGGAAGCCTCCGCCCGAGCCCTTGCCGCCCTGGAACCCGCCGCCCTTCTGGAAGCCGCCACCCTGGCCGCCGCCCTGGCCGTTGCCCCGACCGCGGGAGACCGGGAGCCGGTCGCCGGGGCCGTCCGGGAAGGGCGTGTCGGCGAAGGCACCGGCCGGGAAAGGGTCGTCAGCGGTCTGCCAGTCATCCTCCGGCGGCGGGGCGTCGTGGTCGTCGTACTGGGGGCCGGTCACGCGTGTTCCCCGATCAGCGAGTGGTGCGAGTTGGAGCGGGCCTTGCCGGTGGCTGGGTGGAGCGGAGCCGCGTCCCTCTTTCTACGCCACCGGGCCGACATATCGGACGCCGGGGCGGATGGGAGTGTCGGCCGGGTGACCCACGCTAAGGCGCCGGGCTCCGTTCAGCCAAGGTGGTTATCCACAGGGGGTGTGGACGACGGGCCCCAGGCTGTGGAGAAGTGCCGCAAACCTGTGGACACCCCTGTGGAAAGGTCTGTGGATAACCAGACAATCCACCCACCGTCAACCCGCTGACCTGGGAGTACCTCGCCCCGGGGCTGTGCATGAGAAATTCTTCACACACGGCCGGGTGGCCATGGACACACACCGGCCCGACGCGGTCGCTCAAGATTTCGAGTAATAGGCCCAACCTACTGGCAGTCATTACCTGTGGATGAGTAGCCTTGGGCGCATGACCGCCCCCACCACCGACCGCCGCCGGCACGACCGGGAGATCCTCGCTCTCGCGGTCCCGGCCTTCGGCGCCCTGGTCGCCGAGCCGCTCTTCCTGATGGCCGACTCGGCCATCGTGGGCCACCTCGGCACCCCGCAGCTGGCCGGTGTCGGTGTCGCCTCGGCCGCGCTCACCACCGCCACCGGGGTGTTCGTCTTCCTCGCCTACGCCACCACCGCGGCGGTCGCCCGCCGGATCGGCGCCGGGGACCGCCGGGCCGCCGTCCAGCAGGGCATCGACGGAATCTGGCTCGCCCTGGCGCTCTCCGTGGGCGTGGTCGCCCTGACCCTGCTGCTGGCACCCTGGGTGGCCGATGTCCTGGGCGCCTCGGACACCGCGGCGCCCTATGCCGTCACGTATCTGCGCATCAGCGCGCTGGGCATCCCGGCGATGCTGATGGTGATGGCCGCCACCGGCGTGCTGCGCGGACTCCAGGACACCCGGACGCCACTGCTGGTGGCGGTCGCGGGCTTCGCCGCCAACCTCGGCCTGAACATCGGCCTGGTGTACGGCGCCGGGCTCGGCGTGGCCGGCTCGGCCTGGGGCACGGTGCTCGCGCAGACCGGGATGGCCGCCGTCTACCTGGTCGTGGTGGTGCGCGGGGCCCGTCGGGAGCAGGCCTCGCTGCGACCGGACGCGACCGGGATCCGGGCCTGCGCCCGGGCCGGCGGTCCGCTGATGGTCCGCACCCTGAGCCTGCGCGCGGTCCTGATGATCGCCACCGCGGTGGCCGCCCGGCTGGGCGATGACGAGGTGGCCGCGCACCAGATCGCCATGACGCTGTTCAGCTTCCTGGCCTTCGCGCTGGACGCGATCGCGATCGCCGGCCAGGCCATCATCGGGCGCTACCTGGGCGCCGAGGACGTACCGGGGGCGAAGGCGGCCACCCGGCGGATGGTCGAGTGGGGCGTCGGCTCCGGTCTGGTGCTCGGCCTGCTGCTGGTGGCGGCCCGGCCGCTGTACGTCCCGCTGTTCACCCCCGACCCGGCGGTGCAGGCCCAGCTGAACACCGTCCTGCTGCTGCTCGCGCTCTGCCAGCCGGTCTCCGGTCTGGTCTTCGTCCTGGACGGGGTGCTGATGGGCGCAGGGGACGGCCCGTACCTGGCCTGGGCGATGCTCGCCACCCTGGCGGTCTTCGCACCGGCGGCCCTGGCCGTACCGGCGCTCGGCGCCGGGCTGGCCGGGCTCTGGTGGGCGATGAACCTGTTCATGCTGGTCCGCGGGGTCTTCCTGGGCCGGCGCGCCCGCGGCGGCAAGTGGCTGGTCACTGGCGCCGTCCGGGCCTGAGCCGAACGGCGCCGGCCCGCGTCCGGCCGGACCAGGCCCGGAAACGACCGAGGGCCGGTCTCCCCCGGAACGGAGGAGACCGGCCCTCGGGCCACTGCTACGGAACTCAGGCAGCGACGACGGCGACGTCGAGGTTGGCCTGGACGTCGGCGTGCAGCTTGACCGAGACCTTGTGGGTGCCCACGGTCTTGATCGGCGAAGCGATCGCGACGGCGCGCTTGTCCACGGCCGGGCCGCCGGCGGCCTTGATGGCCTCGACGACGTCGGACTGGGTCACCGAGCCGAACAGACGGCCGGCCTCGCCCGAACGAACGGCCAGCTTGACCTGGACGCCCTCGAGCTTGCCCTTGACCTCGTTGGCGGCCTCGAGGGTCTGGATCTCGTGGATCTTGCGGGCGCGACGGATCGCGTCGACGTCCTTCTGGCCGCCCTTGGTCCAGCGGATGGCGTAGCCACGCGGGACCAGGTAGTTGCGGCCGTAGCCGTCCTTGACCTCGACGACCTCGCCGGCGGAGCCGAGACCCGGCACCTCGTGCGTGAGGATGATCTTCATTACTTGGTCACCCTCTCTTAGCGCGCGGTGCTGGTGTAGGGCAGCAGCGCCATCTCACGGCTGTTCTTCACGGCCGTGGCGACGTCACGCTGGTGCTGGGTGCAGTTGCCGGTGACCCGGCGGGCACGGATCTTGCCGCGGTCGGAGATGAACTTCCGCAGCAGGTTCGTGTCCTTGTAGTCAACGTAGTTGACCTTGTCCTTGCAGAAGACGCAAACCTTCTTCTTCGGCTTGCGAGCAGGCGGCTTCGCCATTGTGTGCTCCATTTGGGGTTCACGGCCCGGCGGGCGTCTCTCGACGCCCGTGGCCGGGCCGCACGAAATCTGTCAGCTCTTAGAACGGGGGCTCTTCCGAGAAGCCGCCACCGGACGGGGCTCCCCAGCTGCCGCCACCCTGGTTGCCACCAGAGGGAGCGCTGGACGCCCACGGGTCGTCGGACGGGCCGGACTGGCCGCCGCCGGAGTTTCCACCCCAGCCGCCGCCGCCCTGCTGGCCGCCACCGCCGCCCCAGTTGCCGCCCTGGCCGCCGCCCTGCTGGCCGCCGCCGAAGCCGCCGCCACCGGGGGCACCGGACCGGTTGGCCCGGGTGACCTTCGCGGTCGCCGAACGCAGGCTCGGGCCGACCTCGTCGACCTCGACCTCGAAGACCGTCCGCTTCTCGCCTTCCTTGGTCTCGTAAGACCGCTGGCGCAGCCGGCCCTGCACGATGACCCGCATGCCGCGCTGAAGCGACTCGGCCACGTTCTCCGCCGGCTGCCGCCAGACGTTGCACGTGAGGAAGAGGCTCTCGCCGTCCTTCCACTCGTTCGTCTGACGGTCAAAGGTGCGGGGGGTGGACGCGATGCGGAACTTCGCGACCGCCGCACCCGACGGGGTGAAGCGCAGCTCGGGGTCGTCGACGAGATTGCCGACGAGGGTGATGACGGTCTCGCCTGCCATGGTGGTGATGACCTCTCGGGAAGATGTCCGTTCACCGCTGTTTCACGTGAAACAGCGGTCGCGAGCTACCCGAGACCCGAAGGCCTCAGAGGTGGCTCAGTGGGTGTCCGGGCGCAGGACCTTGGTCCGCAGAACCGACTCGCTCAGGCCAAGCTGGCGGTCGAGCTCCTTGACGACCTCAGGCGTGGCCTTCAGGTCGATGACCGAGTAGATGCCCTCGGACTGCTTGTTGATCTCGTAAGCCAGACGGCGGCGACCCCAGGTGTCGACCTTCTCCACCTTGCCGCCGCCATTGCGGACGACGGTGAGGAAGTTCTCGATCAGGGGGGAGACAGCGCGCTCCTCAACCGAGGGGTCGAGGATGACCATCAGCTCGTAGTGACGCATGTGTAACCCACCTCCTTTGGACTCAGCGGCCACGGTCTCTCCGTGGCAGGAGGGTTGTGCAGCGTCGGCACCGGTGTGGTGACGACACCGGCCCACCGTAGCGGCCGGGTCGGACAATCGGGCCCCACCGACCCGGAAGAGGGTGCAAGAGGGGCACAACTACACCAGTGCAGACGGCACAGCCTACCCGCACCCGGACGGCCGAACAAAATGCATAGGGGTTGTGATCCATGCCCAATCCCCGCAATCTGGACGGAACGGGTTTCCTGCTCGTTCGTCTCCCCGCCAGGAGGTGGGATTCATGGCTCTGTCCTTTCACCGGCTCCCCGCCCTCACCCTGAACACCGACGGCCACCGGCACCCCCGCGAGAACACCCTGGTCAGCGTCACCGCCCTGCTGGGCGTGCTGGCCTTCGCCACCTCGTTCTTCCACGATCTGCACCTGGTGAGTTCCTGGAGCGGGCTCTTCGGGATCATCACCGGCTTCTGGGGACAGTTCATCTCCGTCACCACGGCCGAGCGGTTCGTCCTGATGATCGCGCTGGTCGCCTCCGCGGTCGGCTTCTACCTGGGCATCGCCCGCGGCGGGCTCTGGGGCTAGCCCGCGAGCTCCGGGGCCGGCCCGCCCCGTCCGGTCCCGGCGGTTCCGGAACCCCCGGCGCCCCCGTCGCGTATCTGGAAGAGACAGGTATGCGCCGGGGGCGCCTGCGCGCCCGCAGCCGCAGGAGCCGGGATCCCGGACGATAAGGTCAGCCCGAGAACCTGGGCCCACCGCAGCCCGACCGACGAGGAGCACCGAGCATGAGCCTGCGCCTGAGGACGATCACCCGCGAGGAGCACCTCGCCTTCATCAGGAGCCGCGCCTCGGCGAGCCACATGCAGGTGCCGTCCTGGGGCGATGTGAAGGCCGAGTGGCGCTCGGAGTCGATCGGCTGGTTCGACGACTCCGGCCAGATCGTCGGCGCCGGCCTGGTGCTCTACCGGCAGCTGCCGAAGCTCAAGCGGTACCTGGCCTACCTGCCCGAGGGCCCGGTCATCGACTGGTTCGACCGCGATCTGGACCGCTGGCTGTCGCCGATGCTGGCGCACCTGAAGTCGCAGGGCGCGTTCTCGGTGAAGATGGGCCCGCCGGTGGTGATCCGCCGCTGGGACGCGCCGACCATCAAGGAGGCCATCGCCGGCAAGCAGGCCAAGCGCCTGCGCGACGTCGAGGCCGACTGGTACGAGGCGCGTGCCTTCGAGGTGGCCGACCGGCTGCGCAAGGCCGGCTGGCTGCAGGGCGAGGACGGCGGCGCCGGGTTCGGCGACGTCCAGCCGCGCTACGTCTTCCAGGTGCCACTGGCCAACCGCTCGCTGGACGACATCCAGAAGGGCTTCAACCAGCTCTGGCGCCGCAACATCAAGAAGGCCGAGAAGAGCGGCGTCGAGGTGTTCCAGGGCGGCTACGACGAGCTGCCGATCTTCCACCAGCTGTACCTGGTGACCGCCGAGCGCGACCGCTTCACCCCGCGCCCGCTGTCGTACTTCCAGCGGATGTGGAAGGCCCTCACCGCCGAGGACCCGAACCGGATGCGGCTCTACATCGCCTACCACGACGGCGAGCCGCTCGCCGCGACCACGATGCTGGTCGTCGGCGAGCACGTCTGGTACTCCTACGGCGCCTCGGCCAACCACAAGCGCGAGGTCAAGCCGTCCAACGCCATCCAGTGGCGGATGATGCGCGACTCGTACGCGCTCGGCGGCGGCGTCTACGACCTGCGCGGCATCAGTGACACGCTGGACGAGAACGACCACCTGTTCGGCCTGATCCAGTTCAAGGTCGGCACCGGCGGCCAGGCCGCCGAGTACCTCGGCGAGTGGGACTTCCCGCTCAACAAGCTGCTGCACAAGGCGCTCGACCTCTACATGTCGAGGCGCTGAGCCGCATCCGCTCCGCCGTGCCCAACACTCCCTGGGAGATGACCCGATGACGCTGTCGCTCTACCTCGACACCGACCGCTGGCGGACCCATCAGCGGTCCGTCCTGGCCGAGTTCCCCGGCCTGGTTCCGGTGGCGAAGGGCAACGGCTACGGCCTGGGCAACCACCGGCTCGCCGAGGAGGCGACGCTGCTCGGCACCGGTGTGCTGGCCGTCGGGACCGCGTACGAGGCGGCCGACGCCGCCGACTGGTACGGCGGCGAGCTGCTGGTGCTCACCCCGTACCGGGTCGGCGAGGAGGTGCTCCCGCTGCCGCACGCCCGGGTGATCCGGACGGTCGCCAACCTGGGCGCGCTGCGCGCGCTGCACGGCGCCCGGGTGGTGGTGGAGTGCATGACCACCATGCGCCGCCACGGGGTGAGCGCGGCCGACCTCACGGCGGTCGCCGCCGAACTGGACGGCGTCTCCTTCGAGGGCCTGGCGCTGCACCTGCCGATGGACCGGCCGGACGGCAGCAACCCGGTCGACGAGGTGGCGTACTGGGTGGACACCGCCCGGGCGGCCGGCGTGCCGGTGCACACCGTGTTCGTCAGCCACCTCGGCGCGGCGGGCATGGAGCAGCTGGCCCAGCGCTACCCGGACACCGTCTTCCGGGCCCGGATCGGCACCCGGCTCTGGCTGGGCGACCACGACGCGCTGGAGGTCCGGGCGACGGTCCTGGACGTCACCCCGGTCGTCAAGGGCGACCGCTACGGCTACCGCCAGCACCCGGCGCCGACCGACGGCCACCTGCTGGTGGTCGCCGGCGGCACCGCGCACGGCATCGGCCTGGAGGCGCCGAAGTACGTGCAGGGCATGTCCTCCCGGGCCAAGGGCATCGCCCGGGCCGGCCTGGCGACCGTCAACAAGACCAAGTCGCCGTACAACTGGTCCGGCAAGCAGCTCTGGTTCGCCGAGCCGCCGCACATGCAGGTCTCGCTGCTGTTCCTGGACGGCGAGACCAAGCCGCCGGCCGTCGGCGACGAGCTCGGCCTCCAGGTCCGCCACACCACCACGCACTTCGACCGCGTGGTCGACCGGTAGGGCGCGACGGACCGTGGCGCGGGACGGACGGCAGGGCGCCGGGCCGGCCGGCCGCTACTGCGGCCTGCCGCTCTCGGCCGGCTCCGGCTCCTTGAGCCACTCCTCGGGGCCGGCCGGCGCGTACGCGGCGTAGGTCTCCTCCTCGCGCAGCCGCCGGGCGGCGCCGAGGACGAAGACGTCCGGGGCCTGGTCGAGCACCCCGCCGGACGGGTCGTCGCTGCCGTCCCAGCGCACCGGGTCGGACTCCGGCTGCAGGACGTCGCGGATCACCATGCCGCACAGGTAGAGCGTGCCCAGCAGGTGCAGGACGATCGCGAAGTGGTACCAGGACTCGTTGATCCCGTGCTGCTTGGGCCCGGTGACGAAGCCCAGGTGGGACCAGATGCCCAGGGTGTAGAGCACCTCGCAGGACTGCCAGATCAGGAAGTCCCGCCAGCGCGGCCGGGCCAGCACCGCGAGCGGGAGCAGCCAGAGCACGTACTGCGGTGAGTACACCTTGTTGACCAGGACGAACGCGGCCACCACCAGAAAGGCCAGCTGGGCGAAGCGCGGGCGGCGGGGCGCCGAGAAGGCGAGCCACCCTATCCCCAGACAGCTGAGCACCATCAGCACCGCGATGAAGGTGTCGAGGTTCTCCAGGGCCACGCCCCGGCCCTGCATCAGGATCAACCAGAAGGAGCCGTAGTCCTCCTTGCGGTGCTTGCTGAAGACGTAGAAGGTCGACCAGCCCTGCCAGTTGGCGATCATGATCGGCAGGTCGACCAGCACCCAGGCGGCGACCGCGCCGCCCAGCACCGCCCGGAAGTCGCGCCAGCGGCCGGCCCGCCAGCAGAGCACCAGCAGCGGGCCGAGCAGCAGCAGCGGGTAGAGCTTGGCAGCGGTGGCCAGGCCGATGAAGACGCCCGCCCAGACCGGGCGCGAGCCGGCCCACCAGGCCATCGCGACGGCGGCCAGCGCGACCGCCAGCAGGTCCCAGTTGACCGTGGAGTTCAGCAGCAGGCAGGGGGCGAGCGCGAACAGCAGGGCGTCCCAGGGGCGTCGGCGATGGGTGCGCGACAGCGCCACCACCGCGATCACCGCGCAGGCCATCAGCAGGCCCGCGTTGATCGCCCAGAACCACTGTTCCTGCTGCTGGCTGCTGCCGCCGCCGGGCGTCAGCCAGGCCGAGATTTGCATGAACAGGCCGGTCAGCACCGGGTATTCGAGGTACTGCAGATCACCGGAGGTGCCCGGGATCCGGTCCACGTACGGGTGCAGTCCGGCCGCGAAGCCGCGCCCGGAGAACAGGTGCGGGATGTCGCTGTAGCAGGCGTGGATGTACTGCGGCGAACCCGGCTGGAACCAGGCCTCGTTGTAGCAGGGCAGCTTCTGCACCATGCCGAGCGCCGAGACCACGATCACCAGCAGCGCCAGGAAGCGCGCCGGGATCCACCAGGAGACGCCCAGCAGGGCGCGCCGGCCGGGCGGGCCGCCGATCACCTCGCTGCCGGCCGCCGCCACCGGGTCCTCGTCCGCCGGGACGACCACGGTGTTGGCCGGCGGGGCGGCCGGAGCCGACGGGGCCGCCACGGCGGGCCGGTCGCTCCGAGCGGCTGCCGCGGCCGCCGCGGCGGGGTCCGTCGGGGATGGCCCGGCGGCCTCTTCGGGCCCGGTCCGGCCGACGGTTTCGTCAGGAGCGCTCGACGTCATGCGGGACATCCTGCCGCACCTGTCCCGGCTGGACGAGGAGGCCCCCGCAACGGCCCGGCAGGCGCCCCGCCACGGCCGTGACGAATCGCGCCGAATACGGCGAAACGGCGGTGGCGGCCCTCCGGAGAGGGCCGCCACCGCCGTTGATCACACCGTCAGCCTGCTAGGGAATCGGATTTCCCGATGTACCGCCGGTCGGCGTGGCCGAGGTGCTCGGCCTGCCGGACGGCTTGCCGCCGCCGGTGCCGCCGCCGTTGCCGCCACCCGGGTCCGTGGAGGTCGGGGTCGGCGTCGTACACCCGATGTTCCCGATGATGCAGGTCGGCGAGGCTCCGCCACCGCCGCCACCACCACCGGTCGGGTGCGTCCTGGTCGTCGTCGGGCTCGGCACCGTGCCCGGGCAGTCCACGCCGGGGACGCAGGCCGGGCCCTGGGTGGTGGTCGGCTGCGGCGGCAGCGGGACTCCCGGCTCCGGGGCGGTGGTCGGCACGGTCTCGGTCGACGAGGGAGAGGTCGTGGCGGTCGCGGTGCTCGGGGCGCCGGAGGAGTCCACCTGGCTGCCGATCGGCTGCGGGGCCGGGAAGTCCATCTTCTTCTCGCTGGCCAGGGCGGCCTTCATGTACCGGGTGAAGATGTCCGTCGGGGTGTCACCACCGTGCACCGAGTCCTTGCCGCCGGTTCCCTTGAGCGACAGCCGCTCGTGCTTGACCGGGTCCTCGCGCCACATCGCGACGCTGGTGGCCAGCTGCGGGGTGTAGCCGACCCACCAGGCCGACTTGTTCTCGTCGGTGGTACCGGTCTTGCCGGCCACCGGGCGGCCGAGCGTGTTGGTCTTGGAACCGGTACCGTTCTTCGCCACGTTCACCAGCACGTCGGTGACGTTGTCCGCGACGGCCGTCTCCAGCGCCTGGTTCAGCGCGGGCTTGGCGAACCCGGGGCGCTCCCTGCCGCTCCACTCGACCTTGGTCACCGAGTAGGGGTCGGCCTCCTTGCCGCTGGCGGCGAGGGTCGCGTACGCCGTCGCCATCCGGATCGGACTGACGGTGGAGGTACCGAGCGCGAAGGTCGGGGTCTTGGGGTCGACGAAGCTCTCCTTGCGCACGCCCATCGCCTCCGCGATGTTGGCCACGTTCTGGCCGCCGACATCCTGGTTGAGCTGGACGAACGGAACGTTGTACGAATTCTGCATGGCCTGCCGCAGCGAAACGTAGCCGCGCTTGCCGGGGTCCTCGTTCCGCTGCCGATACGGCTTGCCGTCGTCGCCGATCACCAGCGAGCCGTCCGGCTTGTGGATCTCGGACATGTCGTCGGAGAGGTAGCGGCTGTCCGCGTTGATCCGCTTCGGCTTGCCCTTGTCGTCGGTCTCGGTCTGCACCCCGATCTGCATCGCCGCGGCCAGCACGAACGGCTTGAAGGTCGAGCCGACCTGGACGCCCTTGGCGTCGGCGTTGTTGTCGAAGTGCTGGTTCTCCACACCGTCGCCGCCGTAGAGGGCGACGATCGCGCCGTCACCGGGCCGGACGGAGGCGGCGCCGAACTGGACCCACTTGTCCTGCTCGGGGCGCTTCTGCAGGTTGAGCGTCTCGCCCTTGACCTCGTCGACGGCCGCCTTCAGGGCGTCGACCTTGTCCTTCTCGAAGGTCGTGTAGATCTTCAGACCGCCCTTGTCGATCACCTGCTGGGTGATCTGGGGGTCCTTGCTCATGACGAACTTGTTGGCGGTGTCGACCAGGTAGCTGATCTCGCCGTTCATGTTGGCCGAGGGCTTGCGCGGGATCGGCTCGGGGAACGCGGTGCACTTGGCCCGTTCCTCGGCCGTGGCGTTCTTGGTGGTGACCATCCGCTCCAGGATCCACTTCCAGCGGCCCTCCGCGCGGTCGTGGTTGGCCGGGTTGGTGGGGTCGTACAGGGTGGCGCCCTTGAGCAGGCCGGCCAGCATGGCGCTCTGGCAGATGTCGAGGTCCTTGGCGTCGACCCCGTAGTACGCCTGGGCGGCGGCCTGGATGCCGGTGGCACCGCGACCGAACCAGCTGATGTTCAGATAGTCCCTCAGGATGTCGTTCTTCTCCATGTCCTGATTGACCTTCAGGGTGATGAAGAACTCCTTCGCCTTGCGGCTGAGGGTCTGCTCCTGGCTGAGGTAGGCGTTCTTGACGTACTGCTGGGTGATCGTCGAGGCGCCCTGGGTCTCGCCGCCGGTCGCCATGTTGTAGACGGCGCGGAGCATGCCCTTGGGGTCGATGCCGCTGTCGGTGCGGAAAGTCTCGTTCTCCGCCGCGATCACCGCGTTCTGCAGGGAGGGGCTGATCTCCGAGAGCTCGACGATCTGCCGGTTGGTCTCGCCCTTGCGGGTCATCTCCGTGCCGTCGGCCCAGTAGTAGATGTTGTTCTGGTCCTTGACCAGGTCGTGGATCTTCGGGATCTCGGTGTTGGCGTACGCGTACCAGACCCCGCCGACGCAGGTCGCGAAGACCACCAGGAAGCCGGTGAGCCACTGCTTCCAGGACGGCAGCCAGCGGCGGACGCCCTGCTTGCCGAAGCGCGGGTAGTCGATGAACCGCTTCTTGCCCGGCTTGCCGGGACCGCCGGGCTTTCCGCCCCGTCCGGCCGGCGGCTCTGCCGCGGCACCACCGCGCCTGCCGCCCTTCTGGGCGGCCTTGCGCAGCTCGGCACGGGTCATCCGGGGCTGCTGCGCGGTCTCCCTGACGCCCGGGGGGCGCCGCCGGCCGGAACCTTCCGGGCCGGGCTCATCGGGTCCGGCTCCGCTCGGGCGGCCGTTGCCGCCCGGGGGCTGCCCACCGCCGCCGTTCGGCGACCTCCGCCGTCGTTCGCTCATGTTTCCAGCTACTCCTCGCCAGGCGGTCGAGCCTGAAGGCAGGGTTCACGTCCGATGCCCGCAACCGCCCTGACCCCGGAGGTTGGTCCTCGTGCACACGCGACAGCGTACGCAGCCGAGATATACAACTAATCGGGCATCAGTTACGTATGACCGCAAAACGGCAGTAGATCATTACACGCCCGTTGCCAAGCCCGCCCGCGCGTCGCCTTGTGATCACATTCACGCGCGCCCCCCTTGCCCCTTCGGAGACCCCGGTTTACTGTTCTCGATATATCGAGCCGATACATCGGAGCGACATACCGCCGGACACGGCGGCCGGAAAACGGCCGGAGGGAAGGAGGACGACAGCAATGGGCAGGCGCTCAGGAGTGCTGGAGTTCGCCGTTCTCGGTCTGCTCCATGACGCCCCGATGCACGGGTACGAGCTGCGCAAGCGGCTCAACGTCCTCCTCGGAACGTTGCGCGCGTTCTCCTACGGAACGCTCTACCCCTGTCTGAAGAGCCTGGTGGCCCAGGGCTTCCTGGTCGAGGACAACCCGGACGTCGAGTACGTCCCGGCCACCGCGCTCAACGGCAAGCGGTCCAAGATCGTCTACCGGCTCTCCCCCGAGGGCAAGCAGCGGTTCGAGGAACTGCTCGCCGACTCCGGCCCCGACGCCTGGGAGGACGAGCACTTCGGCGTCCACTTCGCGTTCTTCGGCCAGACCGACCGCGCGGTACGGATGCGCGTCCTGGAGGGACGCCGCAGCCGGCTGGAGGAGCGCCTGGAGCGCATGCGCAACTCGCTCGCCCGGGCCCGGGAGCGGTTCGACGACTACACCGTCGAGCTGCAGCGGCACGGACTGGAATCGGTGGAGCGCGAGGTCCGGTGGCTCAACGAGCTCATCGAGACCGAGCGGGCCAACCGCACCGGCCGGACCGGGCCGTCCACCGGCGGGCCGAACACCGCAGTATCCGAACAGACTTCGGACGGCCGTGGCCAGGAGGACGGGTCCTCGGACCCGCCCGGGCCACCGTACGACCGCCCGGGGCGCTCCGCCCAGGAGCGCTGACACCGCGTCAGCCCTGTGCCACGCGGCAGGAGTGGGCGCCTCGCGCCCGTCAAGCAGTCATCGAAGAAGCAGGACGAGTGCCGCCGAGCCCCGGCGGCTCTCATGAGATCACAGGGAGCAACCGGAATGGGTTCGGTTCGCGTAGCCATCGTGGGCGTGGGCAACTGCGCCGCGTCGCTGGTGCAGGGTGTCGAGTACTACAAGGACGCCGACCCGGCCGGCAGGGTCCCCGGGCTGATGCACGTCCAGTTCGGTGACTACCACGTCCGTGACGTGGAGTTCGTCGCCGCCTTCGACGTCGATGCCAAGAAGGTCGGCTTCGACCTGGCCGACGCCATCGGCAACAGCGAGAACAACACCATCAAGATCTGCGACGTGCCGCCCACCGGCGTCACCGTCCAGCGTGGTCACACCCTCGACGGCCTGGGCAAGTACTACCTGGAGACCATCGAGGAGTCCGACGAGACCCCGGTCGACGTCGTCCAGGTGCTCAAGGAGCAGCAGGTCGACGTCCTGGTCTGCTACCTGCCAGTCGGCTCCGAGGACGCGGCCAAGTTCTACGCCCAGTGCGCCATCGACGCCAAGGTCGCCTTCGTGAACGCCCTGCCGGTGTTCATCGCGGGCACCAAGGAGTGGGCGGACAAGTTCACCGAGGCCGGCGTGCCGATCGTCGGTGACGACATCAAGTCCCAGGTCGGCGCCACCATCACGCACCGCGTGATGGCCAAGCTGTTCGAGGACCGCGGTGTGATCCTCGAGCGCACCATGCAGCTGAACGTCGGCGGCAACATGGACTTCAAGAACATGCTCGAGCGTGAGCGCCTGGAGTCCAAGAAGATCTCCAAGACCCAGGCCGTCACCTCGCAGATCCGCGACCGCGAGATGGGCGCCAAGAACGTCCACATCGGCCCGTCGGACTACGTGGCCTGGCTGGACGACCGCAAGTGGGCCTACGTCCGCCTCGAGGGCCGCGCGTTCGGCGACGTCCCGCTGAACCTGGAGTACAAGCTCGAGGTCTGGGACTCCCCGAACTCCGCCGGCGTCATCATCGACGCCGTGCGCGCCGCGAAGATCGCCAAGGACCGCGGCATCGGCGGCCCGATCCTGTCGGCGTCCTCGTACTTCATGAAGTCCCCGCCGGTCCAGTACTTCGACGACGAGGCCCGCGAGAACGTCGAGAAGTTCATCCGCGGCGAGGTCGAGCGCTGACCGGCCTCCGGCGCCGCGGGGTTCACGCCCGCTGAGCACTTCACGCCCGCCTGGTGCCGGGGCCCGGGGCCCCGGCACCAGGCGACGGCGGTGCACCACCTCCGTGGAGGGCCCGCGATCGGACGATCGCGGGCCCTCCGGCGTTTCCGGCGAATGTTTCACGTGAAACACCGGCCGGTTCCATGGCAGTCTGGGCGGGTGGCGATCACGGAGAACAGCAGCACCCACCAGTCCGCGCAACGCGCCACACTTCTCGATCTGCTGCGCGGCCGCGACTTCCGCCGGCTGCTGACCGCCCGGGTGCTCTCCCAGCTCTCCGACGGCGTCTTCCAGGTCTCGCTCGCCGCCTATGTGGTGTTCTCCCCGGAGAAGCAGTCCTCTCCCGCCGACATCGCCTCGGTGCTGGCGGTGATGCTGCTGCCGTTCTCGGTGATCGGCCCGTTCGCCGGTGTGCTGCTGGACCGCTGGCGCCGCCGCCAGGTGCTGTACTACGGCAACCTCGCCCGGTTCGGGCTCGGCCTGCTCACCGGCGCCCTCCTCCTGGCCGAGGCCCCGAGTTGGCTGTTCTTCGCCTCCGCGCTGCTGGTCACCGCACTCAACCGGTTCATCCTGGCCGGTCTCTCGGCCGCGCTGCCCCGGGTGGTGCGGCAGGACCAGCTGGTCACCGCCAACGCGCTCTCCCCCACCCTCGGTACGGTCGCGGCGGCCTCCGGCGGCGGCATGGGCTTCCTGCTGCACCAGGTGATGTCCCCCGGGCCGACGGCCGACGCGGCCCTGGTGACCGTCGCCGCGCTGCTCTACCTCTCGGCGGCGCTGGCCGCCCGCCGGATGGACCCCGACCTGCTCGGCCCCGAGCAGCACGCCGGCCACCCGCCGCTCGGCCAGGCCCTGGTCCGGGCCGCCCGCGGGCTGAACTCGGCCCTCCGGCACCTGGTCCGGGACTGCCGGCCCGCGGTGCACGCGCTGACCGCCGTCACCGCGGCCCGGTTCTGCTACGGCGTGCTGATCGTCGTGCTGGTGATGCTCGCCCGCTACACCTTCAACGATCCGGCCGACAGCGCGGCCGGGCTGGTCACCCTGGGGCAGGCGGTCGGCCTCTCCGCCGCCGGGTTCTTCATCGCGGCGGTGATCAGCCCCTGGTGCACCCGCCGGGTCGGGCTGGCCGGATGGATGACGGCCTGTCTGGCGGCGCCGGTGGTCTTCGTGCCCGCGCTCGGCCTGGGCTTCTCACTGGTGCCCTGCCTGATCGCCGCGCTGCTGCTCGGGGTGGTCACCCAGGGCACCAAGATCTGCGCGGACACCATGGTCCAGGAATCGGTCGAGGACGAGTACCGAGGCCGGGTCTTCGCCATCTACGACGTGCTGTTCAACGTCGCCTTCGTCGCCGCCGCGCTGGTGACGGCGCTGGTGCTGCCGCTCTCCGGCCGGTCGGCCGCGGTGGTCTCGGGTGTCGCCCTGGTGTACGCGCTCACCGCCGTCTTCTACCTCCGGGCGGCCCGGCGGACCGGCCCGCTCCCCGGTGACCGGTCCTCCTGAGACCCCGTGCCCCTCAGAACCGGTCGCGTCCGGGCGAGGCGCCAAGGGTCGCTAAGGTACGTCAGAACTGTCGGAGCGACAGCACCCGGTCTCGAGGGACAACCTGATGAGCACTCCACCCCAGCACCCTGGGCAGCCGCCGCAGTTCGGCCCGCCGCAGGGGCCGCCAGGGGCGCAGCCGGTGCCTCCGCAGCACGGTGCTCCGGCTCCGCAGTTCGGCCCGCCACCGGCGTACGGCTATCCCGGCGCGCCCCAGCCCGCCCAGCCCGCGCCCCCGTACGGTCAGCAGCCGTACGGACAGCAGCCGCCGACGTACGGCCCACCGCCCCAGTACGGCTCTCCGACGTACGGCCCGCCGCCCGACCCGGTGCCCGCCGAGCTGGCGCCGGGGACCGGCCGGAAGGCCAAGCTGAAGATCGTCGGTGCCGTGCTGGGCGGCCTCGCTCTGATCGTCGGCTACTTCGTCAGCGGGCCGAGCGGCAGCAGCGCCAAGGTCGGCGACTGTGTGAAGGCGACCGGTACGCGCGACGTCGAAATCGTCAAGTGCACTGATTCCCAAGCGAATTACAAGGTCGTGGCGAAGTACAACGACACCACCGACACCGCCCGCTGCCGACAGACGACGGGGTCCACCAGCGCGGTCTCGGGCAAGAGCGGCCGGCGCTGGAACAAGAAGCGGTACGTCCTCTGCCTCGGCCCGCTGACCACCGGCACCGGCGTCCCGCCCGTCAAGAAGTCCTGACCTTCTCAGGCCGCCCACAGCCGACCCGACGCGCTGCGGCGATCGCAGGGGAGTGGCCCCGGAATCCCTCCGGAGCCACCCCCTTTCGCCTGCCCGTCCTCATCGCAGCAGCTCGTCAAGCTCCTCCGGCTCGGCTCCCTCGTCCAGCGCCCGCAGCAGGCGCAGCCGCCGCCGGGCCGCCGCCTTCTCGTCGTCGTCCAGCACGATCCGCTCCAGCCGGTCGACCCGGTCGCCCAGGGCGTCGAGCTTGTGGCTGTTGCGGCCGACCTCGGCCACCAGGGTGTTCAGCAGCGGGGTGACGGAGGTGGCGACGACCTGGCGGACGACCGACTCGGCGATCCGCACCACCGCCGCGTCGATGCTCCCCTCCGGCGGCAGAGGCCCGTTGTCCACAGGCCGGTCGACCGGGTTCTCCACCGGCCCCGGCCGGGCGACCCGCTCGGCGTCCAGCAGGTAGGACCGCACCTGACGTGCGGTTTCGCTGTCCCGCAGGAGCATCGCGACGTTCAGCACGGTGCGCCGGGTGAACAGCGCGAGGGACTTGGCCCGGGTCTTGATTCCACAGACCTCCTTCAAGGAGGCCAGTCGGGCCCCGGTCGCCACCGAGTACCCGTTCATCACCAGCTCGGCGCGGTGATCGATGACGAGCGAGTACACCGCCTTCTCACCCACCCCGAAGTACCGCGCGACGCCCTCCGTCGTCACGTGCACGCCGTCCGGCAGCAGGCTCAGTGCCCGCACCCGGTCCAGCGTCTCCACCCGGTCCGCCACGCTCGCGCGCATCGTGGGGGACTCCAACAGCACCGCTTCGATGGCCATGGCCTCGTCGCTCCTTCCGGAGGGGTACGTCCCCTCCCTCGGACGGAGCAACGAGGCCCTCACCCGAATGCCACGGCCACCCAGGCCGAACCACATCTTCGAGTGAATGTGCTAACGGATGCCTGACGGTTCGAGGCCCGGCCGAACCCGACCTCAGCCCTGCTGGACGTCCCACCAGGCACGGAGCGCGGCGACGGCCTCGTCGTGCTCCATCGGGCCGTGTTCGAGGCGGAGCTCCAGCATGTGCTTGTAGGCCTTGCCGACCTGGGGGCCCGGCTTCAGCCCGAGCAGTTCCATGATCTGGTTGCCGTCCAGGGCGGGGCGGACGGCGTCCAGCTCCTCCCGGGCCCTCAGCTCGTCGATCCGCGTCTCCAGCCCGTCGTAGGTGCGGGAGAGCGCGGTGGCCTTCTTGCGGTTGCGGGTGGTGCAGTCGGAGCGGGTGAGCTTGTGCAGGCGCTCCAGCAGCGGCCCGGCGTCGGTGACGTAGCGGCGCACCGCGGAGTCGGTCCACTCGCCGCCGCCGTAACCGTGGAAGCGCAGGTGCAGCTCGACCAGGCGGGAGACGTCCTCGGTGAGCTCCTTGGAGTACTTCAGCTCGCGCATCCGCTTGCGGGTCATCTTGGCGCCTACCACCTCGTGGTGGTGGAAGGAGACCCGGCCGTCCGACTCGAACCGGCGGGTGCGCGGCTTGCCGATGTCGTGCAGCACCGCCGCCAGCCGCAGGGTGAGGTCCGGGCCGCCCTGCTCCAGGTCGATGGCCTGCTCCAGGACGGTCAGCGAGTGCTCGTAGACGTCCTTGTGCCGGTGGTGCTCGTCACGCTCCAGCCGCAGCGCCGGCAGCTCGGGCAGCACGTGGTCGGCGAGCCCGGTGTCGACGAGCAGCCGCAGGCCCTTCACCGGATGGTCGGCGAGCAGCACCTTGTTGAGCTCGGCCTGGACCCGCTCGGCGGAGACGATCGAGATCCGGTCGGCCATCGCGGTCATCGCGGCGACGACCTCGGGGGCGGGCTCGAAGTCGAGCTGGGCGGCGAAGCGGGCGGCGCGCATCATCCGCAGCGGGTCGTCGGAGAAGGACTCCTCCGGGGTGGCCGGGGTGCGCAGTACCCGCGCCTCCAGGTCCTCCAGTCCGTGGTGCGGGTCGACGAAGCCGCGGCCGGGCAGGTCGACGGCCATCGCGTTGACCGTGAAGTCGCGGCGGACCAGGTCCTGCTCGATGGTGTCGCCGTAGCTGACCTCGGGCTTGCGCGAGGTCCGGTCGTACGCCTCGGAGCGGTAGGTGGTGATCTCGATCAGGAAGGAGCCCTGCGGGGTGTCCTTGCGTGCGCCCACGGTGCCGAAGGCGATGCCGACGTCCCAGACGGCGTCCGCCCAGCCCTTGACCAGCTTGAGCACCTGGTGCGGACGGGCGTCGGTGGTGAAGTCCAGGTCGTTGCCGAGCCGGCCCAGCAGGGCGTCCCGGACGGAGCCGCCGACCAGCGCCAGCCGGTGACCGGCCGCCTCGAAACGGCGGGCGATCTCGTCGGCGACCGGAGAGACCCGCAGCAGTTCTTGCAGCCCGAGGGTCTGCGCCTCGCTCAGGCCTGGGACGACCTGGGTGGCGGTGCTGGAATGATGGGCGCCGGACTCGTGGGCAGTGGGCTCATTGACAGTGGACACGGCTCACAAGGGTACGTGCCCGGGCAGCTCAACCGCCCGCGCGTTTTCGGCGTCTCAGCTCAAGGGCCGCAACACCGCACCCCTGGCAGCATCGTTACCATGCCGGTGGAGCGGGTCGCGGGCACCGGGAAGCGGTTGCCGTGCCGCGTGCCGTCACGGCCGACCGGACGGCGGACGGCCGCGTTCCTCACGGCTACTCCTCACGGCCGCGCGTATCGGCCGGCGGAGCATCCGCAGCACCAAGCAGCGACAGCATCAAGCAGCGAGCGATCGAGAACGGCGAGGGCGAAGCGCGTGGGCGAGCCGGCACGGCACTCGGGCCTGGAGGCGTACGGACAGCCTGGACGGACCGGGCATGCCGCCGACCGGGGGGAGCCAGGGCGCCGCGCGGCGCGCACGGCCCGGCGGTTCGCGGCCGCCGTCGGCGCGGCGCTGGCGCTGCTGTCGGCCGCGCCGGCCGGCGCGCTGCCGAACGGCGGCAACCTCCCGGCCGCCGACTCCACCGTCTCCGCGGAGTACCCGGTGGTGATGACCATCGAGACGATGACCCCCATGGTCACCGCGCAGAACGGCACCGTGACGATCACCGGCCAGGTCACCAACGGTGGCAAGTCGGTGCTCAAGTCCGCGCACGCCGCGGTGCGCAAGCCCTGGTCGGGCAAGCCGCTGACGGCCCGCAGCGAGCTCTTGAACGTGGCCGGCCGGACCAGCCCGACCGGCTCGGACGGCGTCGAGCTGGACAGCCCGCAGTACGCGCTCAACGAGCTGGGACCGGGCCAGACCCAGCAGTACACCCTGGGGGTCGCGGTGAACGACCTCCAGCTCTCCGGAGAGGGCGTGTACGAGCTGGCGGTGGACGTCTGGGGTTCGACCGCGGACAACCAGCGCGACCGGCCGCTCGGCATCGCCCGGACGTTCCTGCCGTACAGCCCGACGCCGGCCGACGCGCAGCCGTCCAAGGTCGCCATCCTGTGGCCGCTGGTGCACGCGCCGGTGCTGGCCGCGCAGACCATCTCCGAGAACGAGCAGACCGTCTCGGTGCTGCGCGACGACAGCCTGGCCGCCGACTTCTCCCCCGGCGGTCGGCTGTACGAGCTGGTGGACACCGGATCCAAGCTGCCGGGGCTGACCTGGGTGGTCGACCCGGACCTGCTGGACACCGCGTTCGCGATGACCAGGCCGTACCGGGTGCAGAAGCCGGGCACCGAGCATCAGGCGGCGAAGGAGGACAACACCGTCCAGGGCACCGGCCAGGCCGCCGCGACGGCCTGGCTGGAGAAGCTGCGCACGGCCGTCGCCAAGCCGACCAGCCAGGTGGTGTCGCTGCCGTACGCCGACCCGGACCTCGCCTCCATCGCGCACAACGGCGCCGACCTGCAGGGCATGGACGCCGCGCTGGGCAAGGCGGCCACGGCGGGCCGGCTGACCGTCGAGGGCCGGCTGGCGGTGGACACCCGCTCCGATGTGGCCTGGCCGTACCAGGGGTATCTGGACCAGCAGATCGCGGGCGTGGCCCAGCGTGCGGGCGCCGGCCTGGTGCTGGTGAACGGGGCGAGCCTGCCGGAGTCGGACGCGCTGAAGTACACGCCGACCGCGGTACGCCCGATCGGCAACGGGCAGACCGGGGTGGTGGCCGACGAGACGATCGCCGGTCTGTTCCAGTCGGACCTGAACACCCCGCAGGCCCAGACCCTGGCGGTGCAGCGCTTCCTGGCCGAGACCTTCGTGATCAGCCGCCAGGAGCCGCAGAACCCCCGTGGCCTGCTGGTGATGCCGCCGCGCGAGCTGACCGCCGACACCGCCAAGGTGCTGGCCACGGCCCTGCAGACGGCGCAGACCGGCAAGTGGGTGGAGCAGGTCAAGCTGGACGTGGTGGCCCAGAGCGCCCCCGACCCGAAGGCGAACGGCTCCGTCCCGGCCGCCGCCGACTACCCGGCCCACGCACGCTCCTCGGAACTGCCGTCCTCGGACCTGACCGGCACCATCAAGATCCAGAGCGATCTGGACCTGCTGATGCGCGTCCTGACCCTGCCGCAGCGGGTGCGCGGTCCGTTCAGCGCGGCCATGGTCCGCTCGATGTCGACGGAGTGGCGGACCCAGGCGCCGGCCGGCAGCACCTACCGCGACGGGGTGTCGACCTACCTCGGCGATCTGACCAAAGCGGTGAAGGTGCCGCAGAAGAACGTCATCACCCTCGCCGGGGACACCGGGGTCCTGCAGGTCAGCGTCCGCAACGACCTCACCCAGCCGGTCACCAATCTCAAGCTGGTGCTGCGCCCGACCCAGCCCAACCGGCTCCGGGTCAGCGATCCGGAGGAGCTGGTCCTGCCCGCCTCGCAGAGCGTCACGCTGCGGTTCCAGGCCGAGGCGCAGAACAACGGGCCCGTCCAGATGACCGCCCAGCTCTGGACCACCGGCCCGGACTCCCGGCCGTACGGCGACGAACAGCGGTTCACCGTGGAGGTCACCTCGGTGACCAACGGCGTGCTGTACGTCTTCGGCGGCGGCCTGGTGCTGCTGCTGCTGGCGGCGCTGCGCTTCTTCCGCCAGCGCAAGCGGCGGGGGACCGACACCGAGGACCCCGACGCACCGCTCTCCGAAGAGCCCGCCCCGGCCGGGGACGCGGGCGACGGGGAGGGGCCCGAACGTGGAGGAGCCGCGCAGACACCGCGCGGCAGCGCCGCAGATGGCCGGGATCAGGCCACCAGTGATGAGAAGGTTGGTCCTTGATACCGCCGACACCCCCCGATTCCGGGGCGGCCTCCCCCACGACAGCGAAGAGGTGACATGACCGGGCGCAGCGAGGAGCGGCCGCCGGGCCGCGGTGAGGGCCGGCCGGCCGCGGAGTCGCCGTCCGGCGACTGGTACGTGGCCGACACCTACGCCCAGGACCCGTACGCGGCCAACGCGTACCAGGGTCACCAGGACGGTCAGGACCCGTACGGTCTGGGGGCCGCCCGGCCCGCCGCGCCGCAGCAGCAGGCCGCCGCCTACGACGTGCCGCCGCAGCTGCCGCCGCAGGGGGGCGGCTACCCGACGCCGGTTCCGCCGGTGCAGCCCGGCTGGGACGCCCCGGCCCAGGCGGGCTGGCAGGAGAACCGGCCCGGCTGGGAGCAGCCGGCCCAGGCCGACAACCAGGCCAACAACCAGGCCGACAGCCAGTCCGGCGCCCAGTGGGGCGGCCAGTGGGGCGGCCAGCCGCAGTGGCAGCCCGGCCCGGCGCACTCGGCGTGGGACTCCGAGACCACCGAGTACGTCGGGGTGGACGCGCTGTTCGGCGGCGGCCATGCCGCGGCGGCCCAGCCCCAGCCGCCGCTGGTCCAGCCCCCCGGGCCCCAGGCCTACGCGGCCCAGCCGCCGATGCCCCAGCCGCCGATGGTCCAGCCGTTCATGGGACAGCCCCCGCTGGGCCCGCCGCCCGTCGCACCCGCGCCGTTCCCCCCGGGCGGCGGGTACCCGGGACAGCACGGACACCCGCACGACCCGGACGGGCAGCGCCCGTTCGTCCCGCCGATCGAGTTCGACCCGCCGCTCTCCGAGGAGGAGGCCACCAGGCAGGTGGCGGCGGTGCAGCTGCCGCCCGCGGTGGAGCCCCTGGAGGAGCTCGCCGCCGAGGAACGCACCGCCCCGGCGCCCGCGGCCGGTGGCGGCGGCAAGGTCACGAGCCTGCTCAACTCCAGCGCGATCATGGCGGCCGGCACCCTGGTCTCCCGGGGCACCGGCTTCCTGCGCACCATGGTGATCACCAGCGCGATCGGCATCGCCGTGATGGGTGACTCCTACAACGCGGCCTACACCCTGCCGACCCTGCTCTACATCCTGATCGGCGGCGGCGCGCTGAACGCGGTCTTCGTGCCGCAGCTGGTGCGCAGCATGAAGAACGACGAGGACGGCGGAACCGCCTACGCCAGCCGGCTGCTCACCCTGGTGATGGTCGGGCTCGGCGCCGTGGTGCTGCTGGCCGTGGTCGGGGCTCCCCTGCTGGTCCAGCTGATCTCGCACCCGATGATGGAGAACCCGACCCGGGCCGCGACCACCGTGGCGCTGGCCCGGTACTGCCTGCCGACCATCTTCTTCATGGGCATCCATGTGGTGATGGGGCAGATCCTCAACGCCCGCGGCCGCTTCGGCGCGATGATGTGGACCCCGGTCCTCAACAACATCGTGGTGATCTTCACCTTCTCCGCGTACATCTGGGTCTACGGCAGCTTCGGCAGCACCGAGGTCACCCCGGAGACCGTCTCGCCCGAGGGCGTCCGGCTGCTCGGCATCGGCACCATGGTCGGCCTGGTGGTCCAGGCGCTGGCGATGATCCCGTACCTGCGGGCGGCCGGTTTCCGCTTCCGGCCGCGCTTCGACTGGCGTGGCCACGGTCTGGGCAAGGCCGGCCGGCTGGCCAAGTGGACCTTCTTCTTCGTGCTCGCCAACCAGGCCGGCTTCCTGGTCATCACCCAGCTGGCCACCGCCGCCGGCAGCGCCGCCGAGAAGACCGGCCACCGCGGTGTGGGCCTCGCCGCGTTCTCCAACGCGCTGCTGATCTGGCAGCTGCCGCAGGCCGTGATCACCGTCTCGATCATGAGCGCGGTACTTCCCCGGCTCTCCCGGGCCGCCGCCGACGAGGACGCCGGCGCGGTCCGCGACGACCTCTCGCACGGTCTGCGCACCACCGCGGTGGCGGTCGTCCCGGCCGCGTTCCTGTTCCTGGCCCTCGGCCCGGCGATCGGCCGCGCGATCTACGCGGTGGGCGGCGACCGGACCGTCCTGCTCAGCGCCACCAACGTCGGTCTGATGCTCTCCGCCTTCGCACTGGGCCTGATCCCTTACTCGGCGCAGTACGTGATGCTGCGCGGCTTCTACGCCTACGAGGACACCCGCACGCCGTTCTCCAACACCGTCTGGGTGGCGGCCTGCCAGGCCGTCTTCTCGGTGCTCTGCTGGTTCGTGCTGCCGCCCGAGTGGACGGTGACGGGCATGGCGTTCGGGTACGGTCTGGCGTACGCCATCGGAGTGATGGTGGCCGTACCGAAGCTGAAGCGGAAGATCGGCGGCCTGGACACCAAGCGGATCGGCAGGACCTACAGCCGGCTGGCGGCCGCCTGTGTGCCCGCCGCCGTGGTCGGCCTGGCCGTCAGCCTGGCGGTCCAGCGCGTTCTCGGCGGCTGGCCGGGCAGCGTGCTCTCGGTCGTCCTGGCCGGCGGGCTCCAGCTGGCCGTCTTCGTGCTGATCGCGAAGCGGCTGCGGATCGAGGAACTGAACGCCATGCTGGGGATGGTCCGCGGCCGACTGGGCCGCTGACCACACGTACCAACCGGCCGCACCGGCCGCCGCCCTGACCGGGCGTCAACCGGACGGACGGGGTTCTCCGCCCCACCGGGGCGGGCACTGGGCCGCCATCGGCTCCCGGGTCGTCCCGGGCTCCGCGATGGCGGCCCAGTGCCGGATCCGCACCACATCTCTCCACCACCGCGCAACCGCCCGGACCTTTCAGCGGTCGTACCCGGTGGAGAAGAGTGGGCACAATTGTCCTGGAGCGCTGGGCCTGCCCGCCCGCGTGCTCCAGCGACTCTCTCAGGCCGGGGCGACACAAGGGGAGGCAGGACCACGGTGGCTGATGGCACCAAGGCGGTCGTCGACACGTCAGCGGCTGACGGGACGACGGACGAGGCCGCGCTGGCCGCCGCGATCGACGAGCTCGCGGTCGACACGGCCGCCGGGACGGACGACGCCGACGACACCGCCGACCGCTCCCCCGAAACCGCCTCCAGCGGCGAGGAGACCTCGGAGATCACCGCACCGCTGTCGGCCGACGAGATCGCCGCCGAGCTGGCCGCGGGCGCCGCGCGCGCCGCCGCCGCGGACCGGCGCCGAACGGGCCAGGGGGCGGCGAAGCCGTCCGCGGGTGCGCCCTCGGGACACCCCGCCGGCCGCCCTCCGCAGGACCCGCAGCCCACCGTCGACCCCCGCGCCACCGGCACCCTCCCGCGTACCCTGCCGGCCCCCCTGCGGCACAGCGGCGACAAGATCGGCAACCGGTACCGGCTGGAGGAGTGCATCTCCCAGACCGAGACCTTCAGCAGCTGGCGGGCGGTCGACGAGAAGCTGCGCCGGGCCGTCGGCGTCCATCTGATGGCCTCCGGGCACCAGCGGGCCCGCGCCGTCCTGGCCGCCGCCAAGTCCGCCGCGCTGCTCGGCGACCCGCGCTTCGTCCAGGTCCTGGACGCCGTCCAGGAGGGCGAGCTGGTCTACGTCGTGCGGGAGTGGCTGCCGCACGCCTCCGACCTCGCCAAGCTGCTCGCCGACGGCCCGATGGAGCCGCACGAGGCCTACCAGATGGTCCGCCAGGTCACCGATGCCGTGGCCGCCGCCCACCAGCGCGGCCAGGCCCATCTGCGGCTCACCCCGCGCTGTGTGCTGCGCACCGACAGCGGCCAGTACCGGATCAACGGCATCGCGGTGGACGCCGCCCTGCGCGGCCTGCCCGCCGAGGACACCGCCGAGGACACCGAGCGCACCGACACCCGGGCCATCGGCGCCCTGCTGTACGCCGCGCTCACCCACCGCTGGCCGTTCCCCGAGGACCGCTACGACCTCCAGGGGCTGCCGAAGAACCTCCGCGAGGTGCCGCCGGACCAGGTCAGGGCCGGGGTCCACAAGGGTCTGTCCGAGCTGGCCGCCCGCGCCTTCTTCGACCACCCGCCGCACCACGCCGAGCCGATCACCACCCCCGAGCAGCTGGCCAGGGCCATCGCGCTGATGCCCCGCATCCGCCAGCCCGAGCCGGAGCTGCCGGCCTTCACCGCCCCGCCCCGGCACAACACGCACGCGCTGCCCACCGCGCCCAACCCGACCCGGGTGGTCGCCGCCCCCGGCATCGCCCAGCCGCCGGCCGGTCCCCGCCCGGTCCCCGCCCGGCGCACCCGGCGGCGGCTGCGCCGGGTGCTCAAGGTGACGGCCTGGACGGTCGCCCTCGGCGCGATCGGCGTCGCCTCCTGGCAGCTGGTCGACAGCCTGCGCAACAACCAGCCCGCCGTGGCGACCTCCCCGTCCGCGACCGTCACCTCACCGACGACACACGCCACCACCCACACACCGGTGCCGATCCCGGTCAAGGACGCGCAGTCGTACAACCCGCAGGGCGATGGCCCGGAAGGCGCCTACTCGACCGCCAAGGCCTTCGACGGGGACCCGAACACCGCCTGGGTCCCGCAGTGGTACAACGACCCGTTCGGTCCCAAGCCCCTCCTCAAGGAGGGCACCGGTCTGCTGATCGACCTCGGCACGCCGCAGGCGGTCAGCTCGGTGAACGTCCAGTTCCTCGGCTCCACCACGGCGGAGCTGCGGGTGCCGAACGCCCAGGCCGCCGCCGCCCCGCTGAAGGCACAGCCGGGGGACTACACGGTGCTCGGCAAGCACAGCGGCCCCACGGCCGACTACACCCTGGAGAGCCCGGTCACCACGCGCTACCTCCTGATCTGGATCACCAGCCTGCCGAAGGATCCATCGGACGGCAGGTACCGCGGCGGGATCGCCGAGGTCAAGGTCTCCGGCTGACCGGACCGGCACGGCGGGGACAGGGCCTGGCACACCGGAGCGCAGGACACGGGAGGGGTGGCGGTGGCGGACGGCGCGGACCGGACCGACGACGACGCGGCGCTGCTCGCCCGGCACGTCGCCGGCGACCGGGACGCCTTCGGCCTGCTGGTCAGCCGCCACCGCGACCGGCTCTGGGCGGTCGCGGTGCGCACCCTCGGCGACCGTGAGGAGGCCGCCGACGCCCTCCAGGACGCGCTGGTCTCCGCGCTCCGCTCCGCCCACACGTTCCAGGGCCGCTCGGCCGTCACCACCTGGCTGCACCGGATCGTGGTCAACGCCTGCCTGGACCGGGCCCGCCGCACCGCCACCCGCCGCACCGGACCGCTCGACGACGACCCCCGGCGGCTGGACGCCCTGGTCGGCTCCGCCGAACCGGCCGACAGCCCGGTGGTCCGCGCCGAGGTGCACCGGGAACTCACCGCCGCGCTGGCCGAGCTGCCGGTCGAGCAGCGGGCCGCCCTGGTCCTGGTCGACATGCAGGGCTATCCGGTCGCCGAGGCGGCCGAACTGCTGGGCGTGCCGGTCGGGACGGTGAAGAGCCGCTGCGCCCGGGGCCGGGCCCGGCTGCTCCCGCTGGTCCGCCATCTGCGCGGCGACGGCGGCGCACCCGCCGTTTCACGTGAAACAGCGCCCGCTCCCGGGACGACGGCACCGGCGGAACGGGGCGCCGCCGCCCCGCCGGGGAACCCCTCGGGGCCCCGTACCGTCCCAGGGACAGGCCTGGACACCGGCCGACCGATCCTGGAAGGAGACGCGAGCGCGCGATGACGGCCCCCCTCTCCTCCCCCGACCCCACCGGACCGCACCCCGACCCGGACGAGCTCGCCGACCTCGCCGAGGGGCTGGTCGAGTCCGCCGCCACCGCCGGGGCCCTGCGACGGCACCTGGACGGCTGCGCCGAGTGCCGCGAGACGGCCGACGCGCTCGCCGAGGTCCAGGCACTGCTGGGCGCCGTCGAACCGCCGCCGATGCCCGCCGACCTCGCGGGGCGGCTCGACTCCGCCCTGGCCGCCGCGGCCGCCGAGGCCGTGGAGGGCCCCCAGGAGGCCGCTGCGGCCGACGACGGGGCCGGGCCCCCGGCCCGACCGTCCCGCCCTGCCACGGCGCCGTCCACGGCGCCCGCACCCCCACTCGCACCGCCGCCCGGCCGTCCGTCCGCGGCCACGGCGCCCGCCGGTCCCGGCGCCACCGGAGCGGGCCGCTCCCGCCCCCGCCGACGACGGGCCGGCCTGCTGCTCGGCTCGGCCGCCGCCCTGCTCGCGATCGGCCTCGGCGGCGTCCTGCTGCTGCGCCCCGCGGACCGGCAGTCCGTCGACGGCACCATGGCGAAGGCCGACGCCCCGGCCGCCGCCGCTGCCACCACCGACGGCAGGGCGGAGCACGCCGCCGGCGGCACCGTCTACCGGGACGACCGGCTCACGGCCCAGATCCAGCAGTTGCTCGCCCGGACCGCCGCCACCCCCGCTCCCCCGGCGGCCAAGCCCTCCGTCCCCTCCGGGCCCGCCGACGGAACGCCCGCCGACGGGCCGCCCGCCGACGGAACGCAGGGGCTCGGCGGTGGCGGCCGCTCCGCCCCGGCCTGCCCGGCGCCCGCCGACGGACCGCCGCTGGCCACCGACCGCGGCAGCTACGCCGGCGCCCCGGTCGAGGTCCTGGTGTACCCGGTGCCGGACCGGTCCGGGCTGCTCGACGTCTATCTGCGCTCCCCCGGCTGCGGGCCGGTCCTGCTGCACCGCACGGTCCCGGCCCGCTGACCGGCCGTTCCCGAGCGATCCACGCCCAGCACGGCCCGGCGCTCCCGGACTGCGGGCACCTGGTACTGATCCGCCTGGGAATGCGAGACACTGGTCAGTCGTTGTCCCGGGCGGCGGAGCAGGACCGCCCTCCCCGCACCTAACGCGGGTCGCGATGCGAACCAGGAGATGCAGTGAGCGACGTCCGTAACGTGATCATCATCGGTTCCGGCCCGGCCGGCTACACGGCCGCGCTCTACACCGCCCGTGCCTCCCTCAAGCCTCTGGTCTTCGAGGGGGCCGTCACCGCCGGTGGCGCGCTGATGAACACCACCGAGGTGGAGAACTTCCCCGGTTTCCGGGACGGCATCATGGGTCCCGAGCTGATGGACAACATGCGGGCGCAGGCCGAGCGGTTCGGCGCCGAGCTGATCCCGGACGACATCGTCGCGGTGGACCTCACCGGCGACATCAAGACCGTCACCGACTCCGAGGGCAACGTCCACAAGGCCCGCGCGGTGATCGTCACCACCGGCTCCCAGCACCGCAAGCTGGGCCTGCCGAACGAGGACAAGCTCTCCGGTCGCGGCGTCTCCTGGTGCGCCACCTGCGACGGCTTCTTCTTCCGCGACCAGGACATCGCGGTGGTCGGCGGCGGTGACACCGCGCTGGAGGAGGCGACCTTCCTCTCCCGCTTCGCCCGCAGCGTCACGATCATCCACCGCCGTGACACCCTGCGCGCCTCCAAGGCGATGCAGGAGCGCGCCTTCGCCGACGAGAAGATCCGCTTCGAGTGGGACAGCGCGGTCGAGGCCATCCACGGGGACCCGAAGCTGACCGGCGTCACCCTGCGCGACACCACCACCGGCGAGACCCGCGAGCTGGCCGTCACCGGCCTGTTCATCGCCATCGGCCACGACCCGCGGACCGACCTCTTCACGGGCCAGCTGGACCTCGACGCCGAGGGCTACCTCAAGGTCGAGGCCCCCTCGACCCGGACCAGCATCCCCGGCGTCTTCGGCGCGGGCGACGTGGTCGACCACACCTACCGCCAGGCCATCACCGCCGCCGGCACCGGCTGCTCCGCCGCGCTGGACGCCGAGCGCTACCTGGCCGCGCTGGCCGACCTCGAGGCCCAGGCCGCCACCGTCGCGGTCTGACCTCCGCACCACCGACCGCCCCCGGCGGGGGTGTTCCACGTGAAACACCCCCGCCCCGGCCAGGCAGAAACAGAACGGGCCCGCCCGTTGTTCTTCTGGCAGCAGCCCTCTCCGTTCGATCCCGAGGAGTTCCCGTGGCCGGCGCCACCACCACCGTCACCGACGCGACGTTCAAGGCCGACGTCCTGGACAGCGACAAGCCCGTTCTGGTCGACTTCTGGGCCACCTGGTGCGGCCCGTGCCGCCAGGTCGCCCCGATCCTGGAGGAGATCGCGGCCGAACACGGCGACAAGCTGACCATCGCCAAGCTCGACGTCGACAACAACCAGCAGACCGCGGCTCAGTACAACGTGATCTCCATCCCGACGCTGATCGTCTACAAGGGCGGCGAGCCGGTGAAGTCGATCACCGGCGCCCGTCCGAAGGCCGCGCTGCTGCGCGAGCTGGCCGAGTTCATCTAGGTCCGGCCCGACCGGCACGACGAGGGCGGGGCTCCCCCATCGGGAGCCCCGCCCTCGTCGTGTTCCTCCCCCTCGGCCCGGCTCCGGGCAAGCGGCCGGGAACGGTCGGCCGGCTCAGAACGGCCGCAGCGCCGGCTCCTTGCGCGCCCCGCCCAGGAGCCGCTCCAGAGCCCCCTCCACATCGCCCCGCCAGGACAGCGTGGTCCGCGCCTCCAGCCGCAGCCTCGGGTAGCGGGGGTGCGGACGAACGGTCTTGAAGCCGACCGCGAGCAGATGGTCGACCGGCAGCACACAGCTCGGCGGCTGCCGTCCGACCGCGCCGAAGGCCTCGACCGCCCGGACCCCGCGGCCCAGCAGATCCTTGGCCACCGTCTGCACCAGCACCCGACCGATCCCCTGCCGTTGATAGCCCGGCAGTACCCGGCTGATCATCAGCTGGACGGCGTCCGGAGAGACCGGACTGGTCGGGAACGACTGCGAGCGGGGCACATAGGCGGGCGGGGCGTAGAGCACGAACCCGGCGGGCTGGTCGTCCACATAGACGATCCGGCCGCAGAACCCCCACTCCAGCAGCACCGCGGAGATCCACGCCTCCTTCTCCTGCTCGGGCTTGCCGGACTCGACCGCCGCCCGCCCGCTGACCGGGTCCAGCTCCCAGAACACACAGGACCGGCAGGTCGTCGGCAGATCTCCGAGGTTGTCCAGCGTCAGCGGAACGATCCGGCGTCCCATACCCCGCACCTCCTCGTCCACTCCACAGTCGAGCATTCCCCCCGAACGCCGATGGGTGCATGTTTCACGTGAAACACCGCTCACGTGGAACATGCACCCATCGGGATTCGCCTTCGGCCCGGCTCAGCCCTGCGACAGCCGTAGCCCGTCCTCGCCCGGGGCCAGGCTGTCCAGGATCCGGTTCAGGTCCTCGACCGAGCCGAACTCCAGCACCACCTTGCCCTTGCCCAGCTTGCCGCCGCGCTGCGAGACCTCGACCTTGACCCGGGTGTCGAAGCGGTCCGACAGCCGGCTCGCCAGATCGTTGACGGCCGGGGAGATCAGCTTGCCCGCCTTCGGCCCGGACTGGCGCTGCGGCTTCTCCTCGTGGTTCATCACCGTGACGATCTCCTCGGTGGTCCGCACCGAGAGGCCCTCCTCGACGATCCGCCTGGCCAGCCGCTCCTGCCGCTTGCTGTCCGGCACGCCGACCAGGGCCCGGGCGTGCCCGGCGGTCAGCACCCCGGCGGCGACCCGCCGCTGGACCGGCGGCGACAGCCTCAGCAGCCGCAGGGTGTTGGAGACATGCGGACGCGAGCGGCCGATCCGGTCCGCCAGCTCGTCATGGGTGCAGGAGAAGTCCCGCAGCAGCTGATCGTAGGCGGCGGCCTCCTCCAGCGGGTTCAGCTCCGCCCGGTGCAGGTTCTCCAGCAGGGCGTCCAGCAGCAGCTTGTCGTCCTCGGTGGCCCGGATGATCGCCGGGATCTGCTCCAGCCCGGCCTCCCGGGAGGCCCGCCAACGCCGCTCGCCCATGATGAGCTCGAAGCGCTCCGGACCGACCTGGCGCACCACCACCGGCTGCAGCAGGCCCACCTCCTTGATGGAGGCGACCAGCTCGTCCAGCTTCTTCTCGTCGAAGACCTCGCGCGGCTGGCGCGGGTTGGGCGTGATCGCATCCAGCGGCAGCTCGGCGAACCGCGCACCGGTCACCTGGGCGAGGTCCGCCCCGACGAGCTCAGCCGCCGCCTCGCGCTCCCGGACCGCCTGCTCCCGCAGGCTCTCCGCGGCGGCCTTCGCCGCCACCGTGCCGCGGCCGGTCGGCAGCACCGGCACCGCCGTCGGCGACACCGTCCCCGCGGCCACCACCGAGGCCGGGGCGGACGGGACCACCGCGGGCTCTGCCGCCGCCCCGCCGGCCCCCGGCGTGGCGGCCGGGATCAACGCCCCGAGCCCTCGTCCCAGACCCCTGCGACCACTCACCGATTGTCCTCCGTCGTACCGTGCTGTGCCGTTGGGGCGCCTTGCCCCGTACCGCCGTCGCGCTGCTGGCCCACCGTCGAGCCACCGACCCCGATGCCCACCGCGCGCAGCGCCAGCTCCCTGGCCGCCTCCAGGTAGGAGAGCGCACCCGTCGAGCCCGGGTCGTAGGTGAGCACCGTCTGGCCGTAGCTGGGTGCCTCCGAGATCCGGACCGAACGGGGGATCGCGGTGTGCAGCACCTCCTCGTGGAAGTGCGTCCGGACCTCCTCGGCCACCTGGGCGGCCAGCCTGGTCCGGGCGTCGTACATGGTGAGCAGAATGGTGGAGACGTGCAGCGTGGGGTTCAGGTGCGCCCGGACCAGCTCGACGTTGCGCAGCAGCTGGCCGAGACCCTCCAGCGCGTAGTACTCGCACTGGATCGGGATCAGCACCTCCTGACCGGCGACCAGGGCGTTGACCGTCAGCAGCCCGAGCGAGGGCGGACAGTCGATCAGGATGTAGTCCAGCGGCTGCTCGTACGCGGTGATGGCGCGCTGGAGCCGGCTCTCCCGGGCGACCAGCGAGACCAGCTCGATCTCCGCGCCGGCCAGGTCGATGGTGGCCGGGACGCAGAACAGCCCCTCGACGTCCACCACCGGCTGCACCACATCGGCCAGCGGCTTGCCCTCCACCAGGACGTCGTAGATCGACGGGACCTCCGCGTGGTGGTCGATGCCGAGTGCGGTGGAGGCGTTTCCCTGCGGGTCGAGGTCGACCACGAGGACGCGCAGTCCGTGCATGGCGAGCGAGGCGGCCATGTTGACGGTGGTGGTGGTCTTGCCCACCCCGCCCTTCTGGTTGGCCACCACGATCACCCGGGTGGCGGCGGGCCGGGGAAGGCCCTCGCCCGCTCGTCCGATCGCTCGGACCGCAGCCTGGGCAGCACGCGCGATGGGCGTGTCATCGATCTGGTCGATGGTCTCCGAGTCCTGCATGGGGGTCAGTGTTTCACGTGAAACCGGAGCGGCAACAGTTGCCGCCCGGATAAGGCCGAGCCCGCGGCGGAGCCGGAGGTCAAGACCGTCGGAGAGCAGGGAGCGACGTTTCACGTGAAACACCATGCCCGCTATGTCGGAATTCTGACGGTGCGACACTCCGTCGCGAAGCAGAACGGGCGGGCGGCCCGAAGAGGCCGCCCGCCCGTTCCCACGCGTCCGCTCAGCGGCCGCGGCGCCGTCCGCCGCGGCCCCGCTCGCCGACCCGCGAGGCGTTCGCGTTCCGCCCGGCCCGGGCCGCCTTGGCCCGCCGGGTCGCCGCCTTCACCCCGCCGGGGCTCTCCCCCGCCTTCACCTGGATCACCCGGGTGGAGGTCTCCAGGGTGCCCTCGCCCACCGAGATCACCGACCACTCCACGGCGCCCAGCTTGGTCAGCCCGGCCCGCGAGTCCGCCAGCTCCTGCTCCGCGCTGTCGCCCTTGAGCGCCAGCATCTGCCCGTGCGGGCGGAGCAGCGGCAGGCCCCAGCCGGCCAGCCGGTCCAGCGGTGCCACCGCCCGGGCGGTGACCACGTCCACCGCGAGCTTGCCGACCATCTCCTCGGCCCGCCCGCGCAGGACGGTGACGTTCTCCAGGTTCAGCTCGCGGACCACCTCCTCCAGGAAGGTGGTCCGGCGCAGCAGCGGCTCCAGCAGCGTCACCGAGACGTCCGGGCGGGCCAGGGCCACCGGGATGCCGGGCAGGCCGGCTCCGGAGCCGACGTCGCACAGGGTCGATCCGGGCGGCAGCAGCTCGGCGAGCACCGCGCAGTTCAGCACATGGCGGTCCCAGAGCCGGGGCACCTCGCGGGGGCCGATCAGCCCGCGCTGGACACCCGCCGTGGCCAGCAGCTCGGTGTACCGGACGGCGGCGTCGAAGCGGTCGCCGAAGACCTCCCGGGCCACGGCCGGCGCCTCGGTCAGCCCCTCGGCGGCCGGCCCCTCGACCGCCGGACCCTCAGCGGCCGAATTGCCGGCACCCGCCGCCGGCTCACCGGCAGCCGCGTTCTCCGTGTCCATCTCGACCTCTCCGCTCCCCGGATCCACCGACCCGCGCATCGCACCGTTTCACGTGAAACATCTCTCGCCGGGCTCTCGGCCCGGCGGCCCCGCAGAGGGACAACGACCCCGCCCGCACAAGGCGGACGGGGTCTGTCAGTCGCCATCCGGACAGTCCCGGCGCACCGGCCGTCTCGGCCGGGCACCGCTCTGCCGGTCTCAGGCCGGCAGCACGACCACACACCGCTGGGGCTCTTCGCCCTCCGACTCGCTGCGCAGACCGGCCGCGGCCACCGCGTCATGGACGACCTTGCGCTCGAACGGCGTCATCGGCCGCAGCTTGACCTGCTCCCCCGTGCTCTTCACCTGCTCCGCCGCCTCGGCGCCGAGCGCGGCCAGCTCCGACCGCTTGCGGGCCCGGAAGCCGGCAATGTCCAGCATGAGGCGGCTGCGCTCGCCGGTCTCCCGGTGGACAGCCAACCGGGTCAGCTCCTGCAGCGCCTCCAGCACCTCGCCGTCCTGGCCGACCAGGCGCTGGAGCGCACGGTCGTTGCCATCACTGACGATGGACACCAGGGCACGGTCGCCCTCCACGTCCATGTCGATGTCACCGTCGAGGTCGGCGATGTCGAGCAGACCCTCCAGGTAGTCCGCCGCGATGTCGCCCTCCTGCTCCAGGCGGGTGATGAGGCTCTCGTCGGCGCTGGCGACGGCCTCGGCCTCGATGGCGGAGGTGGTGCCTTCCGTCACTGATGGACTCCTTCGGAGATGGGGCCCAGGTGGTGGGCCGGGAACGAAGCTCTGTGCGCTGCCTTGACAGTCCGGGGGCGGGTCAGGACTTCTTCTTCGGGCGCTGGCCGCCCTGTCCGCCACCGCGCTTCGGCTGCTGCCGGGCGCCCTGCTGCCGGACGGTGCCCGGCTTGGCTCCGGCGGGCTTGGCCGCGCCCTGCTTGGCCGCGGCCGGCTGGTCGGCACCGGACTCGACGGTCTCCTCGGCCGGGGCCGGGGCGTCCTTGGTCAGGCTGGTCGTCTGACCGCCGTGCTGGCGCTGTGCCTTGGTCTGCTTGCGCGGCTGCTGGCGTCGCACCTGCACCGCGTCCTCGACGACGGCCTCGGCGGTCGTGGCCGTCTTCTTCGGGGGAAGCAGGCCCCACATACCGCCCTTGATCACCGAGCCGTCCGGGTTCAGCCGGCCCGCCTTCTTCAGCCGCACCTGGCGCTCGTCCCACGCCTTGCTGCCCGGCGTCGGGTTGTTGCGGATGACGACCAGCTGCTGGCCCATCGACCAGACGTTGGTGGTCAGCCAGTAGACCAGGACACCGACCGGGAAGTTGATGCCCATCACGGCGAACATGATCGGGAAGACGTACATCAGCATCTTCTGCTGCTGCATGAACGGCGTCTTGACCGTGAGGTCCATGTTCTTGGTCATCAGCTGGCGCTGCGTGATGAACTGCGACAGCGACATCAGGATGATCATGACCGCGACGACGATCTTGACGCTGGTCTCGGGGCTGCTCACGAAGGTCGCGGAGAGCGGGGCACCGAAGATGTGCGCCTTGCCCGCGCTGGTCAGCAGGGTGCCGTCGATGACCCCGATCGGCTCGCTCTTGGCGACCTTGGCGAGCACGCCGTAGAGCGCGGTGAAGAACGGCGCCTGCACGATGATGGGAAGGCAGCTGGAGAACGGGTTGGTACCCGCCTCCTTGTACAGCTTCATCATCTCTTCGGACTGGCGCTGCTTGTCGTTCTTGTAGCGCTCCTGGATGGCCTTCATCTTCGGCTGGATCGCCTGCATGGCCCGGGTCGCCTTGATCTGCTTCACGAAGAGCGGGATCAGGCAGATCCGGATGACGACCACCATGGACGCGATGGCCAGACCCCAGGCCCAGCCACCGTCCGGATCGAAGATGTGGCTGTACAGCGAGTGGAACTGGACGATGATCCAGGACACCGCTGTGTACAGGGGGTTCAGGAAGGAGAAGGTCACCGGTCAGGCTCCTTGGACATTGGGATTGGCCCCACAGAGCCAATGGTCGCCGGGCCCTCGGGGTCCGGACCGGCGGGGGGTGCGGTCACCGGCCGGTCGGCGGCGGACCTGCGGTTCAGCAGATCGCGCAGCCGGCGGTGCCACACCGGGTGCTTGCGCGGCGGAACATGATCGACCCCGCCGGGCGTCCACGGATTGCAGCGCAGGATGCGCCACACGGTCAGGCCGCCGCCCTTGACCGCCCCGTGCACCTTCACGGCCTCGTAGCCGTAGTGCGAGCAGGAGGGGTAATAACGGCAGACCGGACCGAGCAGTGGGCTGATGGTCCACTGGTAGACCCTGATCAGACCCATCAGCAGGTACTTCATCGACCTGCTCCCGTCGGCGCCGAGGCGGCGGGCTCCACCTTCAGCAGCCGCTTGAGCGCCGCGTCCAGGTCACGTTCGAGATCCTGGTACGAGGCGGACGCGGCCTGGGGCAGCGCACGCACCACTATCAGGCTACCGGCGGGCAGCCTGAACAGGCGATCACGGACAAGATGGCGCAGGCGGCGCTTGACCAGGTTACGGACGACCGCCGGACCGACGGCCTTGCTCACGACGAAACCCGCACGCGCCGAAGGAGTCCCCTCGGCGACGTGCGGGCGGGAGTCGCTGGTCCGGTCGGCCTGCCCCTTGGGGTCACCGTCTCTGCTGAGATGGACGACCAGAAGGGGCCGGCCGGCCCGGCGACCGCGTTTCACCGCGGTCGCGAAGTCCTGGCGCCGCCGCAGCCGATTCTCGGAGGGCAGCACAACAGACTCTGGCGCGGATCAGGCGGACAGGCTGGTGCGGCCCTTGCCACGGCGGGCGGCCAGGATGGCGCGGCCGGCGCGGGTACGCATCCGCAGCCGGAAGCCGTGGGTCTTCGCGCGACGACGGTTGTTCGGCTGGAAGGTGCGCTTGCTCACTCGGGGGCTCCTGAGGTGAATCGTAGGATGACGGGGGGTCGCTTGGCCGTCACCGTGCGTCCGCGTGATCTCCCCTGATACGGAAATCCGGCCCATCGCCCCAGTTCGGCTGGGGTCTGAGGCAATCCACGGCGCCCGTGCTGCGCGCCTTATGGAGCGGGCGGACCCGCGGACATGCGGCAGCGGCCATCGACAACTCGACCTGGTTACGGTACGCGGGACGGGGCGCGAGGGTCAAACCGGCCGTTCGCGTCCGCCCCCGCCGGGGACCTCACGCCTCCGCCGTTGCCCACAGCCTGTGGACAACGACTTGATCCGGCCCTGTTCGCTGACTACCGTTGCAGGACTTGTCTGGTTTGTTCTTCACAACCGACCCATCGATCCACAGTCTCTTGATCCACCACCCCCTGCTGGAGCCGCGGGGAACCGAGAAAGCGTGCACCAGTGGCTGATGTCAACAGCGACCTCGTCCCGGTCTGGGCGAGAGTCGTCGAGCGGCTGGTCAACGACCCGGATGTCGGGGAGATGGACAAGCAGTGGGTGCAGCGCACCCAGCCGATGTGGATGATGCACGACACCGCCCTGCTGGCGACCCCCAACGAGCGGGCCAAGCAGGTGCTGGAGGGCCGGCTGCTGCCGCAGCTGACCGAGGCCCTCAGCCGCGAGCTGAACCGGCCGGTGCGGATCGCCGTGATGGTCGACGCCAACGCCGTGCCCACCACCCCGATGCCCGCCGCACCGGCCGAGCCGTACCCGGGCCCGGGCGGCGAGGACGCCGGCGAGTACGGGGAGCCGTCGTACGAGCGCCCCTACGAGCAGGACTACGAGCGCGGCCGCTACGGCGGCTACGAGCAGCGCCCCGCGCCCTACGGTGGCCCGGGCGGAGCACCGGGCTGGCCGGGCGGCGGCGAGAGCGCCCCGTCCTGGGAGAACCACCCCGGTCACCCCGGCCACTCCGGCTACGGCGAGCAGGGCCCCGGCTACCCCGAGTCCGCGCCCGGCTACCGCGAGCCGGCCGAGCCCGACCGCCCGGCGCCGCGCGAGAACCGCCCGCTGCCCGGGCCGCCCGCGACCACCCAGGGCGACCTCTTCGGCGGCGCGTACGGCCCCGGGCCGGGCGAGCAGCCGCGGGCCGGGGCCGGCCGCCGCTCCCCCGCCCCGCGCCCGGCCCCCGGCCGCCCCGCGGAGAAGTCCGGCGCCGAGCGCGCCACCGACCGCCAGGCCGTCCCCGGTGTACCGGCCCCGCCCGGCGCTCCCCCGGCCGGCGGCTCCCGCAAGGACGAGCCGGCCGCCCGGCTGAACCCCAAGTACCTCTTCGACACCTTCGTCATCGGCGCGAGCAACCGCTTCGCGCACGCGGCGGCGGTGGCGGTCGCCGAGGCCCCGGCCAAGGCGTACAACCCGCTCTTCATCTACGGCGAGTCCGGGCTGGGCAAGACCCACCTGCTGCACGCCATCGGGCACTACTCGCGCAGCCTCTTCCCGGGCACCCGGGTGCGCTACGTGTCCTCGGAGGAGTTCACCAACGAGTTCATCAACTCGATCCGCGACGGCAAGGCGGACGCGTTCCGCAAGCGCTACCGGGACATGGACATCCTGCTCGTGGACGACGTGCAGTTCCTGGCGAGCAAGGAGTCCACGCAGGAGGAGTTCTTCCACACCTTCAACACCCTGCACAACGCGAACAAGCAGATCGTCCTCTCCTCGGACCGGCCGCCCAAGCAACTGATCACGCTGGAGGACCGGTTGCGCAACCGCTTCGAGTGGGGGCTGATCACCGACGTCACCCCGCCGGAGCTGGAGACCCGGATCGCGATCCTGCGCAAGAAGGCGATCCAGGAGCAACTGAACGCCCCGGCGGATGTGTTGGAGTTCATCGCGTCCCGAATCACCCGCAACATCCGGGAGTTGGAGGGCGCCCTGATCCGGGTCACCGCCTTCGCCAACCTCAACCGGGCGCCGGTGGACCTGGAGTTGGCCGGCATCGTCCTCAAGGACCTGATTCCGGGCGGGGACGAGGATGCCGGACCGGAGATCACCGCGCAGGTCATCATGCAGCAGACCGCGGCCTACTTCGGGCTGGGCGTGGACGACCTCTGCGGATCCTCGCGCAGCCGGGTGCTGGTGACGGCTCGTCAGATCGCCATGTACCTCTGCCGGGAGCTGACCGACCTCTCACTGCCGAAGATCGGCGCCCAGTTCGGCGGCCGCGACCACACCACGGTGATGCACGCGGACCGCAAGATCCGCTCGCTGATGGCCGAGCGTCGCTCGATCTACAACCAGGTCACCGAACTGACCAACCGCATCAAGAGCTAGGCCGTCCACGGCCGTTGGAGGGCGTCAGGAGCGGTCCTGACGCCCTTTTCGCGTATCCACAGGTGTGTACCGCCGTCCGGCTGGGCAGGGATGCCTGCGACGGACGCTCCGCCAGCCCGCAGGCCGCGCCGAACATCTGACCGGGGATTCGAACCGCCCCGGCGCGCAGGGCCGAAATCCACAGGCTGGACCGGTTCCCCGCCGTCCACAGGGTGGGGCGCCGGAAGTTATCCAGAATTCCTCCACAGGCTGAGCGCCGCTACGCTCTTCCGCGCAGGTCAGGTGCCTGTGGACTTGTGCACAACCGTTATCCACAGGGTGTGGACAGTTGGCGTCCCGTCAGCGGGCCGTCCGGGTTATCCACCGGTTGTCCCCAGGGAGGGCGGGGTTATCCCCAGGTTGTCCACAGGCGCGTCCACAGTTCGACAAGCGTGTACCCACGTTCATGCCCTGGTGTGAAAGGCGTCACGAAATGTTGACCGGCGCCCGTGGATAACCGGGGCCGGATCTGGGGACAGCGCTGGGGATAACCTGTGGATACCCAGCGTGCCCTGTGGGTAACGCTCCGCCGTCCACAGCGGGCCGTGTTCGTCCACAGCCGCCGTCCACACATCCTGTGGACAAAAAACCCGGCCTGACCTGCGCGAACGGGGTTATCCACGGTTTCCACAGGCCCTACTACTACTGCTACACCTATAGACCCATCGACTCGTTCAAAAGCGGGTGGGGCCAAAATCTGTGGACAACGGATCCCCGACATCTGTTCGGGTTGCTTCCGCCCGTCTGCCCCGTCTGTCGGTGGAGTACGTCAGACTGTCCTCGGCGACTGGAAGCGGAGCGGCAGAGCTCGGCGGCCAGCCGAACCGACGATCAAGACCAGACGAACCAGACTTGCGAGCGGGAGCGCTCGATCCAGGAGGCGGTTACCGGTGAAGTTCCGGGTGGAGCGTGACGTCCTCGCGGAGGCGGTGGCCTGGGCTGCCCGCAGCCTCCCGGCACGGCCGCCGGTGCCGGTGCTGGCCGGCCTGCTGCTGACGGCGCAGGAGGGCAGCCTGGCGCTGTCCGGCTTCGACTACGAGGTCTCGGCCCGGGTCGAGCTGGAGGCCGACATCGAGGAGGCCGGCACCGTCCTGGTCTCCGGCCGGCTGCTCAACGACATCTCGCGCAACCTTCCCAACAGGCCTGTGGAGATCTCCACCGACGGCCAGCGGGTCAGCGTGGTCTGCGGCAGCTCGCGGTTCACCCTCCCCACCCTCCCGGTGGACGAGTACCCGGCCCTGCCCCAGATGCCGACCGCGACCGGCACCGTCTCCGGAGACGTCTTCGCCTCCGCGGTCAGCCAGGCCGCGGTGGCCGCCGGCCGTGACGACACCCTGCCGGTGCTCACCGGTGTGCGGGTCGAGATCGAGGGCGACCGGATCACCCTGGCCGCCACCGACCGCTACCGCTTCGCCGTCCGCGAGCTGCTCTGGAAGCCCGAGCAGCCGGACATCTCCGCGGTCGCCCTGGTGCCCGCCAAGACCCTGCAGGACATCGCCAAGTCGCTGGGCAGCGGCGACAACGTCTCGATCGCGCTCTCCTCGGGCGGCGCGGGCGAGGGCCTGGTCGGCTTCGAGGGCGCGGGCCGCCGGACCACCACCCGGCTGCTGGAGGGCGAGTTCCCGAAGTTCCGCAGCCTCTTCCCGACCGAGTTCAACGCCATCGCGGCGATCCAGACCCAGCCCTTCCTGGAGGCGCTCAAGCGCGTCTCGCTGGTCGCGGAGCGCAACACCCCGGTCCGGCTGAACTTCGAGGAGGGCGTCCTCACCCTGGAGGCCGGTTCGGGCGACGACGCCCAGGCCACCGAGCGGATCGACGCCTCCCTGGAGGGCGACTCCATCTCGATCGCCTTCAACCCGGGCTACCTGGAGGAGGGCCTCAAGGCCATCGACTCCGCCTACGCCCAGCTGAGCTTCACCACGCCGACCAAGCCGGCCCTGCTCAGCGGCAAGGCCTCGGTGGACGCCGAGGCGGACGAGGCGTACCAGTACCTGATCATGCCGGTCCGCCTCTCCGGCTGATCCCTGCCGGCGCCGCACGCGTTACCCACAGGCTGTGTACAGCCTGTGGAAGGCCTCCCCCGGTCGGCCCGACCGCGGGGAGGCCCTGTCGCTTCAGCGCGTAGGCTCAGGACAGCGCGGCAAGGGCGCCGCCGGCAGGCACGTCACCACAGGTAAGGACTTGGTCATGGAGCTCGGCCTCATCGGTCTCGGCAAGATGGGCGGCAACATGCGCGAGCGGATCCGCCGCGCCGGCCACACCGTCATCGGCTACGACCGCAACCCGGACATCTCCGACGTCGAGAGCCTCCAGGAGCTCGTCACCAAGCTTCAGGGCCCGCGTGTGGTCTGGGTCATGGTCCCGGCCGGGGCCGCCACCCAGGCGACCGTCGACGAGCTCGCCGAGCTGCTCTCTCCCGGCGACGTGGTGGTCGACGGCGGCAACTCCCGCTGGACCGACGACATCAAGCACGCCGAGGCGCTGGCCGCCAAGGGCATCGGCTTCGTGGACTGCGGCGTCTCCGGCGGCGTCTGGGGCCTGGAGAACGGCTACGCGCTGATGTACGGCGGCGACGCCGAGCACGTCGCCAAGGTCCAGCCGGTCTTCGACGCGCTCAAGCCCGAGGGCGACTTCGGCTCCGTCCACGCGGGCGCGGTCGGTGCCGGCCACTTCGCGAAGATGGTCCACAACGGCATCGAGTACGCGATGATGCAGGCCTTCGCCGAGGGCTGGGAGCTGCTGGAGGCCGCCCCCGAGGTGACCGACGTGCGCGAGGTCTTCCGCAGCTGGCAGGAGGGCACCGTGATCCGCTCCTGGCTGCTCGACCTGGCCGTCCGCGCCCTGGACGACGACGAGCACCTGGCCAAGCTCAAGGGCTGGGCCGCCGACTCCGGCGAGGGCCGCTGGACCGTCGAGGCCGCGATCGACCACGCCGTGCCGCTGCCGGCGATCACCGCCTCGCTGTTCGCCCGGTTCGCCTCCCGCCAGGACGACTCGCCGCAGATGAAGATGATCGCCGCGCTGCGCAACCAGTTCGGCGGCCACGCGGTCGAGTCCAAGTAGTCCCACCGGTTTTCCACAGAAGGCGAGCGCAGTCCACAGCCATGCACGTCGCGCATCTGTCGCTCGCCGACTTCCGTTCCTACGCCCGGGCCGAGGTACCCCTCGACCCGGGCGTGACGGCCTTCGTCGGCCCCAACGGCCAGGGCAAGACCAACCTGGTGGAGGCGATCGGCTACATCGCCACCCTGGGCAGCCACCGGGTGGCCACCGACGCCCCGTTGATCCGGCTCGGCGCGGAGCGGGCGGTGATCCGCGCCTCGGTGCTGGCCGGCGCCCGCAGCACCCTGGTCGAGCTGGAGATCACCCCCGGCAAGGCCAACCGGGCCCGGATCAACCGCTCCGACAACGTCCGCCCGCGCGACGTGCTGGGCCTGCTGCGCACCGTGCTGTTCGCCCCCGAGGACCTCAGCCTGGTCAAGGGGGACCCGGGCGAGCGCCGGCGCTTCCTGGACGAGCTGCTGACCGCCCGGGCCCCCCGGCTGGCCGGGGTCCGGCAGGACTACGAGCGGGTGCTCAAGCAGCGCAACGCCCTGCTGAAGACCGCCGCGATGGCCCGCCGGGCCGGTGGCGGCAAGGGTGCCGACCTCTCCACCCTGGAGGTCTGGGACGGCCATCTGGCGCGCGCCGGAGCGGAGTTGACCGCCTTCCGGATCCAGCTGGTGGCTGCCCTGCAGCCGCTGGTGGCGGCCGCGTACGGGCAGCTCGCGCCGGCCGGCGGCGAGATCGGGCTGGAGTACCGGAGCTCCTTCGAGGGCGAGCTGCCGGGCAGCCGGGAGCAGGCCGAGGAACAGCTGCTGCGGGCCCTCCAGGCCGCCCGTAAGCAGGAGGTCGAGCGCGGGCTTACGCTGGTCGGGCCGCACCGCGACGAACTGGTGCTCAAGCTCGGCCCGCTGCCGGCCAAGGGCTACGCGAGCCACGGCGAGTCCTGGTCGTTCGCGCTGGCGTTGCGGCTGGCCTCGTACGAGCTGCTGCGCGCCGACGGCGGGGAGCCGGTGCTGATCCTGGACGACGTCTTCGCCGAGCTGGACGCCTCCCGCCGGGACCGGCTGGCCGAGTTGGTCGCCGGCGGCGAGCAGGTGCTGGTCACCGCGGCCGTCGCCGAGGACGTGCCGAAGGCGCTGGCCGGGGCCCGTTACACGGTGGCGGACGGCGCGGTGCGCCGGGTCGACGCCTGAGGTCCGGCCGCTCCCGTACGCTGGACGGCTCACCGGCGCGCGACCGCGACGGTTGTCCACAGGCTGGGGAAAGGAGATCGCCGTGAGCGAGCCGGCGGAGCACTTCCCGAAGCCCTCCGGCCCGGTGCCGGCCGGCGCCCGGCTGACCGGTGCCGACCTGGCCCGCTCGGCGCTGCGGGCGGCCCGGGCACAGGCCCGGGAGCGCGGCGAGCAGGTCCGGGAGAAGCGCGAGGCGAAGCGGCACGGGCTGCGCAGCGGAGCGCGCTCGGACGGCCGCGACCCGGTGCCGCTGGGCGCCGCGCTGAACCGGCTGCTGACCGAGCGCGGCTGGGAGTCCTCGGCGGCGGTCGGCGGGGTGATGGGCCGGTGGAGCCAGATCGTCGGCCCGGACATCGCGGCGCACTGTGAGCCCACCTCCTACGACGACGCGGCAGCGGTGCTCACCGTGCAGTGCGACTCCACCGCATGGGCAACTCAACTGCGCTGGCTGGCCAGGCAGTTGGTGGCCCGCCTGAACCACGAGCTGGGCCATGGCACGGTCAAGGTGATCAAGGTGCTGGGCCCCGCCGCCCCGGTACGCGGTTACGGACGGCTGCGCGCGCCGGGGAGCAAGGGGCCGGGCGACACCTGGGGCTGAGTCCGGCCGGCCGGGTCGCGAGCGGACCGGGATCCTCCGGAACCCCTGACGGCCCTTCCAGGCGGTCTGGGCCCCCGGGGCGAGTATCGGGACACGTGCAGAGGGGATTCAGGGCGGCGTATCTGCCCTCAGGGGCTGCCAAACGCCCATCTATGTCAGTCGTACCGGTAGACTGAAGGCCAAACACTGTTGCTAGTGGCAACCGAGTCGAAACGCCGTGGTCGCACGCCCGCCCACACGGGGTGGGGATGCGGCCCGTGCTGTGCCAGAGAGGGCGCTTCGTGGCCGATTCCGGCAACCCCAGCCAGACCCCAGACCAGACCGACCAGGCGACCGAGAGCACCTACACCGGTAGCAACATCCAGGTGCTGGAAGGCCTCGACGCCGTCCGCAAGCGCCCCGGCATGTACATCGGTTCGACCGGTGAGCGCGGGCTGCACCACCTGGTGCAGGAGGTCGTGGACAACTCCGTCGACGAGGCGATGGCCGGGTACGCCGACACCATCGACGTCACGCTCCTCGCCGACGGCGCGGTCCGGGTGGTCGACAACGGCCGCGGCATCCCGGTGGACATCGTCCCAGGTCAGGACAAGCCGGCCGTCGAGGTCGTGCTCACCGTCCTGCACGCCGGCGGCAAGTTCGGCGGCGGCGGCTACGCCGTCTCCGGCGGTCTGCACGGTGTCGGCGTCTCCGTGGTGAACGCGCTGTCCACCAGGCTCTCCGTGGAGATCCACAAGGACGGCAGCATCTGGACCCAGGACTACAAGATGGGTGCCCCGACCGGTCCGCTGGTCAAGGGCGAGCCGACCGACCGGACCGGCACCACGGTCACGTTCTGGGCCGACGGGGACATCTTCGAGACCACCGTCTACTCCTTCGAGACGCTCTCCCGGCGCTTCCAGGAGATGGCCTTCCTCAACAAGGGCCTGTCCATCTCGCTGATCGACGAGCGCCCCGAGCACGCGGACGAGGAGGGCAGGCCGCTCTCCGTCACGTACAAGTACGACGGCGGCATCGCCGACTTCGTCGCCCACCTCAACTCCCGCAAGGGCGAGGTCATCCACCCCTCGGTGATCGACTTCGAGGCGGAGGACAAGGACAAGGCGATCTCGGTGGAGATCGCGATGCAGTGGAACTCCTCCTACACCGAGGGGGTCTACAGCTTCGCCAACACCATCCACACGCACGGCGGCGGTACCCACGAGGAGGGCTTCCGCGCCGCGCTGACCGGCCTGGTCAACCGCTACGCGCGGGACAAGAAGCTGCTCCGCGAGAAGGACGACAACCTCTCCGGCGAGGACATCCGCGAGGGTCTGACCGCGATCATCTCGGTCAAGCTCGGCGAGCCGCAGTTCGAGGGCCAGACCAAGGACAAGCTCGGCAACACCGAGGCGAAGACCTTCGTCCAGCGGGTGGTCCACGAGCAGCTGAACGACTGGCTGGACCGCAACCCCAACGAGGCCGCGGACATCATCCGCAAGTCCATCCAGGCCGCCACCGCGCGCGTCGCCGCCCGCAAGGCCCGTGACCTGACCCGCCGCAAGGGCCTGCTGGAGAGCGCCTCGCTGCCGGGCAAGCTCAGCGACTGCCAGTCCAAGGACCCGGCCGAGTGCGAGATCTTCATCGTCGAGGGTGACTCCGCCGGCGGCTCGGCCAAGCAGGGCCGCGACCCGCGGATCCAGGCCATCCTCCCGATCCGCGGCAAGATCCTGAACGTCGAGAAGGCCCGGATCGACAAGGTGCTGCAGAACACCGAGGTCCAGGCGCTGATCTCGGCCTTCGGCTGCGGCATCCAGGAGGACTACGACGAGTCCAAGCTCCGCTATCACAAGATCGTCCTGATGGCGGACGCCGACGTCGACGGACAGCACATCCGCACCCTGCTGCTGACCCTGCTGTTCCGCTTCATGCGGCCGCTGGTCGAGTCCGGGTACGTGTACCTGGCGATGCCGCCGCTGTACAAGATCAAGTGGGGCAAGGACGACTTCGACTACGTCTACTCCGACCGCGAGCGGGACGCCACCATCGCGGCCGGCGTCGCGGCCGGCCGACGGCTGCCGAAGGACGACGCGATCCAGCGCTTCAAGGGTCTCGGCGAGATGAACGCCGAGGAGCTCCGGGTCACCACCATGGACCAGGCCCACCGGCTGCTCATGCAGGTCACCCTGGAGGACGCGGCCCGTGCCGACGACCTGTTCTCGGTCCTGATGGGCGAGGACGTCGAGGCCCGCCGCTCCTTCATCCAGCGCAACGCCAAGGACGTCCGCTTCCTGGACGTGTGACCGGGGCCCTCCCCGCCAGCACAGTCCAGTCACGCGTGAAAGGAAACTGACCACCAGTGGTCGACGACAACCGTCCCGACGGCGAGCAGCCGGACGCCAGCACCGCCACCGACACCTTCGTGTCCCGGGTCGAGCCGATCGAGCTCGAGACCGAGATGCAGCGCTCCTACCTCGACTACGCGATGAGCGTGATCGTCAGCCGGGCGCTCCCCGAGGTCCGCGACGGCCTCAAGCCGGTGCACCGGCGCGTGCTCTACGCGATGTACGACGGCGGGTACCGCCCCGAGAAGGGCTACTACAAGTGCGCCCGCGTCGTCGGCGACGTCATGGGCAACTACCACCCGCACGGCGACACCTCGATCTACGACACCGTGGTCCGGCTGGCCCAGCCGTGGTCGCTGCGGATGCCGCTGGTCGACGGCAACGGCAACTTCGGCTCCCCGGGCAACGACCCGGCCGCGGCCATGCGCTACACCGAGTGCAAGATGATGCCGCTGGCCATGGAGATGATGCGGGACATCGACGAGGAGACCGTCGACTTCGCCGCCAACTACGACGGCCGCTCGCAGGAGCCCACCGTCCTGCCCGCGCGCATCCCCAACCTGCTGATCAACGGTGCCACCGGCATCGCGGTCGGCATGGCCACCAACATCCCGCCGCACAACCTCCGCGAGGTCGCCTCCGGCGCGCTCTGGGCGCTGGAGCACCCGGACGCCTCCAACGAGGAGCTGCTGGAGGCCCTGATCGAGCGGATCAAGGGCCCGGACTTCCCGACCGGCGCCCTGATCGTCGGCCGCCGCGGGATCGAGGAGGCGTACCGCACCGGGCGCGGCTCGATCACCATGCGCGCCGTGGTCGAGGTCGAGGAGATCCAGGGCCGCCAGTGCCTGGTGATCACCGAGCTGCCGTACCAGGTCAACCCGGACAACCTCGCGCTGAAGATCGCCGACCTGGTCAAGGACGGCAAGGTCGCCGGCATCGCCGACGTCCGCGACGAGTCCTCCTCGCGCACCGGCCAGCGCCTGGTGATCGTGCTCAAGCGCGACGCCGTCGCCAAGGTCGTGCTGAACAACCTCTACAAGCACACCGACCTGCAGACCAACTTCGGCGCCAACATGCTGGCCCTGGTCGACGGCGTGCCGCGCACGCTCTCGCTGGACGCCTTCATCCGGCACTGGGTCAACCACCAGGTCGAGGTCATCGTCCGGCGCACCACCTTCCGGCTGCGCAAGGCCGAGGAGCGGGCGCACATCCTGCGCGCCCTGCTGCGCGCCCTGGACGTGATCGACGAGGTCATCGCGCTGATCCGGGCCTCGGAGAGTGCCGACGCCGCCCGCACCGGCCTGATGGGCCTGCTCTCCATCGACGAGCTCCAGGCCAACGCGATCCTCGAGATGCAGCTGCGCCGCCTGGCTGCCCTGGAGCGCCAGCGGATCACCGACGAGCACGACGAGCTGCAGCGCAAGATCGACGAGTACAACGCGATCCTGCGTTCGCCGGGCCGCCAGCGCGAGATCATCTCCGAGGAGCTCACCGCGATCGTCGAGAAGTACGGCGACGAGCGGCGCTCCACCCTGATCCCGTCCGACGGCGACCTCTCCATCGAGGACCTCATCGCCGAGGAGGACATCGTCGTCACCATCACCCGTGGTGGCTACGTCAAGCGGACCCGCTCCGACCTCTACCGCTCGCAGAAGCGCGGCGGCAAGGGCGTGCGCGGCGCCCAGCTGAAGCAGGACGACCTCGTCGACCACTTCTTCGTGACGACGACCCACAACTGGATCCTGTTCTTCACCAACAAGGGCCGGGTCTACCGCGCCAAGGGTTACGAGCTGCCGGACGCCGGGCGCGACGCCCGCGGCCAGCACGTGGCCAACCTGCTGGCCTTCCAGCCGGAGGAGCACATCACCCAGGTGATGGCGGTGCGCACCTACGAGGACAAGCCGTACCTGGTCCTCGCGACCCGGGCCGGTCTGGTGAAGAAGTCCCAGCTGAAGGACTACGACTCCCCGCGCTCCGGCGGCCTGATCGCGATCAACCTGCGCCAGGACGACCAGGGCCGGGACGACGAGCTGATCGGTGCCGAGCTGGTCTCCGCCGAGGACGACCTGCTGCTGGTCTCCAAGAAGGCCCAGTCGATCCGGTTCACCGCCACCGACGACGCGCTGCGGCCCACCGGCCGCGCGACCTCGGGCGTCAAGGGCATGTCCTTCCGCGAGGACGACGAACTGCTCTCGATGAACGTGGTGCGTCCAGGGACGTACGTCTTCACCGCCACCGACGGCGGTTACGCCAAGCGCACCGGGGTGGACGAGTACCGTGTCCAGGGACGCGGCGGCTACGGCACCAAGGCGGCGAAGATCGTCGAGGGCCGGGGCTCGCTGGTCGGCGCTCTGGTGGTGGACGACACCGACGAGATCATGGCGATCACCCTCTCGGGTGGGGTGATTCGTACAAGGGTTTCCGAGGTTCGTGAAACCGGACGTGACACCATGGGCGTCCAACTGATCAACCTCGGAAAGCGCGACGCGGTGGTGGGCATGGCCCGCAACGCGGAGGCCGAGGACGAGGAGGGCACGGAGGACGAGGCGGCGGGTACCGAGTCCGCCGAGTCCACCGGGTCGGCCGAGGGTATCGAGGGTGTGGAGACGGCGCCGGGCGGCGAGGACGCCCAGGCCTGATCCCGATCGCGTCGGCCGGTACCGCCGCGTCCGTACAGGGCGCGGCGGTACCGGCCGCCGACCAGTTCCGGGCAATCCCGCCGGGCGCTGGGGTGACGAGTGACGAAGCAGGCCGGCGCAGCCGTCCTGGCGGGAAGTGCGGGAGGACCAGGTGAGTGGAGCCACGGGTGCTGCGGGAGGAGCCACCGGCGGCCGTCCGGGCGCAGCACAGGGCGGCGGGGGGTACGGCGGGCCGCAGCCGCCGGCCGAGCACCCGGCCGCGTCCACCTCGCTGATGCCACCGGTCGGTGCGGCGGGTCAGGGCGGCGGGGGGACCTACGGCGGTCAGCCGACACCGCCGGCTTCGGGTGCGCCGGGGCAGGGCGGGTTTTCGCAGCCGACCACGTACGCCAAGGGGCAGCCGACGCCGCCCCGGGGGACCAGGGTGGGCAACACCCCGCCCGGCGGTACGCCCGTTCCCGGCGGGGCCGCCGCGCGTCGGCCGGCCGGCGCACCGGCCCCGGCCGGAGCGGGCCTGGGCCGGACCCGCAAGGCCCGGCTGAGGGTGACCAAGGCCGACCCCTGGTCGGTCATGAAGGTCAGTTTCCTGCTGTCGCTGGCGGTCGGGATCATCATCATCGTCGCGGCCGCGGTGCTGTGGATGACGCTGGACTCGCTCGGCGTCTTCGACTCGCTGACCAAGACCCTGAAGGACGTCACCGGCTCGGACACCACCGGCGGCCTCAACCTGATGGACTACGTCGGCTTCGGCAAGGTGATGACCTTCACCTCGCTGATCGCGGTGGTCGACGTGGTGCTGCTGACCGCGCTGTCCACGCTCTCCGCGTTCATCTACAACGCGGCGGCCGGCTTCACCGGCGGCATCGAGCTGACCCTGGCCGAGGAGGACTGATCCCGGCCACACCGGCCGGTTTCTGATCCCGGGTCAGATTTCCGTCCGCGGACGGAATGGGCGGGCCCCGCAGGCTGTTGCAGCCTGCGGGGCCCGCTGGCATTCGGGTGACAGCCGACTCCCGCGGCGTGCCGCCCGATTTGGGGCCGGGCGCGGTGGGATTAGCTGGGTGCGCCCGTTCCGGGCTCCGACTGCCGCAGGCCGCCCCCCGGTCCGACTGGCCGGGGCTGGTACGGCTGTGCAGGTACGGCTGGACGGAGGCGCGCGATGGCTCAGCTCGCAAGTCAACTGGTCGAGGCCCTGGAGGGGCTACTGGGGATCCCGGTGCCGCTGCGGGTGCAGGCGTGGGACGGCAGTGTCGCCGGGCCACCGGGGGCGCCCACCGTGGTGCTGCGCGGCCGCCGGGCGCTGCGCCGCCTGCTCTGGCAGCCGGGCGAACTGGGCCTGGCCCGCGCCTATGTCTCGGGGGACCTGGAGCTCGCCCCCGGCGCCGACCTCTACGAGGTGCTGGCGGCCGTGGCGCTCTTCGCCGAGCGGCCCGAGATCCGCCGGCTGCGGCTCGGCCCGGCCGATGTGCTCGGCCCCAAGGGCCGCCGGGTGCTCGCGGCCCTGCTGCGGGCCGGTGCGCTGGGCCCGCGGCCCGTCCCGCCGCCGGAGGAGGCCAGGGCCGTCCAGGGGCGGCTGCACAGCCGCAGCCGGGACCGCGCGGCCATCAGCCACCACTACGACGTCGGGAACGACTTCTACGCCCTCGTACTGGGCCCGTCGATGGTGTACTCCTGCGCGTACTGGGCGCCCGCCGCCAAGAGCCTGGAGGCGGCCCAGGAGGCCAAGCTCGACCTGATCTGCCGCAAGCTCGGCCTGCGGCCCGGGATGCGGCTGCTGGACGTCGGCTGCGGCTGGGGCTCGCTGCTGCTGCACGCGGCGGAGCACTACGGGGTCACCGCGGTCGGCGTCTCCATCTCGACCGAGCAGGTCGCGCTGGCCCGGCGGCGGATCGAGGAGGCCGGTCTCTCCGGGCGGGTCGAGGTCCGCCTCCAGGACTACCGGGAGATCCAGGACGGCCCCTTCGACGCGATCTCCAGCGTCGGCATGGCCGAGCACGTCGGCGCCGAGCAGTACCGCGTCTACGCCGAGGGCCTGCACGGGCTGCTGGTGCCCGGCGGCCGGCTGCTCAACCACCAGATCGCCCGCCGCCCCGACCACCCCGGTGAGCCGCACCGCACCAGCCCGTTCATCGACCGCTACGTCTTCCCCGACGGGGAGCTCTCCCCGGTCGGCAGCACGGTGGCCCGGCTGGAGGAGGCCGGTTTCGAGGTCCGCGACGTCGAGTCGCTGCGGGAGCACTACGGCCTGACCCTGCGCGAGTGGGTGGCCAACCTGGAGGCGCGCTGGACGGAGGCGGTCGGTCTGGCCGGTCGCGGCCGGGCCAGGGTCTGGCGGCTGTACATGGCGGCGTCCGCGCTGGCCTTCGAGCAGAACCGCATCGGGGTCAACCAGATCCTCGCCGTCCGTACCGGCCCCGAGGGCGAGGCCCGGTTCCCCGCCACCCGCGAGGAGTGGCTGCTGCGCCCGGCCGACACCCCCCACCTGCGGCCCTTCGCCACCGGTCCCGAACCCGCCGCCGCGACCCCCGCCGACCCGGATTTGGGAGATCGGCCATCGGTCCGCTAATCTTTCAGTGCGGCAAGGGCCTATAGCTCAGACGGTTAGAGCGCTTCCCTGATAAGGAAGAGGCCACAGGTTCAAGTCCTGTTAGGCCCACCGGCGCGAAGGGCCCGGAGTGATCTCACTCCGGGCCCTTCGACGTTTTCTTGGCCGCCGCCGGAACTGCGCGCCGTCCCCGGGTGTTGTCGGGGGTAGGGCGAGTGGAGGGATGGTGGCGGTATGGCGCTGTTCTGGGCGATGAGCATTCCGGGGCTGGTCTGTGCGCTGGTGGCCCTGGCCTTTCTCGATCAGCTGGCGCTGCGGGCGCGGAAGTCGCGCTGGGTGCCCTGGCGGGGGACGGGCCGGGAGGGGCAGGTCTCGGCGACGGGGTTCGAGCAGCTGCACGCGCAGTTCGCGGCCGGAAAGCAGCACGAGCTGGACGAGCGGCGGAGCACGCTGATGCTGCGCGACGAGGAGGGCGAGGGGGCGCCGCCCAGGACCAGGGTGGACCTGGCGGCCGGTACGGCGGTGGTGGTGCCGACGACGCGCCGGTAGCGGTTCGGGCGGCGGTCCCGGGGTGTCGTGGGCGGGCCGGCCGCAGGGCAGAAGGTGTGGCGTCAATCCTCCGGCCGGACCGGTTGGTTGGAGGCAGCGGCGGCTGGTCACGATTGGGACACCGGTGTGTATCATCGGCCGCAAGGGCAGTCCGGCACCCGACAGCCCGTTCGCACTCGAAACAACTCATGGACTCGTCGGCCCGGCCAATCCGGCCGGAGCACGGCTGTTGAGTCCGCAACGCAAGAAGGACGAGGTCCCGCGGTGAAGAAGCTTCTCCTGGTCGCCCTGGTCGCCCTCGGCGGCTTCTTTGTCTACCGTCAGGTCCAGGCGGACCGCGCCGAGCAGGACCTGTGGACCGAGGCCACCGACCCGGTCCCGGCCGGTCGCTGAGGCCCCGGACGATCTGACGATCGACGATCTTCGGAGGCGCCGGGCGGCGCCTCCCGGGTCGGGGGGGGCCGGGCCGGGGCCCCCCCCCCCCCCCGGCGCCCCCCCCCCCCCCCGGGCGGGGGGGGGGGGGCGGGCCGGGGGGGGGCGGGGGGGGCCGCCCCCCCCGCCCCCCCCCACTTCCGGACACCGTCCCGGCGGAAGGTGCGGGGAGAGGGCGTGGGATTCGCGCCAGGACCCGGTACGCTAGTGCCCGTCGGTACGAGTGGTGCCGTCGAGGGGCTTTAGCTCAGTTGGTAGAGCGCTGCCTTTGCAAGGCAGATGTCAGGAGTTCGAGTCTCCTAAGCTCCACAGTTCACAGATGTGGAAACAGCCGATCGGCCGCTGACCTGAATCCGGGTCAGCGGCCGATCGGCGTTCTCGCGCCCGTGCGGCCGGTCAGTGCGGCTTGCGCGGGTCGTGCGGCTTGGGGTGGTCGTCCTCCTCGCCGGGTGGCGGACCGGGCCTGGTGGCGTCGGTGGCCGCCTCGCTCCCGGTCTCCGGGTCCGATTCGTCCACCGGTGATCCGGCCGGAGCGCCGCCGCCCACGGCGTGGGCGCCGGTGTGCGGGGCCGTCGCGGCGGGGCCGCCCTCCCCGCTGGTCGTCGCGGACTGCCCGGCCGGCGGCTCGACCAGCCACTCGGGGTTGCTGCGGTGCCGCCACCACTGCCAGATCACGATGCCGCTGCCGATCGCGACGGCGCCGGCCACCGCCAGGCCGGTGGCCCAGGCGTTGCACTGCTTCTTCCTGAGGTTGCGGGCGGCGAGGTGGCTGATCTCGGCGGAAGTGACATTGCCCTGGAGCGCGGTCAGCGCGGCGGCGCCGCGGGTCTGGGCCTCCTGGGCGACCGGGGTGACGGCCGCGCGGGCCTCCTCGACCACCTGCACCACCTTGGGGCCGACGTTGCTCCTGGCCTGGTCGGCGGCGCGGGCCGCGGAGAGCCGGGCGGCCAGAGCGGCCTCCTGGGTGCGGTGCAGGGCCTTGAGGGCGTGCTGCTGGGCCTCGGGGGGCAGGCTGGCGAAGGCGTGACCGAACTGCGGGGCGACATGTCTGTCGTACTGGACGCGGACGCTGTGGGCGGCCTGGGCGGCCTTCGGGCCGAGTGCGTCCAGGGCGGGCCCCAGGCGTTGCTTCGCGTCGTCCGCCAGCTGTGCCGCGGTGTCCTTGGCGGTGGCGGCATAGGGCACGAGGGCGTCCCGGGTCTTGCCGGCCGTCTCACGGGCTGAGTCCAAACGGGTCACGAGTCTCTCCTCCTGGTGGCGTCCTTTATGCACATATCCACCTGAATGCTGATCATGCATGCTGATTTGTCCACCAGCACTCCGGAGTGGGCCGTACGCGGGGCGCGGGCGGCGCGGTGGCGGCGGTGGCGGCGCCGGGCGGGACGGGTGTGAACGGCCCGGGACGGGGTCACGATCGAGTCGACGGGGATCACCCCGTCGTTGATCCGGCCGCAGTACGCTGACGGTTCCGGTGGTACCCCGTTCGGCGGGTGGCGCCGGGTCCGCGCAGGAGAAGGGACGACCGCTGATGCTCCCGGACGAGCCAAGGCCGCCGGCCGATCCGACGCCGCGGCCCACGGGCGGGTCCGGGCTGCACCGGTGCTACCGGCACCCCGAGCAGGAGACCGGGATCGGCTGCGGCCGGTGCGGTCGGCCGATCTGCCCGCTGTGCATGGTGAGCGCCTCGGTGGGCTTCCACTGCCCGGAGTGCGTCAGCGGCGGCCACCGCGAGGTGCGGCGGGCGACCACCCGGTTCGGCGGGCAGCTGACCGCGGACGGCGCGCTGGTCACCAAGGTCCTGGTCGGGCTCAATCTGGCGGTCTTCGTGCTGGCCGCGTACGTGCTCAAGCCGTGGCTCGCCAATGACCTGTCGCTGTTCAGCGTCGGGCCGCAGATCACCGGCTTCCCGTCCGGCGTCGCGGCCGGGCCCGATCAGTGGTACCGGCTGCTGACCGCGACCTTCCTGCACACCGCGCCCTGGCACATCGCCACCAACATGGTGGTGCTCTGGGTGATGGGGCCGCCGCTGGAGATGGCGCTCGGCCGGCTCCGCTATCTCGGCCTGTACCTGGTCTCGGGCCTGGCCGGCAGCGCGTTCGCCTTCCTGGTGGCCGGTGGCTTCATGAACTCGCTGGGCGCCTCCGGCGCGGTCTACGGCCTGTTCGGCGCCACCGCGGTGATGTACCGCAGGACCAGGACGCCGCTCGCCCCGGTGATCGCGCTGCTGGTCTTCAATCTGATCGTCACCTTCTCGGTGCACTCGATCGACTGGCGGGCGCACATCGGCGGGCTGGTCGCGGGGACGCTGACCGCGATCGGGCTGATGTACGCCCCGCGCGAGCGCCGGACGGCCGTTCAGGGGCTCACGGTGGCGGTGATGGCGGGCGTGGTGCTGCTGCTGGTCCTGATCGGGACGGCCCGCTACGGCGGGTGACGCATCCGGACGTTTGTCCACAACGGGTGCGGGGTTGTGCACAGCCGGTGGGAGAAGTGCGCGGTGGACGGCTGTTCTACGCGTGTCCTGCTGTGTGGATTTGCTATTCGGGGGAGGGCGCGCAGGGGTGCGGAAGGCGCGCCGGGCGCGAGTTATCCACAGCCTGGGGGGACTTTTCCCCAGTGTGGATAACCATGTGGATAAGCCGGATAGCACGATAGTCGCGTTAGCGCGATTGTCGCGTCGGGGCAGGGCAGGGCACGGCGAGGGGCCGCCGACCGGGCCGGTCGGCGGAGTGCGGGCGCACCACCGAGCCGTCCCGGGACGTGACGTCCGGGACGGCGGGTGTGCTCGGGGCCGGAAGACGCTCAGGGGCGGGGCCCCGGCGTCACTTCCACTGGGTGGAGACGCCGAATCCCGCGGCGATGAAGCCGAAGCCCACCAGGATGTTCCAGTTCCGCCAGCTCTCCACCGGCCAGCTGCCGCTGGTCACGTAGTAGGTGACGATCCACACCAGGCCGACCAGGAACAGCGCCAGCATCAGGGGGGCGACCCAGCCGCGGCCCGAACTGATCTTCACCGTGGCCGTCGTCGGCGGGGTGTAGTCGGACTTCTTGCGGAGTCGAGACTTCGGCACGAGGAGCTCTCCTGTCGATGCGCTGTGAGACCGCGCAGGGGGTGCAGCGGAGGTGAGGCGGCTGGTGCTGACGGCTGTGCGGAATGCCATGGGGACCGGCCCCGCACATGCCACCGGCGTCCGTTAGCGTAGTGGCTCTGCGGGTCTGAAGGAGATAAGGGTACGGTGCCTAATTTGTCGATTCCCCCTCGGCCGGCCCGCACCCGGGCTTCCGGCACCCGAATTGTCGGCCGTGCCCTGACCTGCGCCGTCTTCGCGCTCGCCGGACTGCTCTTCTACATCAGCGCGCAGACCGCCCGCGGCACCGATCTGCGCACCGACAACTCCCTGCTGAGCCTCGGCGACGTGATACGCCAGCGGAGCTCGCAGAACCAGCAGGCCCAGGCCCAGCTCGCCGACCTCCAGGCCCGGTCCCAGCAGCTGACCCAGCAGCAGGGCCGCAGCCCGGCCGACGCCGCCCGGCTGGACACCCTGCACCAGGCCGCCGCGCTGGACCCGCTCCAGGGGCCCGGCCTGACCGTCACCCTCAACGACGCCCCGCCGAACGCGACCGCGCGCATCCCCGGGGTGCCCGCGCCCGGCGTCAACGACCTGGTCATCCACCAGCAGGACATCCAGGCGGTGGTCAACGCGCTCTGGCGGGGCGGCGCCGAAGGCGTCCAGGTGATGGACCAGCGGCTCGTCTCCACCAGCGCCGTCCGCTGCGTGGGCAACACCCTGCTGCTCCAGGGCCGGGTCTACTCGCCGCCGTACGTGGTCAAGGCGGTCGGGAAGACGGACGTGCTGCGGGCGGCGGTGGACGCGGACCCGGCGATCCGCAACTACCTGCAGTACGTCCAGGCGTACGGGCTGGGCTGGAAGGTCCAGGAGAGCGGCGACCTCACGGTGCCCGGCTACTCGGGCACCACCGACCTGCGCTCGGCGGGCGGTCAGTAGCGGCCGACCGGCCCGGCGTCCCCCGGATCCGGCACCGCCCGGTGGGCCGTCTCGGCGGGCCGCCCCCCGGGCTCAGATCACGGGTCTACTCTTGACCCCAGTCTGTTACGTCGAGGGAGCACCATGTACGGCTGGATCTGGCGTCACCTTCCGGGGAATTCCCTGGTCCGGGCCATCATCTCGCTGCTCCTCGTCCTGGGGGTGGTCTACCTCCTGTTCACGTACGTCTTCCCGTGGGCGGAACCGCTGCTGCCCTTCGGCGACGTCACAGTGGACGGCGGCGACGGCGCCGTCGGCTGATCCGGCGGCCCTGCTCTTCCTCCCAGCCCCCGCATCCCACGGAGATAGCGCGCGAATGACCTCCCAGCCGGCCTCCCCCCGCATCCTGGTTGTCGACAACTACGACAGCTTCGTCTTCAACCTGGTCCAGTACCTCTACCAGCTCGGCGCCACCTGCGAGGTGGTGCGCAACGACGAGGTGACGGTCGAGCACGCGGTGCGCCGCGACGGCGAGGCGGGCTTCGACGGGGTGCTGCTCTCGCCCGGCCCCGGCGCGCCGGAGGAGGCCGGGGTCTGCATCGAGATGGTGCACCACTGCGCCAGGATCGGGCTGCCGGTCTTCGGCGTCTGCCTCGGCCTGCAGTCGATCGCGGTGGCGTACGGCGCGGTGGTCGGCCGGGCGCCGGAGCTGCTGCACGGCAAGACCTCGCTGGTCGAGCACGAGGACGGCGGGGTGTTCGAGGGCCTGCCCTCGCCGCTCACCGCGACCCGGTACCACTCGCTGGCGGTCGAGCCGGCCACCGTGCCCGACGAGCTGGTGGTCACCGCCCGGACCGAGAGCGGCGTGATCATGGGCCTGCGCCACCGGGAGCTGCTGGTGGAGGGCGTGCAGTTCCACCCGGAGTCGGTGCTCACCGAGGGCGGCCACCGGATGCTCGCCAACTGGCTGGCCGAGTGCGGCGATCCGCGGGCGGTGGGTCGTTCGGCCGGGCTCGCCCCGGTGATCGGCCGGGGCTGAGCGGGATGACCGCGGTGCGTCCGGAGGGGCGTTACCAGTCGGGGGCGGACGGGCCCGGGGCCGGCGACCAGTACAGCCGCACCGATCCGTACGGTGCCCACCAGGGCGGGCCCGGCGACCGGACGTACCAGGAGCGGCAGCTCCGGCTCGGCGGCCACATCCCGGTCCAGCAGTCCCACCCCTCGCAGCAGTCCGGTCCGCCGCAGGGCGGGGCCGACGACGGCTGGGGCGTGTACGAGCAGGCCGAGCAGCCCGTTCCGGGCGGCCAGCCCGTTCCGGGCGGCCAGGGCGGTGCGGACGGCCAGGGCGGTGCGGACGGCCGGGACGGCGCAAGCCTGCCCGAGTACCCCTGGCTGGCCGACCAGACCCTCCAGCTGCGCCTTCCGCAGGCGCGCGAGGAGGAACCGCCCACCGGTGGCCGGGCCGAGCGCCGGCGTGCCGCCCAGGGCCGGATGTCGGTACGCGCGGGCGGCGGGCGCCGCCGGGCGGGCGGCCGGGCCGGCGGAGCGGCGCGGGTGCGGCCCAAGGAGTCGCCGGTCGTGGTGGCCGCCCGGCTGGTCGGTGAGCTGTGCATAACGCTCGGCGTGGTGATGCTGCTGTTCGTCTCGTACCAGCTCTGGTGGACCAATGTGCAGGCCGACGCGGCCGCCGACGGTGCCCGCAACCAGCTGGAGCAGCAGTTCGACGCCGCCCCGGCCCCCGGCGCGCCGGGGCAGCCGGCGCCGGACCCGGCCAAGCCGGAGGTGTTCGAGCCCGGCAAGGGCTTCGCGATCATCCACCTGCCCAAGCTCGGCCTGAAGTTCCCGATCGCGGAGGGCACCGCCAAGTCGTCGGTGCTCGACAAGGGCCTGGTGGGCCACTACTCCGGCACCGGGATGCCGGCCGACAAGGCCGGGAACTTCGCGCTGGCCGCGCACCGCAACACCCACGGTGAGCCGTTCCGGCACATCAACCAGCTCGGCAAGGGCGACAAGATCGTGGTGGAGACCGCGACCGCGTACTACACCTACGAGGTCACCGGCGGCATTCCGGAGACCCCGCCGTCGAACGTCAGTGTGATCAAGCCCGTCCCCAACGGCGCCGGATACAACCAGGCGGGCCGGTACATCACACTGACCACCTGCACGCCGGAGTTCAGTTCCAAGGCAAGGCTGATCGTCTTTGGCAAGATGATCGAGGAACGGCCGCGGAGCCAGGGCAAGCCGGCCGGCCTCACGGTCAACTAGCACCATGGCGGGCGGCCCGTCGCACGGCGCTCAGGCAGAGGGGGAGATCACGTGACCCAGGACGAGACGGCGGAGTGGGCGGAACCGGCGGCAGAGGCCTTTCCACCGCCCGCACCCGCCCGTCGGCGGCGGGGCCGCGCGCTGGCCGCGGTCGGTGTCTTCGGCGAACTGCTGATCACCCTGGGCCTGGTGCTCGGCCTGTTCGTCGTGTACTCGCTCTGGTGGACGGACGTGCTGGCGGACCGCTCCGCCTCCGAGGCCTCCGACAAGCTGCGCAGCGCCTGGGCGGCCGGGGCCGGTCCGGGCACCCCTCAGGCCGCCCCGGGAGCCCCCTCGGGGGCGCCCACAGGGCCCGGCACGGCCTACGCGGCGGGCGACGGGGTCGGCTTCCTGCACGTTCCCGCGATGGGCCGGAACTACCAGGTGCTGATCCGGATGGGTACCGACACCGACACCCTGGCCGAGGGCGTCGCCGGGGTGTACGAGCAGCCCTACCGCGCCGCGATGCCCTGGGACGAGACCGGGAACTTCGCGCTCGCCGCGCACCGGGACGGCCACGGCGCCAAGTTCCACGACCTGGACGCGGTCCACAAGGGCGACGCGATCGTGGTCGAGACCAAGGACAAGTGGTACGTCTACAAGGCGGACAGCACCCTGCCGGAGACGTCCAAGTACGACACCGGCATCGTCGCCCCCGTCCCCAAGGGCTCCGGCTACCAGGCTCCGGGCCGCTACATCACCCTGACGACCTGTACGCCGGTCTACACCTCGCGCTACCGGATGGCGGTCTGGGGCAGCCTGGTCCGGGTGGACGACATGGACGCCAAGCGCACCCCGCCGCCCGAGCTGCGTCACTCCTGACCGGTCGGCGCCGGCCGGTCAGGAGGGTCCGACCGACGGACGGGGGTCGCGGCGGGCCGCTGCCCGGCGTCGCGAGTGAGGCTGCCGGCAGGAACGCCCACGGGCCCGCCGAAGCCGTTCGTAGCGGCTGCCGGCGGGCCCGTGGGCGTTCCCTCAGAAGAAGGGGAACCAGGGGCTAGGGGTTCCCCCCTTTGGTGGGCGGTGGGTTGGGGGTGTCCCCTTTGGCCGGATCAGCCGGCCTGGTCATCAGGGTCACCTGGGTGTTCGGGTCCAGCTTGGTGCCCGCGGGCGGGTTGACGCCCGTCACCACGGCGTTCGGGTCCTGCGGGCCGGACACACTGAAGCCGAGGCCGGCGTCCTGCAACTGCTTGATGGCGTCCTTGAGCGGGACGTTCTGCAACGCCGGAACGGTGGCCTTGTCCGGCGCCTTGTAGATGGTCAGAACGATCTTCGAGTTGGCCGGGACCTTGCTGTTCGCCTGGAGCGACTGCGAGGCGACGGTGTTGACCTTGGTCGGGTCGTTGGTCAGCGTGGTCTTCGACGCGTCGACCTGGAAGCCGGCGCTCTCCAGGGCGGCCTGCGCGGCCTCCTTCTGCTGGCCGAGCACGCTCGGGACCACCGTCTTGGCCTTGCCCTGCGAGATGGTCAGCTTGACCTGGGCGGTCGGGTCACCGGCCGCGTTGGCCGCCGGGTCCTGGGCGATGACCTGCTCCTGCGGGGCCGTGTCGTCGTCCTTGTACTCGGGGAGGACGTTGGTGAAACCGGCGTCGGCGAGCGCCTTGATCGCCGCGTCCTTGGTCTTGCCGACCACCGACGGAACGTTCGACTTGGCCGGGCCGGAGGAGAGCTGCACCGTGATGGTGGCGGTCTCGGCGACCTGGGTGGGGGCCGCCGGGTTCTGGGTGCAGACCTGGTCCTTCTTGATGTTGGTGTCCGGGCAGGCGATCTTCTCGCCCTCGGTCACCACCAGCTTGGGACCGGCCTGAACGGCGGCCGCCTTGGCGTCGGCCAGGCTCTTGCCCACCAGGTTCGGCGCCGCGATCTTGGGCGGCTCCTTGGTGGTGTCGTCCTTCTTGCCGCCGAACATCGCCTGGGCCACGAAGAAGGTGCCGACCAGGACCAGCACGGCGGCCACCGCCAGCACGATCCAGGAGGTGTTGCTCTTCTTCGGCGGCTCCTCGCCGCGCCGTCCGCCGCCGCGGCCGTAGCCGTCGTCGCTGCCACCGCCGGGGGCACCGGCGTAGGTCTGGCCGTAGCCGTCGTCCGGGTAGCCGGCCTGCTGGCCGTAGCCGGGCTGCCCGCCGGCGTGCGGGAGCACCGTGGTCGGACCGGCGCCGGGCTGCTGCGGCAGCACGTTGGTCTGGCCGTACGGGTCCTGCTGCTGCGGGTAGCCGTTCTGGTCGTAGCCGTAGCCGGCGGCGCCCATGCCGTAGGCGGCGGCCTGCTGGGCGGCGGCCACCGGCAGGCCGTCGAGGAAGCGCTCGATGTCGTCGCGCATCTCGTCGGCGCTCTGGTACCGGTAGTCGCGGTCCTTGGCGAGCGCCTTCAGCACGATCGCGTCGATCTCGGGGCGTACCTCGGGGTCGAAGACGGACGGCGGCTGTGCCTCTTCCCGGACGTGCTGGTACGCCACCGCGACCGGCGAGTCGCCGACGAACGGCGGGCGGACGGTCAGCAGCTCGTACAGCAGGCAGCCGGTGGAGTAGAGGTCGGAGCGGGCGTCCACCTGCTCGCCCTTGGCCTGCTCGGGGGAGAGGTACTGGGCGGTGCCGATGACGGCGGAGGTCTGCGTCATCGTCATGCCGGCGTCGCCCATCGCCCGGGCGATGCCGAAGTCCATGACCTTGACGTTGCCCTGCCGGGTCAGCATGACGTTGGCCGGCTTGATGTCGCGGTGCACGATGCCGGCCCGGTGCGAGTACTCCAGCGCCTGCAGGATGCCGATGGTCATCTCCAGCGCCCGTTCCGGCAGCAGCCGGCGGCCGGAGTGCAGCAGTTCGCGCAGGGTGGAGCCCTCGACGTACTCCATCACGATGTACGGGATGGAGATGCCGTCGATGTAGTCCTCGCCGGTGTCGTACACGGCGACGATCGCTGGGTGGTTGAGGGACGCCGCGGACTGGGCTTCACGGCGGAAGCGGGCCTGGAACGACGGATCCCTGGCCATGTCGGCCCGGAGCGTCTTCACTGCGACGGAACGGCCGAGCCGGGTGTCATGGCCGAGGTACACCTCGGCCATGCCGCCGCGCCCGAGGACGCCGCCGAGCTCGTACCTGCCGCCTAGGCGACGAGGCTCTTCCATAGTTCCGACCCTCTCCCTCACCCGCCGGTGAGGTTGTGACGTAGGTGTCCCCGCACGCTCTGAGTGACGCCGTCCGGGCCGCGGGTGGTTCTACGGCCGGACCTCGCTGCGCCCCGCGGGCGGGCAACGGGCACACCCGCTGCTTGCGGATACGCTACCGGTCGCACCGTCCGTGGCCGGAGTCGGCCGTCGGCCGATATCAGACCGGCATCCGGACAGAGGTGCCGATCGTGACATTCCACTCACTCGTGACGGCGGCCTCCCTACTTGCCGAGGGCCGCCTGCATCACCGCCTTGGCGATCGGCGCGGCCAGCCGGCCGCCGCTGATGCCGTCGCGGTTGTCCGAGCCGTCCTCGACCACGACCGCCACCGCGACCGACTGGCCGTCGGCGGTCTTGGCGAAGGAGGTGAACCAGGCGAACGGCAGGCCGGCGTTGTCCTCGCCGTGCTGCGCGGTACCGGTCTTGCCGCCGACGGTCAGGCCGGGGATCTTGGCGTTCTTGCCGGTGCCGTTCTCCACCACCGAGACCATCAGGTCCTGCATCTTCTGCGAGGTGGCCGGGCTCATCGGCTGGGAGAACTGCTTCTCGGTGTGCTTGGAGATGGTGGTCAGCGAGGCCGAGCGCTCCTGCTCCACCAGGTAGGGCTGCATCAGGCTGCCGTTGTTGGCGATCGCCGCGGAGACCATGGCCATCTGGAGCGGGGTGGCCCGGGTGTCGTGCTGGCCGATCGCGTCCTGCGCGGTGCCGTCCGGGGTGGAGTTGCTCGGGTAGACGCTCTTCTCGGAGCGGACCGGGGTGTCCACCGTGCTGTTGAAGCCGAACTTCTCGGCCTGCGCCCGCATCTTGTCCTTGCCCAGGTCGGCGCCGATCTTGCCGTAGACCGTGTTGCAGGACTGGTCCATGCCGGACTTCAGCGTGGCGTTCTCACACTGCTCGTACTGGCTCTCGTTCTTCAGCTCGGTCTTGGTGCCCGGCAGGACGTACGGGTTCGGGGTGTCGGTGGCGTCGTCGATGTTCTGGTACAGGCCGTTCTCGAACGCGGCGGTCGCGGTGACCAGCTTGAACGTCGAGCCGGGCGGGTACGTCTCGCGCAGCGCGCGGTTGAGCATCGGCTTGTTCGGATCCGCGTTGAGGTCCGTCCAGGCCTTGGTGTCGGCGGCGTCGCCGCCGGCGAAGGTGCCGGGGTCGTAGGACGGGGTGGAGACCATCGCCAGGATCGCTCCGGTGCGCGGGTCGAGCGCGACCACCGCGCCCTTCTTGTTGCCGAGGCCGTCGAAGGCGGCCTTCTGGGCCTTGGCGTTGATCGTGGTGAGGACGTCGCCGCCCTTCTTCGGCTCGCCGGTCAGCATGTCCAGGGTGTTGCGGAAGAACAGCCGGTCGTCGCTGCCGGAGAGGATGCCGTCCTCCAACTGCTCCAGCTGGCTGGCGCCGAAGGACTGCGAGGAGTACCCGGTGACGGGTGCGTACATCGGGCCCTCGAGCCAGGAGCGCTTGTACTTGTAGCGCAGGCCGTTGACGAAGTCCGACTGGGTGACCGGCTGGCCGCCGACGATGATGTTGCCGCGCGGGTGGGCGTAGCGGTCGTACACCTGGCGCTTGTTGTTCTTGTTGGTGGCCCAGGCCTCGGCCTGGACGCCCTGCACCCAGTTGGTGCGCACCATCAGGGCCAGGATCAGGACGAGGCAGAAGATCGAGACCCGACGGATCGGCTTGTTCATGAGGCGGACCCTCCCTGGATCTCGGTGGCGGGGGCCGGTTCGACCCCGGGGCGGCGGGCGCTGTCGCTGATCTTCAGCAGGATCGCGACCAGGGCCCAGTTGGCGACCACCGAGGACCCGCCCTGGGCGAGGAACGGCATGGTCATACCGGTCAGCGGAATGAGCCCGGTGACACCGCCGGCCACCACGAAGACCTGCAGCGCCATGGCCGAGGAGAGGCCGACGGCGAACAGCTTGCCGAACGGGTCGCGGGCGGCGATGGCGGTGCGCAGGCCGCGCTGGATCAGCAGGGCGTAGAGCATGAAGATCGCCATCAGGCCGGTGAGGCCGAGCTCCTCGCCGAAGGAGCCGAGGATGAAGTCGCTCTTGGCGGCGAAGTCGATCAGCCATGAGCGGCCCTGGCCGAGGCCCGAGCCGGTCACCCCGCCGGAGCCCAGCGCCATCAGCGACTGGCCGATCTGTTCGGTGGCGCCCTGTGGCGGTTTGGGCGCGAAGGCGGCCATCGGGTCGAGCCAGGCGTCGATCCGGGTCTTGACGTGGCTGGTGGTCGAGGCGACCGCGACGGCGCCGCCGATGGACATCAGCAGGCCGAAGATGATCCAGCTGGTCCGCTCGGTGGCGACGTAGAGCATCACCACGAAGAGGCCGAAGAAGAGGAAGGACGTGCCGAGGTCGTTCTCGAAGATCAGGATCAGCAGGCTGACCAGCCAGATCGCGATGATCGGACCGAGGTCGCGCCCGCGCGGCAGGTAGAGGCCCATGAACCGGCGGCTGGCCAGGGCCAGCGCGTCCCGCTTGACCATCAGGTAGCCGGCGAAGAACACGGTCAGGATGATCTTGGCGAACTCGCCCGGCTGGATGGAGAAGCTGCCCATCCGGATCCAGATCTTGGCGCCGAAGTCCTCCTTGCGGGACGGGAAGAAGGCCGGCGCCGCGAGCAGGACCAGGGCCAGCGCCATCGAGATGTAGGTGTAGCGCTGGAGGACCCGGTGGTCCTTCAGGAAGATCATGACGAAGATGAACAGCGCCACCCCGAGGCCCGACCACATCAGCTGGTTGGCGGCGGCGGGGTAGTTGTTGTGCAGGAGCTTGCCGGCCTTGTCGAGCCGCCAGATCATCACCACGCCGAGCCCGTTGAGCAGGGTGGCGATCGGCAGCATCAGCGGGTCCGCGTACGGCGCGAAGCGGCGCATCAGCAGATGCGCGATAAGGGCCAGCGCCCCCATGCCGAGCCCGTAGCCGAGCATACCGGCCGGCAGCGAGTCGTCCATCGCGAGACCCACGTTGGCGTACGCGAGGACCGGCAGCAGCACGGCGAAGGCCAGCAGCGCCAGCTCGGTGTTGCGCCGGTTCGGCGTGCCCTGGGGGGAGATCGTGGTGTTGCCCCGGCGCCGCGAGGCGGCCCGGCCGGTCGGCCCGCCGGGGGTCCGGCGGTCGTCGGACCGGTTGCCCGGGCCACTGCTCAGGTCGAAGGTGCTCACGTGGAGGCCGCTCCCTGACGGCCGGCCGGCCCGCTGCGGGCGGGCCTATGTCGGGTCACGGGCGTCACTGCTTCGGGCAGGAGTCGGCCTTCAGCCGCTCCTCCTCGGTCAGGCCCGGCAGGTCGCTCTGCGGCCCGGCGGCCGGGGCGGCGGCGCTCTGGCTGGGTGCTGCGGCGCTCGGGGCGGCCGCGCTCGGGGCGGCCGTGGCCGTCGCGGGTGCGCGGGTCGCGGACGGGCTCGGGGTGACGGCCGTCGTGAACGCCGCCTGGGTGACCGGCGCGGCCGGGTTGGCCGCGGTCGCCCTGGCGTCGGAGACCTTCCGGCAGAGTGCCGCCTGCTCGCCGAGCTTCTTCACCTTGTCGTCGGCGTCGCCCAGGCTGCTGGCGGAGATGGTGTTGGTGACGTGGGTGCGCTGGTCCTGCGGCAGGTACTTGAGCTCGATGTCCCGGTACGCGGTGTGCACCGAGGAGAGGTTCAGGCCGGCCAGGCTCTGGTTGACGCCCTGGTAGACCGCGACGTGGTCGCCGTCCACGCCGACGTAGTACTGGCCCTGCGTCCACCGGTAGCCGAAGAAGCCGGCGCCGCCGAGCAGGCCCAGGGTGATCAGGCTCACCAGCGAGACCTTGAGCGCCCTGCCCTTGCGCTTCGGCCGCTCCTCGTCGTCGTAGTCCTCGGTGCCGTACACCGGGGGCTCGTCGGAGCCGTACCCGTCGTAGCCCTCGGCCGGGCCGAAGCCGACCTGGCCGGGGTTGCCGTACCCGTCGTAGCCCTCGGCGGGGCCGAAGGCGCCCTGCGGGGCGCGCCCGAGGCCGGCCGCCCGGCCGGCCGGGGTGTCGAGGATCGACTGGTCGGCGGCGGCCGAGGACGGCGGGGTCTCGGCGACCGCGCCGACCACCACCGGGATGTCGTTGAACTGGCCGCTCAGGGTGTCCGTGGCGCCGACGTCGATGACGTCCGCCACGATGCAGGTGATGTTGTCCGGACCGCCGCCGCGCAGCGCGAGCTGGATCAGCTCCTGCACGGTCTGCTCGGGCGAGTAGAAGCTTCCGAGGGTGTCCTCGAGGGTCTGGTGGCTGACCGGGCCGGAGAGGCCGTCGGAACAGATCAGATAGCGGTCGCCGGCCCGTACCTCGCGGATCGACAGGTCGGGCTCGACCTGGCCGCGGCCGTCCAGCGCCCGCATCAGCAGGGAGCGCTGCGGGTGGGTCTCGGCCTCCTCCGCGGTGATCCGGCCCTCGTCGACCAGGCGCTGCACCCAGGTGTGGTCCTGGGTGATCTGCACCAGCGAACCGTCGCGCAGCAGATAGGCGCGGGAGTCGCCGACGTGCACCATGCCCATCCGCTGACCGGTCCAGAGCATGGCGGTGAGGGTGCAGCCCATGCCCTCCAGCTGCGGGTCCTCCTCGACCATCTGCCGGAGCCGGTCGTTGGCGCCCTGGACGGCGTCGCCGAGCAGGGTCAGCAGGTCGGCGCCCGGCACGTCCTCGTCCAGCCGGACGATCGAGCCGAGCACCTCCGAGGACGCGACCTCGCCGGCCGCGGCACCGCCCATGCCGTCGGCCACGGCAAGCAGCCGCGGCCCGGCGTAGCCGGAGTCCTCGTTCCCCTCCCGGATCAGTCCCTTGTGGGAGCCGGCGGCGAAGCGCAGCACCAGGGTCATGCGACCTGAGCCCCCCTCTGGGTCATGGACGGGATGCTGTCCCTCATGCGCTACTACTTCCGCAGTTCGATGACGGTCCTGCCGATACGGATCGGCATGCCCGGCTGGAGCGGGGTCGGCGCGGTCAGGCGCTGCCGGTCCAGATAGGTGCCGTTGGTGGAGCCTAGATCCTCGACCGTCCACTGCCCAGTCTGATCCGGATAGATCCTGGCATGCCGGGAGGACGCGTAGTCGTCGTCCAGCACGATGGTGGAGTCGTGCGCGCGGCCCAGCGTGATGGTCTGGCCCTGCAGCGCGACGGTGGTCCCGGCGAGCGAGCCCTGCACCACGACCAGCTGGGTCGGGGCGCCGCGGCGCCGGCCGCCGCCCTGGGTCTGCTGGGGGGGCGGGCCGGCGGCCTGGCCCTGCGGGGCGCGCCCGGGCCCGGGGGCCGGAGCCGAGGCGGTCGCGGCACCGCCCCGGCGGGAGGAACGGGGGTTCACCCTGGTCCCGAACAGGTCGCTGCGGATCACCTGGATCGCGACGATGACGAACAGCCACAGCACGGCGAGGAAACCCAGCCGCATGACCGTCAGGGTCAGTTCTGACATAACCGGCCCGCTCTACCCTTCGACCTGTCGGTAGACGATGGTGGTGGAGCCCACGACGATTCGCGAGCCGTCGCGGAGCGTAGCGCGCTGGGTGTGCTGTCCGTCCACCACGATGCCGTTGGTGGACCCGAGGTCGAGCACCATCGACGGGGTCCCGGGCCTGATCTCGGCGTGCTTGCGGGAGACCCCGGGGTCGTCGATCCGCACGTCCGCCTCGGTGGAGCGGCCGAGCACGCAGGCGTTCCCGGTGATCTGGTGACGGGCGCCGTTGACCTCGATCCAGCGGCGGACCGAGGTGCCGTGGCCGGCGCCCGGGAACGGGCGCACGTTGCCGCCGCCCGGGGCGGGCTGGCCCGGCGGCATGGCGGGGGGCGCGGCCGGCGGCGGGGGCGCGCCGTACGGGGCGGCGCTCTGCTGCTGCTGCCACGGTGCGCCGGGGGCCGGCGCGGCCGGCGGGCGGCCGTAGCCGGCCTGGGTCGGGTGCTGCTGCGGGGCCTGCTGCTGCGGCTCCTCGGCGGCCAGCGTGCGGCTGCGCACCCGGTACAGACCGGTGTCCAGGTCGTCGGCCTTCTCCAGGTTCACCTGGAGCGGGCCCATGAAGCTGTACCGCTGGGCCTCGGCGTACTCGCGGACCATGCCGGCCAGCTCGGTGCCCAGCTGGCCCGAGTAGGGGCTCAGGCGCTCGTGGTCGTGCGGGCTCAGCTCGACGATGAAGTCGTTGGGCACGACGGTGCGGTCGCGGTTCCAGATGCTCGCGTTGTTGTCGCACTCACGCTGCAGCGCGCCGGCGATCTCCACGGGCTGGACCTCGGACTTGAACACCTTGGCGAAGGTGCCGTTGACGAGACCCTCAAGTCGCTGCTCGAACTTCTTCAGCACTCCCATGGGGCACCCCCTTCCAGGGTTCGTTCGCCTGCCTTCCGACCGGATCCCGGGGAGCCGGTCGCGCCTACTTGCGGTACTTCCGTACTGATCGTATCCACGCCGGGGCCATCCGTACGGTTCCCGGACCGCGTGGTGCCCGGGGGTGGGCTCGGACACACAGGGTGACGCATCCCTGCGGCAGCATGCCAGGAGTACCCGTCCGACCGGGCCCTCATCCCTCGCTCGCCAGTTCGCCGGACATCCGTTCGGATGCGCTCGGCCCCCAGGGAAACGGATTCGGAGGTGACCCGCAGGTCGTGCTAATGTTTTCCACGTCGGAAGGGGCACCCGAAAGGGAGCCGGATCGAAGAACCGCGAAGGCCACATGGTATCGAGCGGATCGGTTGATCGGTTGGCAACCACGACAGGCACCCATGCGCGGGTGGCGGAATAGGCAGACGCGCTGGATTCAGGTTCCAGTGCCCGAAAGGGCGTGGGGGTTCAACTCCCCCCTCGCGCACAGCGAAGCCCCGCAGATCTTCGGATCTGCGGGGCTTTCTCGTTCTCCCGGTCGGGTGCCCGGGGCGGGTCCGGGCGCTCGCGGGCCGCTCACTCGTGGGTGGCGGGCAGCTCGGCCCGGACCTCGAAGCCGCCGTCCGGGGTCGGCCCGGCGGCGAGGGTGCCGCCGAGCAACTGGGCCCGCTCGCGCAGGCCGACCAGCCCGTGGCCGCCGCCCGGCAGGGTCTCGGCGGGCCGGACCGGCGGGATCCCGTTGCGGATCTCGACCCGCAGCCGGCGGCCCTTGGCCCGGACCCTGACGTGCACGGTGGCGTCCGGGGCGTACTTGGTGATGTTGGTGAGCGCCTCCTGGACCGTACGGTAGGCGGCCCGCTCGACCGCCTCCGGCCAGGGCCGGTCGCCGGGGGACAGATCCGTGTCGGCGGCCAGGCCGCTCTCCTCGATCAGCCGGGGCAGGTCCGCCAGCCGGGGCTGCGGGGCCAGCGGCATGTCCCCGCGCGGTCCGGCGGCGCGCAGCACCCCGACCATCTGCCGCAGCTCGTCGAGGGTGCGGACGGAGAGCTCCCGGATGGTCCGGGCGGTGGCCGCGGCGGCCGGGTCGGCGGTGCTCACCTGGAGCGCGCCGGCCTGGATGCTGATCAGGCTGACCTGGTGCGAGACCACGTCGTGCATCTCCCGGGCGAGCCGGCCCCGCTCGCTGATCAGCACCCGCTCGGCCAGCAGCCGGCTCTCCCGCTCCTGGCCGCGGGTCAGCTCGTCCAGCCTGGCCGCCAGCTCCCGGCGGGTGCGGGAGAGCAGGCCGGTGGCGGCCGGCCCGGCCGCCAGCATCACGGACTGGATGGCGTAGAGCGCCGTCTCCCGGGTCAGGGCGAAGGACTGCTCGGAGAGCGGCCAGTGGAAGAACTCGACCAGCGCGAACAGGGTCGCGCAGGGCACCATCACCCGGGGGCGGGGGCGCTCGGCGGCCACCGTGTAGACGGCGGTGATCGGGGAGAGCCAGATGTCGGCGAAGTAGCTGCCGGGCATGGTCAGCAGCAGGACGGCCACCGGGAAGCGCCGGCGCCAGGGCAGCACCACGGCGGCCAGGACCGAGAACACGACCTGCCACCAGGTGGCGTCCCGGGCCACCAGGGTGGCGTCCACCAGGGAGTAGAGGGCGGGCAGCAGCAGCATCAGCCAGGGCGCGGTGAGCCGGGCCGGCAGGTGTCTGGAGGGGAACGGGTCGGTGCCGGTCATGCCCCGTCGCCGGGTTTCGGCCGGACCAGACCGGCCCGGTGGGCGATCACGGCGGCCTGCACCCGGTTGGCGGCGCCGAGCTTGCCGAGGATCGCGCTGATGTGGTCCTTGACCGTGCCGGTGCCGAGGAAGAGCCGGTCGGCGATCTCGGCGTTGGACAGGCCCTCGCCGAGCAGGGCCAGGACGTCGAGCTCGCGGCCGGTGAGGGTGCGGGCCAGTGCGCCGGCCTCGGCGTCCGGGCCGCCGCCGTCGACGTAGCCGCCGATCACGGTGCGGGTGACGGTCGGGGAGAGGATGCTGCCGCCGGCCGCGAGCACCCGGACGGCGTGCACCAGCTGGTCCGGGGCGGTGTCCTTGAGCAGGAAGCCGGCGGCGCCGGCCCGCAGCGCGGTGCCGATGTACTCGTCGGTGTCGAAGGTGGTGAGCATCGCCACGGCCGGCGGGTCGGGCAGGGCGCGCAGCCGGCGCAGCACCGAGATGCCGTCGAGGTCCGGCATCCGGATGTCGAGCAGCACGACGTGCGGGCGCAGGCGCTGGACGCATCCCTCGGCCTGGCCGCCGGAGCAGTCGCCGACCACCTCCAGATCGGGGGCGGAGCCGACGATGAGGCCGAGGCCGGAGCGGACCAGGATCTCGTCGTCCACGATCAGCACGCGGGTGGTGGTGATGGTCCCTCCTCGGTTCGGGCGGCCGGGTCCGGCCGGTCCGCAGCAGTGGTTTCGAGCCTAGGGGGTGTCTGACAATTCCCGCGGAACGCGTGGCTGCGGCGGAACCCCCGCCGTTCGGCGGGGGTCGGAATCGGCTACCGGGTTCACGCGATTCTCACGCTGAGTGGGGAACCATGGAGTTGGCTGCCCGTTCGCCGGTTTCCGGCCGTGGCGAGGGCCGCCGGTCAGTCCGTCGGGCCCGTGCGGGCGCCCGGCGCCGGGCCGTGTGCGGATGCGCCCCACCATCTGATCGTTTGGAATTGAGCTGTGTCGTCCACTGTGAAGTCGGAGCCGTCCGCCGCGTCCGCCGGGCCCCGGCCCGTCGGCCTGCTCGAGCGCTGGAGGCCCAGGGCGGCGACCGCGACCGTCTGGTACATGCGGCTGCTGGCCCTGCTGAACCTGGCGACGGTGCTGCTGGCACCGTTCCGGCACCAGGTGACCGAGCACAACGAGGGTGAGTACTTCACCCCGTACCTGATGACGGCCGGCCTGGCGAGCGCGGTGCTGTCGGTGTTCCTGGCGGTCGCCATGCGGCGGCGCAAGCGGGCCGCGTGGATCTTCAACACCGCGCTGGCCGGGGTGTTCGCCCTGCTCTACCTGGTCGTCATGGTGCTGCCCGGCGAGCGGTTCAGCCGGCACCCGCTGAACTACTTCTCCACCGTGCTGACCTGCCTGTTCGTGCTGGCCCTGCTGATCGGGCGGAAGGAGTTCACCTCCAAGGGCGACCGCTCCAACCCGAAGACCGCGGCGGCCGCGTTCGTCGGCGGCCTGCTGTTCGGCGGCGGCGTCGGCGCGCTGCTGGTCTGGATGAACAACAGCCTGCCCGGCGCCGGCTTCTGGGACCTCTTCCGCTACTCGGTCGGCCGGATGATCACCATCACCCCGACCGAGCACCTGCGCTCGGTGATCTCCGCCCCGACCTGGGTGAACGCCGTCATCAACGCGATGGGCGCGGTGCTCTTCCTGCTGGTGCTCTATGTGGCGTTCCGCAGCCCGCGGGACAAGGAACTGCTCACCCCGGAGGACGAGGTCCGGCTGCGCGCGCTGCTGGACAAGCAGGGCGAGCGGGACTCGCTGGGCTATTTCGCGCTGCGCCGGGACAAGGCGGTGGTCTTCTCCCCCAGCGGCAAGGCGGCGGTGACCTACCGGGTGGTCGGCGGGGTCTCGCTGGCCTCGGGCGACCCGATCGGCGACCCGGAGGCCTGGCCGGGGGCGATCGACGCCTGGCTGTCCGAGGCCCGCGAGCACGCCTGGGCGCCGGCCGTGATGGGGGCCTCCGAGGAGGCCGGGGTGATCTACGCCCGGCACGGGCTGGACGCGCTGGAGCTGGGTGACGAGGCGATCGTCGAGCTGGACGAGTTCTCGCTGGACGGCCGGGCGATGCGGGTGGTCCGGCAGGCCTACAACCGGGTCAAGCGGGCCGGGTACACCGTGCGGATCCGGCGGCACGAGGAGATTCCCGAGTGCGAGATGGCGGAGCTGGTGGCCAAGGCCGACCAGTGGCGCGACGGCGCGACCGAGCGCGGCTTCTCGATGGCGCTCGGCCGGCTCGGCGACCCGGGCGACGGGCGCTGCGTGATGCTGGAGTGCCACGACGGGGACGGTGAGCTGAAGGCGCTGCTGAGCTTCGTGCCGTGGGGTGCGGACGGGCTCTCGCTGGACCTGATGCGCCGGGCCCGGGACACCGAGAACGGCCTGATGGAGTTCATGGTGATCGAACTTCTGCAGCGCGCGCGGGAGGTCGATCTGGCCCGGGTGTCGTTGAACTTCGCGATGTTCCGTTCCGTTTTCGAGCGCGGTTCGCGGCTCGGCGCCGGTCCGGTGCTGCGGCTCTGGCGCTCGGTGCTGGGTTTCTTCTCGCGCTGGTGGCAGATCGAGTCGCTGTACCGGGCCAACGCGAAGTACCGGCCGATCTGGGAACCGCGGTATCTGCTGTTCGAGAAGAGCAGCGAGATTCCGCGGATCGGTATCGCGAGCGCGCGGGCCGAGGGCTTCATCACCGCACCGAGCCTGCCCGCCCTGTTCCGTCGACGGCACGCGGGTCCCGCCGTGGTGGCGCCCCGGGTGCCGATGGCGGCACAGGACGGGAAGGGGTAGTCCCTCCGCCGGGGGGCGGAGGGGACCGGCCGTCCGGACGGGGGGTGTTTTCGGGGTGGTTTCTCCCCCCAGAGGATGACGGGGATCCCCTCTTAATGTCGATGTGGATTCTTTAACCGGCTTCTAATGTTGGGGTAGTTGGGGAAGGCGTTCGCGGCTTCGGGGATTTGGAGAGACGGCTGTGATTCACAGGACCCACGCGGGGGGCGTGCGAAAGGGGCCGGTGGCTACTGCCGCCGAGGCCGCTGTCGCCGAGTGGGGAACGTTGTTCGGGACGGTCCGGGAGCGGGTGGCGAGCAGGAAGTTCGCCGCTGTACCGCTGGCCACCACGGCGACGTTTCTGATCCTGCTGTTCAGCATCGTGCAGCACCTGCCGGGCGGGGAGCGGTTCGTCACCCATATCGGGGTGGTGAAGGCCGCGCTGCCGCTGGAGGTCTCGCTGCTGCGTACGCCGCTGTCGCTGTACGTGCCGGCGCTGGACCTGCCGGTCTGGGGGGCGCTGGCCCAGGTGTTCGTGGTCTTCGGGATCGCCGAGATCGTGCTCGGCCGACGGCTGACCCTGGTGGTGGCCTACGCCTGCACCCTGGCCGGGACGCTGTTCGCCCGGGTGGGTGTGGCGATCGGCCCGAGCCACGTGTTCGGCTTCCCGAAGTGGGTCGCGTACGTCCGGGACACCGGCCCCTCGGCCGCGGTGGTGGCGCTGGCGATCTGCATCGCGTTCCGCTGCCGGGCCTGGCTCACCGCCGGGCTGGTGGTGGCGCTGATGGTCGGCGAGGCGGTCGTCCTGCCGAATCTGGCGGGTCTGGAGCACGTCGTCGCGGTGATCACCGCGCTGCTGATCGCGGTCTCGGTGGAGGTGTTCGGGGACTTCTGGCCGCGGGTGCTGGCCGGGGTCGGTGCCGCGACCTCGGTGGCGGCGGCCGCCTCGCTGGAGGTCGCGGCGGAGGCCCGGCGTCGTACCTCGGCGGGCGCGGCGATCCCCTGAAGGCGCACTCCGCCGGCCTGCCCGCCGGGGCGGACGGGCCGGTGCCCGACCCCGGCCGTCAGGCGGTGGGCGGCCGGGGCGGCAGGGGCAGCTCGAACCAGACCACCTTGCCGACCGCCTTGCGGGCGGTGCCCCAGCTTTCGGCGAGCTTGGTGACCAGGGTGAGGCCGCGGCCGGTCTCGCCGAGCTGCTCGGCGGGCTCCAGCGACGGCAGGTTGTGGTTGTCGTCGCTCACCTCGACCAGCAGCTTGTCCACCCGGATCAGCTGGAGCTGGACGCGGTCCCGGGCGACCCGGACGGCGTTCGTCACCAGTTCGCTGACCAGCAGCTCGGTGGTGTCCGAGAGCGCCTCCAGGTGCCAGGCGGCCAGCCGGGCACGGACCAGTGCCCGGGCCCGGCCGACCTCGCGGTGGTCCACGGTGAGGTCCCAGGTGGCGACCTCGGTCGGGGCGACCCCGTCGAAGCGGGCCACGAGAAGGGCGACGTCGTCCTTGCGGTCGTCCGAGTGCAGGCGCTTCAGCACCACGTCGCAGGCCTGCTCGGGGCTCTGCCGCGGGTCGATCAGGTTGCCGCAGAGCGCCGCCAGGCCCGCTCCTATGTCACCGCCCCTGACCTCGACCAGGCCGTCGGTGCAGAGCACCAGCATCGAGCCGTCGCTGACGTCGATGGTCTTGGCGACGAACGGCACCCCGCCGACGCCGATCGGCGCGCCGGCCGGGATCTCCAGCAGCTCGCCGCTGCCGTCCGGGTGCACCAGTACCGGCGGGACGTGGCCGGCGCTGGCCAGCTCACAGGTCCGGTTGATCGGGTCGTAGACCGCGTACAGGCAGGTGGCGAGGTGGTCGTCGCCTAGCTTGTGGGCCAGGTTGTCGAGATGGCGCAGCAGCTGGCCGGGCGGGAGGTCGAGGGCGGCGAGGGTCTGCATCGCGGTGCGGAAGCGGCCCATCGCGGCGGCCGAGTGCAGACCGTGGCCCATCACGTCGCCGACCACCAGGGCGACCCGGCTGCCGGGCAGCTGGATCGCGTCGAACCAGTCACCGCCGACCTCGGCCTTGGGATCGCCCGGCAGGTAGCGGTGGGCGATCTGCACGCCGGGGATCTTCGGCGGGCGGGTCGGGATCATCGAGCGCTGCAGGGTGGTGGCGACCTTGGACTCGGCGCGGTGCAGCCGGGCGTTGTCCAGCGAGAGCGCGGCGCGGACGGCCAGTTCCTTGAGGGTGGCGGCGTCGCTCTCGTCGAAGGGGGCGCGGTCGGGCAGCCGGAGCAGCTTGAGGATGCCGAGCACGGTGCCCCGGGCGGAGAGCGGCACCACCAGCATCGAGCGGCCGGAGACCACCGAGGCCAGCCGGACGCCGCCGAGCGCGGCGGCGTAGTCGACCGCGACGTCCCGGGTGATCACCGGCACCAGGACGGGCTGGTTCAGCTGGAGGGCCATGCCGGGCGGGGTGTGGCGGGGCATCCGGACCAGCGCGCCCTCGGCGAGGACGTGGTCCCACTCGCCGGCGGACTCGTTGCGGACCAGGGCGACCCGGCGGAGCATGGTGTCGTCGTCCGGGCGGGCCTCGGGCAGCTCGGAGTCGGAGATCAGGCCGTCCACCAGGTCCACGCAGGCGAAGTCGGCGACCCGGGGGACGAGCACCTGGCAGAGCTCGTGCGCGGTGAAGCCGAGGTCCAGGGTGGTGCCGACCTTGCCGCCGACCTCGTTGAGCAGGGCCAGCTGCTCGCCGGCCTGCCCGTTGGTGAGGAACGGGCTCAGCCGGCCGGGCGGGGGCGTGCCGCCGCCGACGGCGGGTGCGGGCAGGACGGGGTCGGGTCGCCGGGCCTGGTGGCCGTTGGCGGCGGACTCGACGGCGGCCTGCTCGGCGATGACCTGCTCGGCGGTGATCTGTTCGACGCTGGTCTGCTCGATGGCGGGGCCTCCTCTGCCGGGGGCCGGGACGGGCGTACCGCCGGCCGGTGGACCGCTCGCGGCACCGGCGGGCCGGGCGGCGGTCTCGCGCTGGCCGGGCAGCGGGCCCGCCGGGCGGCGCCCGGCGGCGGACGGCTCGGGCTGGGCCGGGTGGCCGAGCCGGGCGGCGCGCTGCTGGGCGGTGGGGTAGCGGCGGCCGATCCCGGCGGCCGCGTGCGCGGTGCCGGACGGTGGATCGGCCGGCAGCACGGGGAGCACGGTGGCCGCGTCCAGCCGCAGGGCGGGCAGCCCGGCCAGGGCCAGCGCGTCGAGCAGCGCCGCCCGGGGGCCGGAGGCGGCCGCGCCGGGCAGCAGCCGGGCGAGCGGCTCGGGTACCGGGCGCCCGGGCGGGGCCAGAGCGGCGGAGAGCCGGTGGAAGCCGCCCCGGGCGGCGGGGGTGGGGGCGAAGGGCAGCAGGCGTTCGCCGAGGGCCAGCCGGGGGCCGGCCGAGCGCAGCGGCTGGGCGTCGGCGGCCAGGGCCAGCAGGGCGGCGGCCGGGCCGCGCAGCGGGTAGGCCCACCAGAGCACGTCGCGCAGGTGTTCCTCGCGGTCGATCACGGGCATCCGCCCGGCCCAGGGGTGGCCGCCGGCGGTCAGCTCGGCCAGGGTGTCCAGCGCGTCGCGGCGGCGGCGGACGGCGGGGGAGGCGGCCGGACCGGGGACGCTGCGCGGCTCGGCGGCGGGCAGCAGGCCGGTGGCGGGGCGGCCGTGGGTGACCTCGGCCCGGTGGCCGAACAGCTCCTCGGCGCCCCTGCTCCACTGGGCGATCCGGCCCTCCCGGTCGACCAGGACGAGGGCGAGCCGGACCAGGGCGGCCACGCCTGACGGCTGGTCACCCGGTGCGGCTCCGGCGTTCGGCGCTGCCTCGGCGCCCGTCGTGAGCGGTGTGGAGTTGGGCTCGTCCACCATGGATTCGGTCTGCTCCCGCCTGGCCGTGACGCCTGGCGTCGGCCGTCTTTCTGGAGGAGGCACGCTGTGCGGATACCAGCGAAGCACGGACAGGGCTGGGCTCGATAGCGAAACGGGGAGATTCATCAGTATCGGTTGCGTGTCGCATGGTGCGCGCCGGTACGCGCTCCCCGGGCACCCGGCCGATGCGTCGCGCGCGGGGGTAGGCTGGCAGGCCGGGCCGCCTCGCGGCGCGGGTACGCAGGACCAGACGGCCGGACGAGACAGAGGCGAGAAGTGACCGCGCAGAGCCCCGCCCGCTGGACGGACCCGGAGCAGCAGGAACTGGAGGAGCGGGTCGCCGCCGCCGAACTCGCCTGGCTCAGCATGGACGTCGACATGCAGACGCTGCGGGTCGAGATCGACAACTTCGCACTGATCCACCATCAGCTCCTCGGCCCGCTCTACGCCCGGCTGGACGAGCTGGACGCGCTGGTCGCCGAGGCGGTGGCCGCCCGTACCGGACAGCCCGAGGACCTGCGACGGGCCGCCGAGGCCCGTCAGCGGGTGGACGAACTGCCGGACCTGGACGCGCTGTTCGACAGCGTCCAGGAGCAGGAGGCGGCCCCGCCGCCGGCCGCGCCGGCCAAGGTCAGGCCCGGCCGCGACGCCCAGCGGATCTACCGCGAGCTGGTCCGCCGCGCGCACCCGGACCTGACCACCGACCCGGCCGAGCAGCAGCGCCGGGCCGCCTTCCTGGTACGGGTCAACGAGGCCTACGCGTACGGCGACACCGCCGTGCTGGAGGGGCTCGCCGCCGAGTGGTCCACCGCTCCCGAGGCCGCGCCCGCCCTGGACTCCCCCGACCGGCTCGGCTGGCTGCGCCGCCGGCTGGAGTGGCTCAACGCCAAGATCGCCGAGACGGCCACCGAGCAGGTCCGGCTGGAGCACACCGCGATGGGCCAGCTGCTCGCGCTGGCCCCGCAGGACCCGGACCGGCTGCTGGAGGAGCTCGCCGAGCAACTGCTCGCCAAGGCCGCCGCCCAGCAGGCCGAACTGGAACGGCTGCTCGGCGGCCGGGACCCCGCCACCGGGGCCGCCCCGCAGGGCGGTGGCGTGCCGCCGGTGGGCGACAATGGCACGGACCGGACCGACCCCCAGGAGAACCAGACGATGTTCGCGCAGATCCCCACCACCGACGCCGCCTCCGTGCCCGCCGACGCCGCCCTGCTGGACGTCCGCGAGCAGGACGAGTGGGACGCGGGCCACGTGGACGGCGCGCTGCACATCCCGATGGGCCAGGTGATCGCCCGGCTCGGCGAGCTGCCGGACGGGAAGCTGTACGTGCTCTGCCGGGTCGGCGGCCGCTCCGCGCAGGTCGTGCAGTACCTGGTGCAGCAGGGCCGGGACGCGGTCAACGTGGACGGCGGCATGTACGCCTGGGAGGGTGCGGGCCGTCCGATGGTCGGCAGCGACGGCCGGGACGCCTTCGTCCTCTAGGCCGCGCCCGGCAGACGCGGCGCGGAAGCGCCCGCGGCCCGTGCGGGACCCGCTCCGCCGGGCCGGCCGGTAGGGCAGGATGGGCGCGCGACCGAGCCGGAACGGGACCGGCGGCGCACGTCCACGGGGGGAGCCCATGGCGGACAGCACGGACCCGCAGCCCGTTCGCCGGGTCTGGTCGGTGCCCGCCCGCGCCGTCCTCGGCCTGGGCGCCGTGGTGCTGCTCACGGGTACCGGACTCTTCCTCGGGGCGGTGTTCCTGCACGTCGCGCCCGCCAACTCGCTCTCCCGGGAGTACCGGGACGAGGTGGACGGCGTGGTGTACCCGGAGTTCGAGCAGAACTGGAAGCTCTTCGCGCCCAACCCGCTCCAGCAGAACGTCAGCCTGGACGCCCGGGTGCGCACCGTCGTGGCCGACGGCGCCACCCGCACCCACGACTGGACCGGGCTGACCGCCCGGGACATCGACGCGATCCGCCACAACCCGGCCCCCAGCCACGCCGACCAGAACCTGCTGCGCCGGGCCTGGGACTTCTACGAGGGTTCGCACAGCTCCCAGGACGACTCGCTGACCAACCCGCGGGGCAAGCTCGCCGAGCAGTACCTCAAGCGGATCGCGCTGCAGCGGATCGGCCGGACCGTCGACGGCGAGCGGATCCTGGCGATCGAGTTCAGGGTGACGACGGCCACCGTGCCGCCGCCCGGCTGGAGCGGGGAGAGCCCGCCGCCCGCGCCGAAGGTCCGGGAGCTGCCGTGGTGGCCGGTGAACGACGAGGACTACCGGGGGCTCGGGTGAACGAGGTGTCGCCGGAGCGGGAGCAGGCGCAGACACAGGACCAGCGGCTGCTCTACGGGATCCCGCGCCAGCCCGGGCCGGAGCCCGGTCGGGAGCGGGCCCCCGCACCCGCGCTCCCCGGCGTCGGGGAGGCGGTCGCCCGGGCCTGGGCGGCGTTCACCGGGCGGGTGCTCGGCCCCTACCAGGCGGCGGTGGTGCGGATCGGCTTCAGTCTGGTCTGGCTGGCGTACCTGCTGCGGGAGTGGCCCAACCGGCGGCTGCTGTACGGCGACCTGTCGCCCTGGTCGCTGGACCTGGCCGGGCGGCTGATCGCCGACAACGGTGCGATGACGGTGCTGCCCTGGTTCGGCGGGCGGCTCTGGTTCGAGCTGGTGTACCACCTGGCGGTGCTGGCCGCCGTCGCGGTGCTGCTCGGCTGGCGGACCAGGGCGAGCACCGTGCTCTTCATGGTCACCGTGCTGTCGCTGCAGAACCGCAACGTGTTCCTCGGCGACGGCGGCGACAACGTCGTCCATCTGATGGCGGTCTACCTGGTCTTCACCCGCTGCGCCGAGGTCTGGTCGCTGGACGCCCGGCGGCCGGCGCCCGGCCGGACGGGGGTGCTGCTCTGGGCGGTGCTCGGCGCGGTGCTGCTGGTCTGCTGCCTCGGGGACTTCTCCGGCACGAGCCTGACCTGGACGGACGCCACCTTCCCGTACCTGGGCTGGACACCGGTGTTCTGGGGCCTCTGGGCGGTGGCCGGGATCTGGTGGCTGCTCGGACGGCTGCGGCCGGACGGCGAGGCGCGGGCCGTGCTGGACGCGCTGGCGACCATGGTGCACAACTGCGCGATGCTGGTGATCGCCGCCGAGGTGGTGCTGATCTACGCCACGGCCGGCTGGTACAAGGTGCAGGGCTCGCGCTGGCAGGACGGCACCGCGCTCTACTACCCGCTGCACCTGGACTACTTCACGCCCTGGCCGTGGCTCTCCACGCTGGTCGGCTCGGCGCTGCTGCCGGTCTTCCTGATCTCGTACGGGACGGTGATCACGCAGGTGGCGTTCCCGTTCACGCTGGTCAGCCGACGGGTCAAGAACACGCTGCTGGCGGTGATGATGGCCGAGCACCTGGGGATCGCGGTGCTGCTCGGGCTGCCGGTGTTCTCGCTGGCGATGATCGCGGCGGACGCGGTCTTCCTGCCGACGACGGCGCTGCGCTGGACCGGGAACCGGCTCGGGGCTCTGCGCATCCCCGCCCGGAGGGCGCCACTCCCCTAAGCTGACCGTTATGTCCTGGTTCGCCGCCCTGCGAGACACCGCGCGGACCGGACTGACCCTGGACCGGGCGCTCACCGACCCCAAACGGGCGGTACGCGGGGCCGTCGCCGTCGCGCTGGTGCTCTTCCCGACCCTGGCGCTGGGCGGGCCGCAGCTCGCCACCTCGGCCGCGATGGGCGCCTTCATCGCCGGGACGGCCACCTTCCAGCGCAGCTTCCGCCCCCGGCCCACGCTCGCCGTCGCGGCCGGGATCGGGCTCGGCACCAGCACCTTCCTCGGCTACCTGGCCGCCGGCGTCCCCGGCCTCTTCCCGGTGCTGCTCGCGGTCTGGGCCTTCGGGGCGGGCCTGGCCTGGTCGATCGGGCCGACCGCCGGGGTGGTCGCCGCCAACACCCTCTCGGTGATGCTGATCGTGGTCCAGCTCCCGGTCAGCGCGCCGGCCGCGCTCGGCCACGGGCTCGTCTGCGCGCTCGGCGGTGCCGCCCAGGCGATCGTCATCACGCTCTGGCCGATCGGCAGCTGGACCGCCCAGCGCGCGGCGCTCGCCGACACCTACGCCGAACTCGCCGACTACGCCCGCCGGCTGCGCCATGACCCGACCGCGAACGTCGACCCGGCACCGTTCATGACGGCCCGCCGCGCCGCCGCGCTGACGCCCTGGCAGGAACGCCACCGGCCGGCCGAGCTGCGCGGCCTGCGCGGCATCGCCGAACGCATCCGGCCCACCCTGGCCGCGATCGCCGACCCCAAGGTCGGCGCCCCCGAGGAGGGGCCGGAACGCGACCGGGCCCGGGCCGTACTGGCCGCCGCCGCCGAGACGATGGACGCCCTCGCCCGGGCCGTCCGCACCGGCGATCCACTGCGACTGCCCCGCTCGGCGCCCGCGCTCACCCTGGCCACCCCGGTCGAGGGCCCGCAACTGCAGGGCGCCGCCCGGCGGGCCGCCCGCCGGCTGGCCGGGCTGCTGCGCAAGGCCGCCGACGCCCTGGAGCGCGGCGACGAGGACACCATCAGCACCCCCGTGGTCGGGGTCGGCGGGGCGCTGCACAAGCCGCCGCTCTCCCGGATGCTGCCGGTCGCCGCCCGGGCGGTGCGCCGTCAGCTCCAGCCGCGTTCGGCGGTCTTCCAGCACGCCGTACGGCTCACCGGGGTGGTCACCGCCGCCTATCTGCTCGCCCGGCTGGCCGGCTTCGGGCACGGCTACTGGGCGCCGATGACCGCCGCCATGGTGATGCGGCCGGACTTCGCGCAGACCTACAGCCGGGGCGTGGCCCGGCTGGCCGGGACGATGGCCGGGGTCGCGGTCTCCACACTGGTGGTGCAGTTCGCCCACCCCGGGCCATGGGCGCTGGCCGCGCTGGCGGTGGTCTGCATCGGCGGCGCGTACCTCACGCTGCGCACCGGCTACGCGCTGATGACGGCCTGCGTCTCCTCGTACGTGGTCTTCCTGCTCGGCCTCCAGGCCGGGAACCCGCTGACCACCGCCGTCGAACGGGTCGGGCTCACCCTGCTCGGCGGCTCGGTCGCGCTGTTCACCTACGCGCTCTTCCCCACCTGGCAGACCGCCCGGCTCGGCGAGCGGCTGGCCGAGTGGCTGGCCGCCGCCGGGCGGTACACGGCGGCCGTCCTCGCCGCCTACGAGAACCCGGGCGCGCCGCGCGGACGGGAGGTCCGCTCGGCGCTGCTGGACTCCAGGGAGGCCCGCTCCGAGCTGCTCCAGGCGATGCAGCGGGCCGACGCCGAGCCGGGGCGGCACGCCTCCGGGCTGCCCGGGGTGAGCCGCCGCCAGCTCGACCGGGCCCGGGCCGCGGTCGGCCACCTCGGGCGGGTCGCCGTCCTGCTGGAGGCCCATCTGCCCGCCGCCGACGCTGACCCGGTGCCCGGCACCGCCGCGTTCGCCGAGGAGCTGCGGCTGGCCACCGCGCTGGCGGCGGCCGCGCTGCTCACCGGCCGGCCGGTGGACTTCGGCGCGGTGCGCGGGGCGCAGGCGGCACTGGAGGAACGGCTGGCGGACGCGCCGCCCAGCGTGCAGCGGGACGTCGTCCGGGCCAGCACCCGGCTGCTGCTCCAGGCGCTGAAGGACCTGGAACGCGCGCTGCGCGGGGGCGGCACGGCCACCGCACAGCGCGCGCGGGAGGACGCGCGGTAGGACGAAGCCTCAGGAGGCCGCCGCCGCTTCCAGCCAGTTGGCGAACTCGCAGGCGAAGTGCCACTGGTGGCCCACCGCGACGCTCTCCGGGGCGGCCTCCGGGAACTCGATGGTGAGCCGGATCCGCAGGCCGTCCGGGGAGTCGGCGAACTCGTGCATGACGCGCAGCACCTCGGAGCCGTCGGCCAGGGTGCCGGTGCCGCCGATCCGTACGGGGTAGTCCTGGTGGCCCGGGCCGGCGATCGGGACGCCGTCGTGGAAGCGGAGGAAGAAGCGGAGCGGTCCGGCGCCGATGGTCTCGATGATCTCCACCCGCTCGCCGGTGGAGTCGGCCAGGTAGTGCTCGGGGTTGGCGGCGAGCAGCGCGGCCCGGTCGGGGGCGTGCAGCCGGCCCTGCCACCAGGTGAGGAAGCGCCGGGCGTCGATGCCGGTGGCGGTCAGCTCGGTGACGGCGGTGCGCCACCGGCCGTCGGAGGCGTGCAGCCAGCCGGCCATCGCGGTGTCGGCGGACGCCAGGTCGGGGGCGAGGAGTTCACGGGTCCGGTCGTCGCCGAGCCGCTGCTTGAGCAGCCGCAGGGCGGCGCGGGCCCGGTCCAGCTCCCAGGCGAGGACGGCGTCCCGGGTGTGCCGGGTGCCGTCGATGTCGGTGCGGAGGGTGAGGGGGGTGGTGGTCGTGCCGGTGGCCGTGGTCGTCATGGCGTCGCTCCTCGATGGCTGCCCGACTATACGGAGAGTTTTTCTCCGGTTCCCTGACGGTAGCATAGGGGGAGAGATTTTCTCCGCTTAGGGAGTGGTGATGAGGGCGGACGCGGAACGAAGCCGGCGCAGGATCCTGGACGCCGCCTGCGAGGTCTTCCTGGAACGCGGCCCGGACGCCCCGCTGGACGCGGTCGTCCGTCGGGCCGGGGTCGGACCCGGCACCCTCTACCGGCGCTTCCCCGACCGCGAGGCGCTGGTCCGGGCGCTGGTCACCGACCTGCTGGCCCGGCTCGCCGGGGCCGCCGAGGAGGCCCGGCGGGCGGAGCCCGACCCGTACCTCGCGCTGCGCCGCTTCGCGCACGCCGCCGCCGACCTGCGGATGGGCGCGGCGATCGTGGTCCTGCTGGAGCGGCTGGTGGTGGACGAGGAGCTGGTCGCCGTGCGCGGCGCGGCCGTCGAGGCGGTGGAGGGCCTGCTGCGGGCCGCCCAGGACGCCGGGCAGCTGCGTGCGGACGTCGGGATGGGCGACCTGGTGCTGCTCTGCGTCCGGGTCTCCCGCCCGCTGCCGGGCGGTCTGGCCGTGCTGGACGCCGACGGCACGCTGGTCCACCGGCACCTGGACCTCGCCCTGGCCGGGCTGTGCGCGGACGGCGCCGGTCCGCTCGGCGCGCCGCTCGGCTTCGACCAGGTGATCGCGGCCGCCGGACGGCCCGGTGAGCCCGGCGCGGCCGGGGTGGCAGAGTGAGCGCCATGAACGACGAGCTGGTGCGGGCCTGGCGGGCGGGCGCGCAGGCGCCGGAGACGGTGCTGCTGGACGGATTCCACGCGCTGAAGCACGCGTTGCGCTTCGGCGGGGACGTCCGGCAGGTGCTGACCGCCGACCGCGCCGGGCTGCTGGCGCTTGCGGCGGAGCTGGCCGGGGACGTGGTGCCCGCGCTGGACGCGCTGGCGGTGGAGCTGCCGGAGCCGGCGCTGCGGACGCTGGTGCCCCGGCCGCACCCGACCGGGGTGATCTCGCTGGCCACCCGGCCGACCGCCGGGGCCAACCGGGCGGCGCTCGCCCGGCACCCCCGGCAGGCGCCCGTCGTGCTGCTGGAGAACCCGCGCAACCTGGGCAACGTCGGCGCGGTGATCCGGCTGGCGGCCGGCTTCGGGGCCGCCGGCGTGGTGACCACCGGCGACCTGGACCCCTGGCACCCCACCGTCGTCCGGGGCAGCGCGGGCCTGCACTTCGCCACCGCCGTCGAGCGGCTGACGCTGCCTGAGCTGCCCGCCGGGCCGCTGTACGTGCTGGACCCGGAGGGCGATGACATCCGGGCGGTGACGTTCCCGGACGACGCGCTGCTGGCCTTCGGCACCGAGCGGCACGGGGTCTCGGAGGAGCTGAAGGCGCGGGCGGACCGGCTGGTCGCGGTGCCGATGCGGCCCGGGGTGTCCAGCTTCAACCTGGCGACCAGTGTGGCGATGGGGCTCTTCCACTGGATGTCCCGCCGGCCTGCCTGAGCGCGACCGCCTGAGCGCGACCGCCCCCCGCCGCGCGGACGGGCGGCGGGGGGGCGGTCCTGGGGTGGGGGCGAACGGGGTCGGCGGTCAGTGATCAGTGGTCAGGAGAAGAGGCGGCGCCAGGTGTCCGGGCCCGGGTAGCCGTCGGCCTCGCTGCCGCGCCAGCCCTGGGCCTCCTGGAAGGCCTGGACGTTGCGCCGGTCGCTCTCCGTCCAGCGCGGGCCGGGCCCCTGGGTGTAGTAGCGGCCGAACCCCTTGCGCACCAGCTGCTCGCCGAGCTGCCGGACGTAGTCGTTGCTGGCGCCGGGGGTGAACTTGTCCCGGCCGGGGAAGGCGGTCGCCCCCGTCCCGGGGTTGACCGGCGGCGGTGGCGGGATCGGGGAACCGCCGTCGATGTCGCGGCCCTTCTGGTTGACCAGGTAGTCCCAGGTGTCCTTGCCCGGGATGCCGTCCGCCTCGCTGCCCCGCCAGCCCTGGGCGAGCTGGAACGCCTCGGTGGCCTTCCGGTCGGCCTCGCCCCAGCGCGGGCCGGGGCCCTCGCTGTAGAACTTCCCGCCGCCGCGCTGCACCAGCAGCTGCCCGAGCCTGGTGACGGACGCGTTGTTGGCGCCCGGGCCGAACGCGCCGGCGCCGGGGAAGGCGGTCGAGGAGGAGCCGTCGTTGCCGTTGCCGCCGGTGGCGAGCCCCTTGTAGCGGTAGGGGACGTACGAGGCGGAGTTGTTCCAGTACGCGTACGGGGTGTCCCGCTTGAGGGTGCTGGGGGAGGTCTGCTCGTAGGCCAGGTAACGGGTCCGGGAGGAGTCCGCCCAGCCGCCGAAGATGGTGACGTGCGAACCGGCCTGCGGGTTGGCCGGGTTGTTGTAGACGAGGATGTCGCCGGGCTGGAGGTCCGCCTTGGTGATCCGCTCGGCGACGTTGGGCAGGGTCCAGGTGGTCTGGCTGCTGCCCAGGCCCCAGGCCATCGAGACGAAGCCGGAGCAGTCCTGGCGGTAGCCGTCCGACCAGTAGCGGCTCATGCTGTACGGGACCTTCTGGTTGACCCAGCTCTGTGCCCGCTCGATGATCTGCGCCCGGGTGACCGGCTGCGTGGTGGCCCGCGGGGCGGCGAAGGCGCGGGCGCCGGGGGCCTGCCCGTACAGGCCGCTGACCTCGCCCTGCGGGGTCTGCGGCGGCTGGGCGGTGCTGCTGCCGCCCGGGGTGGGGGTGGGGGCCGGTGCGGCGACCGCGCCGGTGGCTCCGGCCGCGCCGCCGCCGAGGGCGGTGCCGACCGCGGCCATCAGTACGGCGGCGCGACGACGGACGCTGCGGGCCGCGGCGTGCCCGCCCTCGTGCACCGGGGCGGCGTGCAGCCGGGCGCGACGGCGGGCGCTGCAGCCCCCGCATATGCAGTCCTCGTCGGGTTCGACGTCGTCGAACTCCAGCAACGGGGTCAGTTGGTCGGTACGGGTCATTCTCCGCCTCTTTCCTGGTCAGGCCCTGACGGCGTGACAGGACTGACCTTCCCAGGCTGATACCGCGTGTTATCGGGACTAAAGTCCCAAAGCGGACGAGTGTTCGGCGAGGTGGGTTGAGCCGGGCGGGTGACGGCCGTTCGGCGGGGCGGCTCTGGCGCGGGTGGACGGGAGGTGTTAGGGCGTGTCGGGGCCGGGCGCCCGGAGGGGAGGCCGGGGTCGTGACCCGCCCTCAGAGGGCCCAGAGGACCCAGCCGAGCAGCAGGAGGTTGGCGGTGCCCTGGGCGACGGCGCCGGCCAGGGCCGAACCCGTCCAGGCCCGGCAGATGCCGAGGGCGAGGCCCATGGTGAAGACCGACGGCAGCACCCCGCAGATCACCCGGGTGTCGAACGGGTGGAGGCCGTAGTCGCCGAGGTGCACCAGGGCCCAGGCGGCCGAGGTGGCGGCGATCGCCACGGCCGGACCGCGGGCGTGCTCCACCGCGTGGTAGAGCACACCCCGGTAGCAGACCTCCTCGACCAGCGGGACCAGGACGCCCATGCAGACCACCATGGCGACGCCCGCGACCACCGGCGCGCCCGGTGCCATCTGCCGGAACAGCCCGGGCACCAGGGCCGTCCAGTTGCCGTCGCCCCGGCCGAAGGCGGCCCGGGTGGCGAACACCGTGTCGGCGTAGGCGAGGACCACCAGGCCGGTCCCGGCCGCGGCGGGCCGGAACCGGAACCGGCGCAGGCCCGCCGCCACCCGGTCCGCGCGGTCGAGGACGGCCGGCACCAGGGCGCTCAGGCCCACCGAGAGCACCATCAGCGGGAGCGCGAACGCCCCGGCGATCCGCGCCCCGGCCAGCACCGCGAACAGCAGGGCGGCGGAGGCCGGCGGCGCGGCGCGGTGGTGGGCGCGCAGGCGGTGGACGGTGCGGGCCCGCCCGGTGACGGCGGGCACGGGGCAGCCGGACGCCGTCACCGGACGGTCCGCGGTCATCGCGGGCTCACCTCCGCACGGGCCCGGCGCAGGGTCGGCAGCCACCAGTTGAAGCGGCGGAACAGCAGCAGGGTGGCCGGGACGAAGAGCATCCGGATCAGCGTGGCGTCCAGCAGGACGGCGAGGCCGAGCCCGGCACCGTACTCCTGGAGCATCACCGTGGAGGAGAGCGCCATGGTGCCGAGGCTGCCGGCCATCACCAGGCCGGCCGCGTTGATCACCCGGCCGGTGTCGACCACCGCGCCGATGGTGGCGCTCTCCTGGTCCGCACCGCCGCGGACCAGGTCGCGGACGCGGGTGACCAGGAAGATCTCGTAGTCCATCCCGAGACCCATCATCAGCACGGTGAGGAAGATCGGCAGGTCGTCGATGATCGCCTTGTCGAGCCAGAAGTGGAAGATCAGCACGGTGATGCCGATCGCCCAGACGTTGCTCATCATGATCGTGAGGATCAGCCGGACCGGGATCAGCAGCGACCGCAGGGCGATCACCAGCATCACGAAGACGCCGACCGAGACCAGCCCGATCATCTGCCAGAAACTGGAGTCGAGCGCGTTGCCGTACTGGCGGTCGACCTGGGTGGCGCCGCCGACCTCCAGTGTTCCGACGTCCTTCGCCGCGGCGGTGACGTCCTGGACGCGGTCCACGGCCCGCGCCGCGGCCCCGGAGTACGGCGGGTCGGCGAGCTCGACCACGATCCGCAGGGCGCCGTCGTCGGCCAGGTAGTCCCGCCGCAGCTCCGCGCCCAGGGCGTCGACCTGGTCGGCGGCCAGCGGGGTGCCGAACGGCCTGGTCACCGCGGAGACCCTGGCCACGCCGGGGACGGCGGCGAGCCTGTCGGTGAGCGCCGTGACGGCGGTGCGGCCGGTGTCGGTGAGCCGGTGCTCCGCCGGGTCGACCACCCCCGGGGCCGGCCGGGCCACCACCAGTGTGGGCAGCACGGTCGCGTCGCCCCACGTCCGGGCGACCAGTTCGAAGCCGGTCCGGGAGTCGGTGGCCGGGCTGAGTGCCACCGGGTCGGCGGTCGACCGGTGCTGGGCGGTGACCACCGCGAACGGCACCGTGACGGCGGCGAAGACCAGCACGATCGCCACCTTGCGGCGGCGGGCCAGGTCGGCGGCCCTGGCCAGGTGCCGGCCGAGGGCGCTGCCGTGCTCCAGGTCGCTCAGCGGCCGTAGGCCCAGCGCGAAGAAGCGGTCGCCGAGCAGCGTCAGCAGCGCCGGGGTCAGGGTGAGCGCGGCCAGCAGCACGATCGGGATGCCGATCAGCCCGCCGTAGCCGAGCGGCGGGATCCAGTCCACCGGCGAGAGCAGGGTGGCGCCGAAGGCGAGGACCACCGCGGCGGCGGCGAGCAGCATCGACTCGCCCGCGTGCGCGGTGGCGTGCACCGCGGCCTCCTTGGGCGGCCGCCCGGCCAGCCGCTCCTGCCGGTAGCGCGAGGAGAGCAGCATGCTGTAGTCGACGCCCGCGCCCAGCATCACGAAGTTCATGATGGTGATGGTGAACTGAGTGAGCGTCACCTGATGGCCGAGGGCGAACAGCGCGGCCTGGCTGACGGTCGTCGCCAGCCCGATCGCGGCGACCGTCAGGACGGCGGGCACCACGGCGCGGAAGAACAGCAGCAGCACCACGAAGATGATCGCGTAGGCGACCGTCTCCATCAGCGCGTTGTCGTCCTCCGCCTTCTTGTAGGTGTCCTTGATCAGGGCGAGTTCGCCGGTGACATGGGCGTTGACGTCCGGGCCCGCGCCGGCGGTGCGCAGCGCGTCGGCGACGGCGGCGCGCAGCCAGTCCACATCGGGGTCGTGGCCGGCCTGCTTGGCGAAGCTGACCGAGACCAGCGCCGCGGTGCCGTCCTTGGCGAGGAGGCGGTCGACGGCGTCGGCGGGCACCGGCACCGGAAAGGCGTGCCAGTCGGCGGTGGCCGCGAAGCCGGCCGCCAGACCGGGCAGCGCGGAGTCGTCGGCGGTCACCGCCTGGCGGGCCGGCCCGGCCAGGGCGGCCGGTACCTGACCCACCGACACCAGGGCGTCCACCGCCTGACGGCGGGCCTCGGGGGAGGTGTCGGCACGGGCGGCGGCGAGCTGCTGGTCCACCTGGGTGCGCAGCTGCCGCAGGTACGCGGTGGTGGAGTCCCGGTACAGGGTGTACGCCGAGCTGGACTGGCGCACCTCGCCGGTGCGCACCTTCTCGGCGATCCGGCCGTCCAGTCCGGCCAGCAGGGCGCGGAGTTGGGCGCCGCGGACGTCCGGGGCCCCGATCGCGACGATCGACTCGCGCTGCGAGCGGTCCGGGAAGGACCGCTCGACCAGTTGGTCGGCGCGGGCGCTGCTGGTGCCGGGCACCACCTTGGAGGCGCCCTGTTTGGTCAGGACGTCGTTCAGCTGCGAGGCGAACGGGAAGCAGACCGCGATGAGTACGGCCCAGGCGATGAGCACGGTCTTCGGGCGGGCGGTGAGCACCCGGGCGAGACGCAGCAGACGGTTGCGCATCGCGCCCGGGGTGGTCTCCGGTGCGGCGGGTGTGACGGTCGCGGTCATGCGGTGCCGACTCCCTCGCGGTGTCGCCCGCCCGGGCCGGTGCCGGTGGTGGCGGCGGCCGGGCTGCTGCCGGTGACCACCACGAAGGTGTGCCGAAGCTCCAACGAGCCGTGCCTGGCGACGTGTTCGGCCAGTCCGGCCCGGATGAGGTCCAGCGCGTGCTGCTCGCGGTGGTGGTCGACGGCGTCCTTGAAACCGGCCGCGGCGCCGGAGCGCTGCACCCACTCCAGGGCCGCCTCGGGGGTGTCGGCGGGCAGCACCTGGTGGCCGTCGCGCCGCACGTCGACGGTGAGTCCGGCCTTGGCGAACCAGCGGGCGACGGTGGCGGCGTCCTTGGGCAGGTTGACCCGGACCAGGCCGGTGAGCAGGGACGGGTCGGCGGCGAACACCTTCTCCAGCTGGTCGATCAGGGTCTTGAGCGCGTCGCCGCGGGTCTCGATCACCACCACCCGGCCGCCGGGCCGCAGCACCCGCCTGATCTGTTCCAGCAGCTTCACCGGCTTGCTGTAGCAGATCGCCCAGCCGACCACGACGAGGTCCGCGCCGGAGGTCGGCCGGTTCCGCAGGAACTCCTCCATGTCCCCCTCCTCCAGGGAGACTTCGAGGCCGGGCGAGCGCAGCGCCGCGGGCAGCACCTTGGCCCGGGCGACCGAGAGCATGCCCGGGGACTTGTCCACCGCGTGCACCGAGCCGCGCCCCTCCAGCCGGCGGACGATCTCGTGGGTCAGATGGCCGGTGCCGCAGGCGAGTTCGATGACGTCGTCGCCCGGGCGGATGGTCACGTGGTCGAGTGCGGCGATCGAGTGCACGCCCATCACCGGGCTGAAGTAGGTGTCGTAGCTGGGACTCGCGGCATCGTAGTCGGGGGTCGGGTCCGCGTGGGTGCGGCTCAGGGTCAGACGCAGGGCACGGGCGGCGAGTCCGAGGCGACTCATGGCTGGCTCCTTGGTGGATGGTCGGGTTCGGTCTCCGCGGCCGGTGCCGCGGCGGCGACGAGCAGCAGGCCGGCCACGCCGGCCAGGGTGCCGAGGACGGCCGCGGACGCCGAGGGGGCCGCCGCTGCCGCGGCGGTTCCGGCGACCAGGGCGGCGGCCGTCCCGGCGAGGGCGGGTGCCCGGGGAGCGGTGGTGCGGTGCGGGCCGAGCGCCGTCGCGGCGGTGAGTGCCGCGACGGTGGTGACCACGGCGGCGAGGACGGTGCTGCCCGCGGTGACTGAGGCCGGGAGAGCGCCGCCGAGCAGCAGCAGCCCGGCGGCGGAGGGCCGGTGGGGCGGCCCTCCGAGGAGACCGGTGGCGGAGCGGCCGCGCAGCAGGACGGCCGCCAGGGCGAGCGCGGCCCCGGCCGCCGCGGCCGCGCACCACGGCCAGTCGGGCGGGCGGCCGCCGGCCGGGGACAGCCCCGCGCCGAGGACGGCGCCCGCCGACCCGGCGGCCAGCACCGCGACCGTCGCGGGGCCGGGGGCGGGTTTCACGGCCGGCCGGCGGCCGACTGGGCGAGTTCGGCCAGACCGGCCAACTCGTCGGTGGCGTCGGGCTCGTCGTCGCGCAGGAACATGGCGGACTCGGCGCTCAGCGCGTCCAGCACCTTGTCCAGGTGTTCGGTGGTGTGGGTGGCCATCAGGCTCAGCCGCAGCCGGGGCGAGGCGGCGGGCGGCACCACCGGGTTGGTGTAGACGCCGTTGTCGATCAGCCGCCGCCACAGCAGCAGGGTCTCGATGATGCCTCTGGTCCGTAGCGGGATCACCGGGGTGCTGCTCTCACCCGGGCTGATGCCGAGCGCGGCCAGACCGGCCCGGATGTAGTCGGCGTTCTGCTGGGCGCGTTCGGCCCGCCAGGGTTCGTCGCGCAGGATGCGCAGCGCGGTCAGCGCGGCCGCCGCGCTGGCCGGGGTGGCGGAGGCGCTGAAGATCAGGCTGCGGGCGTGGTGCTTGAGGTAGTGGATGACGTCCTCGTCGCCGAGGACGGCGCCGCCGAGCGAGGCCAGCGACTTGCTGAAGGTCACCGTGATCAGGTCGACCTGGTCGGTGAGGCCGAAGTACGAGCAGGTGCCCCGGCCCTGGTCGAGCACGCCGAGGCCGTGCGCGTCGTCGACGATCAGGCGGGCGCCGCGGCGCCGGCAGACCTCGACGATCTCGGGCAGGGCGCAGAGGTCGCCCTCCATGGAGTAGACGCCGTCGACCACGACCAGCTTTCCGGCCGACTCGGGGACGGCCGCCAGGGCACGGTCCAGGGAGCGGGCGTCGTTGTGCCGGAAGCGGCGGTGCTTGGCGCCGCTGAGCACGCAGCCGTCGACGATGGAGGCGTGCGCGTCGCGGTCGGCGAACACCACGTCGCCCCGGCCGGCCAGGGCGCTGATCGTGCCGAGGTTGGCCTGGTAGCCGGTGGAGAGGACGGCGGCGGCCGGCTTGCCGTAGAACTCGGCCAGCTCGCCCTCCAGTTGATCGTGCAGTGCGAGGTTCCCGTTGAGGAAGCGGGATCCGGTGCAGGAGGGGCCGTACCGGTCGAGCGCGTCGACGGCGGCCTTCCGGACCCGGGGGTCCGCGGTCAGGCCGAGGTAGTTGTTGGAGCCGCACATCACCAGCTCGCGGTCACCCAGGGTGACCGTGGTGCCCTCGTGGCCGGTGAGCGGAAGGAAGTAGGGGTAGATGCCGGCGGCCATGGCGTCGCGGGCCGCGGTGTAGCCGGATACCTTGGAGAAAATGTCCACCAGATTCCCTCAAATTCAATGATCGGTGAATTCGGCGCATCGGGCCGCGCGATTTTGTTCGCGCATTGCACGAAATGGCCGCCCGCTTGACCGTGAACGGACCGACCGGGCGGGGTGGGTCGTGCGGGACGTCGGCCGGGGGTGCGGCAGCGCGCCGTTGCGCGGCTCGCCCGGCCGGGGATGAAGGCGCGGCCGGATCTGGTCGATGGGCCGGCATGGCGGTTGACGCGGCGTGAACGCCAAGCTCTGGTGCGTTCTTGACGGCGTGTCAGTGAGTGCGCGGGGCCGGTTCCGGCCTGCGCGGACATCGTCCGATCCTCATGTCCTGCATGATCCCCCGTGGATGTCGAACAGCGTTCCCCCTGGCGCGGTAGGAATTACCCGGCGCCGCTTCTTCGATCATCGTGCATATGCATCCTGAGGTGGCCGGCCCGCTGGCTCGCAATATCCCGTCGGTTTGGCCGAGGAAACGTAAGCATGTCCCATTCCGGACTGTCAACACCCTTGCCGGGAGGTGGTGTTGCTTTTCCGGTCGGGTTGTGGGGCTCTGCTAGGCTGAGGCCGACCGTCTGGACGGTCTGTAACGCGGAGAGAGGTACGACCGGTGCGTGATCAACTGCTCGACGCCGTCGAGCGGCTGCTGGTGCGGGGAGGCGTCGACGCGGTGCGCCTGGACGCGGTGGCCGTCGAGGCCGGCGTCAGCAAGGGCGGGCTGCTCCATCACTTCCCCAGCAAGCGGGCCCTCGTCCGAGGGGTGGTCGAGCGGCTGGCCGACCGGTTCGAGGCCGTTCTGCCGGGGCCCGGCGCGGCTCCCGGCGCGTACGCGCTCGCCTGGCTGGACGCGACCATCCCCGCGGAGTCCCCGGCCGGGGACACCAGCGGTGCCGACCAGGTGCCGGTGGCCCTGCTGGCGGCGGCCGGCGGCCCCGAGGTGCTCGACCTTCTGCGCGCCCGGTACGAGCGCTGGCAGCGGCGGCTCACCGAGGACGGGCTGGACCCGGCGGTGGCCACGCTCGTCCGGATGGCGGTCGACGGCTGGTGGTCGGCCCGCCTGCTCGACCTCAGCCCACCGCACGACGGCCTGCACCGGCAGTTGCGCGCTCTGCTGGTCGAACTCATCAATGACAGAACCTAGTTGACCTGAACCGACGACGGGGGACTGGACATGACCGCCTATCTGCTGGTCGGCGCGGCCATCGTGGCCGAGGTGACCGCGACACTGGCCCTGCGGGCCTCGCACGGACTGACCAAGGTGCTGCCCAGTGTGGTCGTGGGGATCGGCTATGTGATCGCCTTCGTCCTGCTCGCCCAGGCGCTCAAGTCGCTGAACGTGGGCCCGGTCTACGCCGTCTGGTCGGGGCTCGGCACGGTCGGGGCGCTGGTCGGCGGGGTGGTGGCGTTCGGCGAGCCGGTCAAACCGGCCTCGGTGGCCGGGGCCGCGCTGGTCGTCGCGGGGGTCGCCGTGCTGTACCTCGGCGGAGGGATGAGCCACGAGTGACCGGATGACCGAGGAGACAGCATGAGCGACCTGCCCGTCCGCAGCCGGGTCCTGCGGTTCACCAAGGCGTCGATGATGGTCACCGACGTCGGCTTCCTGGTGTACTGGGCGGCCACGCTGCTGGCGCTGATCCCGGCCGAGTACGCGTACAAGGACTACGACAATCCGGTGCTCAGCGACTGGAACTACTCGTTCGTCCTGCTGGACGTGCTGGCCAGCGTCACCGGGCTGACCGCGCTGCGGCTCGGCCGGCGCGGCCTCGCGGGCCGTGCGCAGCCGCTGATGCTGGTCTCGCTCGCGCTGACCAGCACGGCGGGGCTCCAGGCGGTGGCGTTCTGGGCGTTGCGGGGGGACTACTCGCTCGCGTGGTGGCTGCCGAACCTGTTCCTGCTGCTGTTCCCGGTGCCCGGGATGGTGCACCTCGTGCGGCGGACGGCTGCGGCCGGGCGGTAGCGGCGGGGCCCGGCCGCGACGGGGCGGTGGCGGCCGGGGCGGTGGTGGTGGCAGTGGTGGCAGTGGTGGCGCGGTGCCGACGGCGGGGCTACTCCCACTCCCAGCGGATGCCGATGTGGCCGGGCTGCTGGTCCGGGGCGAGGACATGGGCGCTGGCCGAGGCGCCGATCCAGAGCTGCTCGCGGTGGCGGTCGACGTCCTCGCCCGGGGCGCGGTCGTAGCGCTCGCAGTGGACCGGGACCGCCGCCGGGTCGAAGTGGACCTGGAGGACGTACTCGCGCACCGGGGCCGCGAAGCGGCGGCTGTACTCCATGGTCGGCCCGCCGGGCGGGATCTCCACCTCGTACTCGAACACCGTGCTGTCGCCGAGCCCGAGCGGGCGGTCCAGCATCAGCTCGCCGACCACCAGGCCGGCCTCCGGGCGGCGGCGGACCCGGCCGAGCCGGCCGTGCCGGACCGAGGTGATCTCGGGGCAGCCGGTGGCACCCTCGTCCGCCTTGTGCACGACGAGACAGCGGGCCACCCCACCGACGGTGGCGCGGACCACCTGGCGCAGCCGCAGCAGGTTGGCGCGCCGCTCGGCGTCGACGTAGTACGCGTCGTGGATGCTCAGCCGCTCCAACTCGCCGACCGGCGGGGCGTCGAGCTCGGCGAAGACGTCCGCGATCTGCTGCTCGCCCGGCCAGACGTCCTCCAGTCGCAGCTGGCAGATGGTGGCCGCGGCGGCCCAGCGGCCGCGTGGCCGGGGCGGGCCGAGCAGCGCGGAGAGGGTGCTGTGCGGCAGACCGAGCAGCTCCTCCAGCAGATGGACGGCGCGCAGTGAGCTGGCCCGTTCGGGCTGGCTGCGGCCGCGCCGCCAGTAACTCAGCGTGGTGACACTGACCCTGACACCGCGTTGGGCCAGCGCCGCCCTGATCCGGTCCAGACTGAGGCCGCTGGCCTCGATCGCCAGATGCAGGGTGTCGGCGAAGCCCCCGGCGGGGGCGGGCCGACCGCTGCCGCCCGGGCCGGGCGGTGCCGCCGCGGGCGTGGACGGGTCGGGACGCCGTCCGGCCGGTTTGAGTCGTGCCGCGTCCCCGGGGTGCTGTGAGCCCATACGGTTACCTTCCCCACCAAGCGAGTTCGGCGGGAGCGCTCCGGCGCCGGAGCGCGCCGTCAGCGGCTTCACCGAGCTGTGGGGAACCCTATGCACGGTCGAGAGGCTACGTCATCAGCCGGACGTATGACAGTGGTCACGGCAGGTGGACCGCAGGGTTATCGATCTTGAAACGGTGCGGAAACACATCGGCGGGGGGGGGCGGGGGGGGCCGCCCCCCCCCGGGGGGGGGGGGGGTTGGGGGGGTGGGGGGGGGGGGGGGGGGGGGGAGACCAAAGGGGGGTTTTTGGAGGCGGGCGCCCTGGCGGGGGGAGGGT